>JACMLB010000052.1 GCA_014379805.1 Rhodospirillales bacterium | reverse complement strand
TCCCCAACCAGACAGCCCCCGCCACACACAACGTCGCCGTCTCAGGCTGGCGGCGAGGCATCACGCCCAAGCGCAACCTGACGGCGAGTTGTCGGACTGACCATAAGGCCGGGCGTCAGCCCGGTGCATAATGGCGGCTAGCTGATCCGTCAATTCCTTGATATCAGCAGTATCTTGGTAGATTTGAGAAAGATCAAATGGAATAGAAGTCATGGAATTTTGATTAAGAGCGGAAATATGATCGCGGTACTGCGCTTGCAGTGCAAGGAGGTGTGTGTTTTCCGACACGGAAGAATCTCCAGTTTCTGCCGGTGTGACGGCAGAAGTCTCCGCAATCTGCGTGGCAAGCCGCTTTTGCATCTCATCGAACGGAGTTTGATCCTCCGCCTTTTGAGGTGCTGATTGGGGTGCTAGGGGGGGGGGCTGCGATGGTCAGGAGTTTTCATGAGATTTCAATTGAATTATTAAGATGAGTCATTGTCGCGTCGGCGCAATTCGCTAACAAAATAAGTGCAGTCTGCTTCTTTATATTGAACATCGGTCATTTTACTCTTCGCCTCCCAAGGAGTCAAAACCAACTCATGGCCCAGCGGGAACGCGAGCGAACCATACCCCCAGGGAGATAGCGACTTCAGGCAGCGTCCGCTGCTGCCTTGAACATGGGAGCGGGCGCATCGTCCGCATAGTGCCAGCCGCCTGCAATCCCGTCCCGGACTGCCGCGAGCGAGCTGAACAGAAAGCCGCCTTTTATCTTGGAAAGCTCTGGGTGGGCAAGAAAGCGAGCCTTTGTCGCTTTCAGGGCGCCCAGTTTGTCAAACACCGACAGCACGAAGGGCGGGGTGAGGTGCTGGTACCGAACGTTGAAGGCATGCTCCCGGATGGCTGGCAGATAGCCCTCAAGCTGCTCAATGATGCGGCCCGTTCGTTCATTGTGATGGATTTCGATGGCGACCAGCCGTGTGCTGCCGCCGGCCTCGAACTTGGCGATTGCGTCGGGGGTCAGCTTGCCGTCCCGATGAAAAATCGTGGTTGCACTTACGAGGCTGCGGCGGTGCGGCTCCGGGTTCGGGACGCGGCCGAAATAGCGGTCAAAGGCGATGAGCTGGCCGTCAATCTGCTCGATCCATTGGGCAAGCCGGATGTGGACCATTATGAGCGCCAAACGGTGGTCATGATCCTGCCGCACGATTTGAAGGTCACGCGGCACGGGGATGCTGTCGGAATCGTCGCCCCACATCTCGGCCACGAAGCGCGCCCCGGCGGCGGTGAGGCCATACAGGTGCTCGATCGATCCCCGCCCATGCACGAATCCGAACTTGCGGCACGCAACCAAGCCCCGCCCCAGAAGTGTGGGAAACAGCTTGTCCCTGGCTGTCCGCTTGGTGGCAATCCCCAGCATCTCCACCAGCGAGTTATTGAGGTACTGGTATTCGACCAGTGCCTCAAGGATGCGGATTGCTGCCGGCGTTGGTTCCTGGGGCATCATAGGGGTTCCCATTGGAGAGAGTCCTCCGGAGCCGACGGCGCCACCATAGGCTCGTCACCGGCCTCGCGGTAATAGCGCGTGACCTGACGGGCCTTCCGCCTCTGCCAGCCTTCCGGCGACAGGCAGGCCCGGTCGCCCACCAAATGATCGAATGTCCGCAACGGCACCCTCAGCGCCGCCCCGGCGGCAAGGAAGAGCTGCCATTTCCCGAGCCGTTGCAATTCCTCCAGGCTCACCCCGGTCTCGCGGGCGAACTTGGCATCGCTCTTGTAGCCGGCGGGGCCGGTGATTTTTACGTCGGTGTTGCCGAGCACGACTTCCTCAAGCTGCGTGTCCATTTCCTGCCCGATGATCTGTTGGGCAAGGGTCAGGTGCAGGCCGAACTTCCGCGCCTCGGCCAGCGTCTCCTTGATCCTATCGGAGATGAAATTCTGCGTCTCATCGATGAATAGATGAACCGGAACGAGCCCTCCCTTGGATCGCCACTGGCGGAAGTAAACCGCGCTCAGAAGCGAAGCGAGGATCAGGCATCCGAGCGCACGCGAGGGATCAGGCTTCAGCAAACCCTTGGCAAGATTGAAAACCAGCACTGACGGGCTGTCGAGGGCGCGTTCCAGGTCAATGGTGTTTCGCCCAATCAGGCAACGGGAAAAGTTCTCATTGGTCGTCAGGGTCTTGAGCCGGGCGTAAACGCTGTTGCGGGTGCTGGTGTAGTAGTCGGAAAAAAAAGCTTCCTTGAAAAAGTCTCGATGATTCGCAAACAGCGAACCAAGACCGATCTCAATGAGGTGCTGCTGCCTCCCGCTCGGCCTCTTCCTTGGCGCCACCATCTCCTGAAGATCGAGAAGGCTGCCGCCGCGAACCTGCAAGATCGTGCAGATGCAGTGCAGCAGTACAGTTTCCATGTTGTCGGTGAGGTCCGCCCCCAGCATGGCGCGCATGCATTCAATAATGGTTTCGGCATGGTGGGTGATGAGATATTTCCGCTCCTCATCCGATCGCGCCCGCTCGATATGCGGCGAATGGAAGGGGCGAGGCATCTTCAAGTCGGTTGCCGATCTGGAGGACGCAATCCGCCGCTACATCCGAAATCACAACGGCCAAGCCAAGCCCTTCGTCTGGACCAAAACCGCCGACGCCATCTTCGACAAACTCAGCCGCCTGCCTGCACCTTCTGAATGAGTCGATGCACTAGCCCTATTCCTTGAACGAGCGTGCCAAGGCGGCGGTGAGCGGTTCGAAGATGTATTCCAGAACCGTCCGCTCGCCCGCCTTCAGCACCACGTCAGCGGGCATGCCGGGGTGCAGGGCGATGCCGTTCAGCCGCGCGTGTTCGGCTCGGCCACGCGCAGGCGGGCTTGGTAATAGGGCTGGTTGGTGGCCTTGTCGATCATCACGTCCGGCGACACGGTGAACACGGTTCCGGTCACGGTGGGCGTGGTGCGCTGGGACAGGCCGGTGAACCGCACATCCGCCGGTGTTCCCACGGACACGTGTTCGATGTCCGTGGGCGAGATGCGGGCTTCCAGCACCAGGGCACCGCCTGCGGGAACGATTTCCAGCAAGGCATCGCCGGGGGCGATCACGCCGCCCACGGTGCGCACCTTCAGATCATGGACGTCGCCGGTTACCGTGGCGCGGATGTCCAGCCGCGACAGCACGTCGCGCAGACCGTCCAGTTCCTTGTCCAGCTTGGCGGTCTCATCCTGGGTGGCGCGCAAATCGGCCAGCACCTTTTCCTGAAAGGCGTGGCGGGTTTTCATGCCCTCGATCCCTGCCTCGGCGATGCGCATGCGGGCCTGGGAAATGTCCGCCATCAGCGAGCCGCTGCGACCAGCCAGATCGGCCTCGCGCCGTTCCAAATCCAGCACGCGGGGGCGGCGGGTGAAGCCCTTTTCCAGCAATTGGCGCTGATCGGCCAATTCGTCGCGGGTCAGGCGCAATTGCAGGCGGTTGGCCGTCACCTGGGACTCCAGGCCCTTGATACGGCCATTTTCCTCGTGCCGCTTCTGCTCGATCAGGCCCAGTTCCGACTGCAAGGCCTGACGGCGGGCGACGAATAATTGGTGCTCGGCGTCCCACAATTCGGCGATTTGGGCGCGGTTGTCGCGGTCCTCCAACCGCGTCGGCATGACAAGGGCCGGACTGTCGCGGTATTCGGCCTCAAGCCGGGCAAGGCGGGCGGCAAGGGCGTCACGGCTGCCCGATAGCGAGGCCATTTTGGCATGGGCCTGGGCGCCATCCAGGCGGATCAGGGGCTGGCCCACAGTGACCGCGTCGCCGTCCTGTACCAGGATTTCGGCGACGATGCCGCCTTCCAGATGCTGCACGGCCTTGCGGTGGCCCTCGGCCATGATATTGCCGGGGGCGACCGCGCCCCGCGCCAGCGGTGCCAGGGACGCCCAAGTGCCGAAGCCGCCCATCAGCACCGCGATCAGCACCATGCCCGAGACGATTGGCTCCCGCGAACGGCGGCCATCAAGGGTGGATATATGAATCAGCCTCATGACTTGGATCCCACGGGCTCGGGCTGCCGTTCGCCGCGCAAGCGGGCGCGGATTTCCGCCAGGGCTTGCTCACGCGGGCCTTGGACGCGCACCCGTCCGCCGATCAACTCGACGATGCGGTCGGCCATACTCAGCAAATTGGGGCGGTGGCTGATGACCACGATGGCCCGGCCCTCGGCCTTCAGCGCCAGCAGGCAGTCTTGCAGCGCGGCGCTGCCCTCGGCGTCCAGGCTGGCATCGGGTTCGTCCAGCACCACCAGCGGCGGCTCGCCATACAGCGCGCGGGCCAAAGCCAGCCGTTGCCGCTGCCCGCCCGACAGGGTGACGCCGCCCACCCCCAATTTAGTGTCATAGCCCCGTGGCAGCCCCATCACCAGCTCGTGCATTCCGGCAAGGCGGGCGGCGCGAACCATGGAGTCTTCGTCTGGCGCGGTGTCGAAGCGGGCGATGGTTTCGCGCACGGTGCCGTCCACCAACTGCAAATCCTGGGGTAGGTAGCCGACGAAACGTCCGCGAAGCTCTGCCGGTGTGGCGGCCATGTCCAGACCGCCCAGGCGGATTTCACCGGCCAGCGGGCGGATCAATCCGACCAGCACCCGGCCCAGCACCGATTTTCCCGCTCCGCTGGGGCCGACGATGGCCAGCACCTCGCCGCCGGTGGCGCTCAGCTCGATGCCATGCAGGAACGGCACGTTTCCTCCCGGCACCGGCGCGGTGACCCGGGACAGCACCAATTGGGCGTCCGGGCGGGGCAGCGGGGCGGGCGGCAGGGCCGGCGGGTCCTGGGCCACCAGACTGAACAGTCTGGCCGATGCTTGGCGCGCCGAGACGAAGCCGCGCCACGCCCCCAGCGCTTGCTCCACCGGCGAGAGGGCGCGCGATACCAGCATGGCGGCGGCGAACATGGTGCCGGGGCCCATGCATTGCTCCAGCACCAGCCAGGCGCCCACGGCCATGATCAGCATTTGCAGAATTTGCCGCACCGCCTTGGCCGAGGACATGATGGCGGCGGCGGTTTCAGTGGCGGTGTCCGTGCACAGCAGAGACGCGCCCGCCCGCTCGGACCATACTTTGCGGATGCCGGGCAGCATGCCAAGCGCCGCCGTGGCCTCTGCCGAGCGGACGCACGAGCCCACGAACATCTCCGCTTGGCCGGACAGGCCGCTGGCCTCTGCCAAGCGCTTGCGGGTGCGGGCGTCCGACAGCAAGGCCAGACCGATCAGGGTCAGCGCTCCAACCAGCGACACCGCGCCCATCAGCGGGTGCAGCAGAAACACCACGCCCAGGAACAGAATGGCCCACGGCGCATCCACAAAGGCGGGCAGGGCCGGGCCGGTCAGGAAGGACCGCAATTCCTTGACGTCGCTAAACGCCTGAATCGAGCCATCACCCGGATTGCTGACCAGACGGACCATGCCACCCCGAACACCCGGTTGGCCAGATTGGTATCCAAATCCCCAGCCGCCCGTATCTGTACCCGCGACCGCAACCCATCCAGCGCCCCCCAAGCCGCCACCAGCAGCCCCGCTACGATGGTCATGCTGACCAGTGTGGGAATGGAGTGACTGGGCAGCACCTTGTCGTAAAGGTGCATGGTGTAGAGCGGAACCACGAAGATCAGCGCGTTGATGGCCGTGCTGAAAAAAACGATGGCCCAAAGCTCTGGCCGGATGAGGGCGAGAAGTGTGCGCATGAGGGTCCCTGAATTTGCTGGACCCTTGTGTATATCCACCAATGGGGGAAAACAAGCGTGTCTATGCGCGCAAAATTAGCCGGCGACCGATTGCTGAACGGGCCGGTGAGGCGGGTCTGCGTGTCCGAGCTGTGTCAGGTGGTGTCCCAACCGTGCCGGATGTCGCCAGATTACGCGAAGTGGTTGTTGCTGAATCGGGATTTTTCTGACGAAGTAAAGTGCCGCACCGACGGGGCGATGCGGCACGGCTCGTTACCCCTCGCGCAGGCGGGCGAGGTAGCTGTCCACCTCGTTGCGCATGTGCGTGGCCTTGGCGGCCAGGGCGTCGGCGGAGCGGTTGAGTTCGCCGGCAGCCGACGACGATACGCTCAGGGCTTCGATGGCGCTGTTGACCGAACTGGTCACGGCCTTGGCGCCCGAGGCGGCTTCGCCCACATGGGCGGCGATGGTGCTGGTGGACGCGGTCTGCGCCTCGACCGCGACGCGCACTTCCGAGGCCACCTGATTGATGCCCGACACCGCCGACACCGTGTGGTGGATGGTGTCCACCGCGCTGTTGGTGGCGCTGACCGCTTCCTGCACAGAGGCGGCGATGTCGTGGGTGGCCCGGCTGGTCTGCTCGGACAGCTTCTTGATTTCCTCCGCCACCACGGCGAAGCCTCGGCCCGCCGCTCCGGCGCGCGCGGCTTCGATGGTGGCGTTCAGGGCCAGCATGCGGGTCTGGCGCGCGATGGCCTCAATGGTCTGGCCGATCTTGCCGATGCGCGACGCCACGTCCAGCAGGCCGCGCATGGCCGCCTCGGTGGCCTCGGCCGCATCGGCGGCCTGGGCGGCGGCGTCGG
>JACMLB010000439.1 GCA_014379805.1 Rhodospirillales bacterium | reverse complement strand
CCGGTTCGACCCCTGCCCCAAATGCGGCGGCTTCGGCCTTGCCGTCACCGCAGGCGAAGAGATGCGGATCAAAGAGCTAGAGGTGGAATGATGTGCACGGTGTGTGGCTGCGGCGATGCCAAGGTGGAACATTCCCACGACCATGGTCACCACCACGACCATGATCACCCGCATGATCACGACCACGATCATGGGCACAGCCACGACATCCATTACGGCCACGGCATCGCCGGCGTGCACGTCCCCGGCATGAGCCAAAGCCGCATCATCCAGATCGAGCAGGACATTCTGGGGAAGAACGATTCCCTGGCGGCGAAGAACCGCAGCACTTTCGCCGATAAGGGCATCTTCGCGCTGAATTTGGTGTCCAGCCCCGGTTCGGGCAAGACCACGCTGCTGTGCAAGACCATCCAGGCTTTGGGCGGCAAATTCCCCGTGGCCGTCATCGAGGGTGACCAGCAGACCAGCAATGACGCCGACCGCATCCGCGCCACCGGGGCCGCCGCCATCCAGATCAACACGGGCAAGGGCTGCCATCTGGACGCCCACATGGTCGCCACCGCCTGCGAGCGTCTGGCCCCCGCCGATGATTCGGTGCTGTTCATCGAAAACGTCGGCAATCTGGTCTGCCCCGCCGCCTTCGATCTGGGCGAGGCCTATAAAGTCGCCATCCTCTCGGTCACCGAGGGCGAGGACAAGCCGCTGAAATACCCCGACATGTTCCATGCCGCCGGCATGATGATCCTGAACAAGACCGATCTGCTGCCCCATCTGGATTTCGACGTGGAAGCCTGCATTGCCAACGCCAAGCGCGTAAACCCGGACATCGTGGTGCTGCAAGTCTCGGCCCGCTCGGGCGAAGGCATGGATGAGTGGCTGGCCTGGATCACCGAAGGCCGCCGCCGCGCCGTGACGGGCCGTATTGCCGCTCTGGAAGCCAAGCTGGCGGCGGCGAAGGCTAGTTTGGGATGAGGACGCCTGACCAAACCCTCCCCCCTGGCGGGGGAGGGTGCGAGCAAAGCGAGCGGGAGAGGGGGGGAGACTCCGGCGGCGCCAAAGCCCCCCTCTCCCTCCCACCGCTACGCGGCGGGCCCCTCCCTCCCCCGCAAGGGGGGAGGGTTTGTGTTGCCCTGCCCCGCGCCGTGCCGCCAACCCTGGCAGTGGGTGCCTTCCTGAAAAACACCATCTGCGTGACCAAGGACGCCACCGCATACCTGTCGGCTGTCCATGGCGACCTAGGCACACCCGACGCCATCGCCGCCTTCGAGGCGTCAGTGGATGCGCTGGTCACTGAACTAAAAATCACCCCCGTGCGCGTCGCCCACGATCTGCACCCCGATTTCCACTCCACCCGCTTCGCCCAAGGCTTGGACATCCCATCCGTCCCCGTCCAGCACCACCACGCCCACGCCGCCGCCATCGCCGCCGAGCACGGCCATGACGCACCGGTCATCGGCCTGTCCCTGGACGGCTTCGGCCTTGGCCCCAACAACCAATCCTGGGGCGGCGAGCTGCTGTATTGCGAGGGTGCCGACTACCGCCGCCTGGGCCATCTGGCCTTGCTGGCCCAACCCGGCGGCGATGTGGCAGCGCGCGAGCCCTGGCGCATGGCCGCCGCCGTGTTGCATGGACAAGGGCGCGGCGCGGAAATCGCCAATCGCTGGCCCGACCTGAAGCCTGCCGCCATGCTGGCAACCGTGCTCGACAAGGGCCTGAACTCGCCGCCCACATCCTCCGCCGGGCGGTTGTTCGACGCTGCCTGCGGGCTGCTGAACGTCCTGCCCATCGCCCGCTTCGAAGGCGAGGCGCCCATGGCACTGGAAGCCATGGTCACCGCCCCGACCATCATGGACGACGGCTGGAGCCTGACCGGCGGCGTGTTGGATTTTGCCCCATTGCTGGCGCGGCTGGCCTCTTGCCCCGACGCGGTCATTGGTGCGAATCTGTTCCACGGCACCCTGATTGCCGCCTTGGCTGAATGGTGCGCCTGGGCGGCGGAGACCACCGGCAGCCGCACCGTCACGTTGGGCGGCGGCTGCTTCTTCAACAAGGTGCTGGTGGCGGGGCTGGTGCCGGCGTTGCAAAAGCGTGGGATGGTGCCGTTGACGGCCATCAAGGTATCGCCGGGCGATCCCGGTTTGTCTTTGGGTCAGGCGTGGATCGCCGCCCAAGCGGAGAGTTGAGAGAATGTGTCTGGCCCTGCCCTCGCTGAT
>JACMLB010000438.1 GCA_014379805.1 Rhodospirillales bacterium | reverse complement strand
GTCGAGGCCGAAGAGGCTTAATAAGCAATTCGCCAGATCAACGAAAAAGCCCTCGGTGCAAGCCGGGGGCTTTTTTTTATGGTTCATCGCGGAATAGCGGGGACAGTCCTCGCAAGGCCACCAAACCTCGTCATCCTGGCCGAGGCGCAGTGCCGATCCGGGAAGCCGGTGGTGTTCCGGAAGCTTCGCCTATTATTGCGCGTCGCACTGCGCCAGGAATGCCTCTATCCCCAAATCCGACCCGGGCAGTTTGCTCCAACAGGCTTGGCCCGGTTGGCAGCGGGCCATGTCGGCCCAATGCAGGGTCATGGTCTTTTCACCGGCGCTCATTTGCATCTGGAAAACCTTCTCGCCTTTCATGTCCTTCAACCGGCCGATCCCCGTGGTGGAGGACCGCGAGTTGACGAACGATATCAGCGCATCACCGGACGGGGTAAGCGTCCCCACCATCTTGCTGCAAGAGGGCGCCTTGCCCGCCGCCCCCGCATTGTCGCCGGAAAAGACTGCGGCGGTGTCGCCCCAGAAATAGCCGTCCGCGGAGTGCGTGATCCGCCAGACTGTCTGGTCCGATATGGCGGCGCCCGTTCCGGTGTTTGGATCGTAGCGCAGGGCCGGAAGATAGGCGGTGGGCACGTACCAATAGGTGTTGGTCAAGGCGGTCGTGGCGTTGGGCCGAGAGGCCTCCAGCGGTTTGGCAGAAGCGATGCCATGGGCCAAAGTCATGCACAGGGCAGCCGCCCCCAAAATTCCGAGTCGCATTATCATTTCCTCATACTAGATTGCCGGCGTTCGACCGGCGCTGCTGAGAATCCATGGTAGTAGGCAAATGGTTGTCAGTCGATCCAATATCACTCGTTAAGATAGTGCTCGCTTCGTCACCCAGCCGGATGTCCCCGCCCGTCACCACCTCGGCCCAAACCCCCAGATGTCCATGTCCGAAGGTGCTGCCGTGCAACTCGGGCAATATCACCCTCTCTACGGCATTAGTGACCGCCAGCACGGCGTTACCCAGGTGCAGTCGTCGCCCAATCCAATGTTGCTCGGAACGCGGGGCCAAATCTTTCAGCACAAGATTGGCTCGCAGTTCTGCAGGGTCCAGGCGGCGCCCGCCCGCCCGTTCGACCTCGTCCAACGTGGCGGCGCCCATCAGGGACAGGCGCGGAAGCGGGGTGTCGCCGAAGCCGTCGGCAAACTCCACTAAACGGGGATGACCAAAGCATTCGCCGGCCAGGAAGGCGGCGAAGAAGGCCGAGACTACCGAACGGCCATGGACCGTGCCCACATCCGTGCTCAGCACCACCCGTCCACGCCTGCGAATGGTCAAACGCTCACCGTCCAATCTGGTGTCCAATTGGGCCAGCCGGGGAAAGCGCGACAAGGTCAGCAGTTGGTCGTTCGGCAACCAGCGTGGTTCCGTGGGCGGTGACGTCTCGGCGCGGGCCAGGGCGAAGCGGCGGTCACCGGGCAGGCCATGCCCGGCCACAAGAGTGATCCGTTCCAAATCCTCGGCGGATAGGGATTTAACGGGAAAGCGCAGGATTCGGGCCAGTGACGCCATGTCCATGGGGGTGGGCATAACTGGCCCCGGCATCAACCCTGCTCGGAAGGGAGAGTTCGTCGAACAGCGTCACCCGCCGCCCGTTGAAGGAAAGCCGACCGGTTTCAGCGAGCTTACGCAGGGTCCGGCTGAGAACCTCGGGGCTTGTACCGACCATGGCGGCGACGTCGCGCCAGGACAGCGGCAAAGTCAGCACCAAGCTGCCGTCGTCATTGCGGTGCTCGGTCTCGGCAAACTGGCGCAGCACCGCCATGATCCGCTCGCTTAGATCTGCGACGCATAAACGGAAGATGACGTTTTCGCTCTCGCGGGCTTCCTCGCCGCCGCGCCGCAGGATCAACGCGCGGATAGCTGGGTCAGCCATGGAGGCCATCAGCCGGTCGGTGGGAATGAAGCAGGTGGACACGTCGGTCAATGCACGGGCGCCGGCGGCGTGCAGGCCGTCGGTGAATAAATCGGCGCAGGGGAAGAACGCCCCACCGCGCAGCACCTTGAGGATAACCATCTCGCCATCTTCATTGACCCGCTCCAGCGCCACCAATCCCGCGGTCAGGCTGAAGCCGCCGCGCACCGGGTCGCCTTGGTGGAACAGGTTATGGCCTCTGGCGAAGGTGATCTCGGCCACCGCATGAGGCAGAGGACAGCCGCATTGACCCGCAGGACCAATGGATGGGCGGTGGACATTGCGCAGTGCGCGTTCGCAATGGTTATTGAAGCTACACATATTTGCCAACCACCCTGAACATGGGATGATACTGGCCTGCTTATACTTTAACTTCAACCGTACCTATATTGTGGAGATTAAGATATCGATTGTGCCAATCTTGGAGATGCATGGCTTAAAGTTGTTCATTGTTTTGCACTGCACAAAATGTACGCATTCTCTGCCGGGGACGTTGCGCCTTGCCAAAACCCGTCCATATTAATCCGCGTTCCGTGAGGGGTTTCTCCGCTGCCGCTGGTTGGGGCGGGAAATCCTGTCGCCTGGGAGGATCACATGGATTTCGACAAGTACACCGACCGCTGCAAGGGCTTCGTCCAATCGGCTCAGACCTTGGCCCAGCGGCGCGGCCATCAACGCCTGATGCCCGAGCACCTGCTGAAGGTGCTGCTGGATGACAAGGAAGGTTTGGCCGCCAATCTTATGCGCGCCGCGGGCGGCGACCCCAAGAAGGCGCTGGCGGCTACCGAGGCCGAGCTGGAAAAGCAGCCCAAGGTGGAAGGCCCCGGCGCTGGCGGCGTCCACCTGACCACCGAGCTGTCCCGCGTGTTCGAACAGGCCGAGCAGATGGCCGAGAAAGCGGGCGATTCCTATGTCACCGCCGAACGCCTGCTGCTCGCCTTGTCCATGGCCGCCGGTACGCAATCGGCCCGCATTCTGTCGGAATCCGGTCTAACCCCCCAAGGCCTCAACAAGGCCATCGAGGACGTGCGCAAGGGCCGCAAGGCCCATTCCTCGTCGGCGGAGGATGCCTATGACGCGCTGAAGAAATACGCCCGCGACCTGACCGCCGCCGCCCGCGAAGGCAAGCTGGACCCGGTGATTGGCCGCGACGAGGAAATCCGCCGCACCATTCAGGTGCTTTCGCGCCGCACCAAGAACAACCCGGTGCTGATCGGCGAACCCGGCGTGGGCAAGACCGCCATCGTCGAGGGCCTGGCCATCCGCATCGTCAATGGCGACGTGCCCGAGAATCTCAAGATGAAAAGCTTGATGTCCCTGGACATGGGCTCGCTCATCGCCGGCGCCAAGTTCCGCGGTGAGTTCGAGGAACGGCTGAAGGCGGTGCTCAACGAGGTGGCCTCGTCCAACGGCGACATCATCCTGTTTATCGACGAAATGCACACCCTGGTGGGCGCCGGGGCGGGGGAGGGCGCCATGGACGCCTCCAATCTACTCAAGCCCGCCTTGGCGCGCGGCGATCTGCATTGCGTCGGCGCCACCACCCTGAACGAATACCGCAAGCATGTGGAAAAGGACGCGGCCCTGGCCCGGCGGTTCCAGCCGGTCTTCGTGTCCGAGCCCAGCGTGGAAGACACCATCTCCATCCTGCGCGGCATCAAGGAAAAGTACGAACTGCACCACGGCGTGCGTATCAGCGACTCGGCCTTGGTGGCGGCGGCGGTGCTGTCCCACCGCTACATCACCGACCGCTTCCTGCCCGACAAGGCCATCGACCTCATGGACGAGGCGGCGTCGCGTCTGCGCATGGAGGTGGATTCCAAGCCCGAGGAACTGGACGAGTTGGACCGCCGTATCGTTCAGCTGAAAATCGAGCGCGAGGCGTTGAAGAAGGAAACCGACGCCGCCAGCCGCGACCGGTTGGAGCGTCTGGAGGACGAACTGATCGAGTTGGAGGCCGACAGCGCCCGCGTTACCGCCGAGTGGCGGGCGGAAAAGGACCAGCTTGCCTCGTCCACCAAGCTGAAGGAACAGTTGGACCAAGCTCGCAACGAGGCGGAAAAGGCCCAGCGCGAAGGCCGCTATGAAAAGGCCGGCGAGCTGCTATACGGTCTGATCCCGCAACTGGAACAGAAGCTGGCGAAAGCCGACAGCGCCGAAGGCGGCATGCTGAAGGAAGCGGTGGGCAACGAACAGATCGCCGCCGTGGTCTCGCGCTGGACCGGCATTCCCGTGGACAAGATGCTGGCCGGCGAGCGGGAAAAGCTGCTGGACATGGAAAACCGCCTGCGCACCCGGGTGGTCGGCCAGGACGAAGCCCTGGTCTCGGTGGCCAATGCGGTGCGCCGGGCGCGCGCCGGTCTGCAGGACCCCAACCGGCCCATCGGCTCGTTCCTGTTCCTGGGGCCGACCGGCGTGGGCAAGACGGAACTGACCAAGGTTCTGGCGGAATTCCTGTTCGACGACGAAAGCGCCATGGTCCGTATGGACATGTCGGAATACATGGAAAAGCACTCGGTCGCACGCCTGATCGGCGCCCCGCCCGGCTATGTGGGCTATGAAGAAGGCGGCGCCCTGACCGAGGCGGTGCGGCGCCGACCCTATCAGGTCATCCTGTTCGACGAGGTGGAAAAGGCCCATCCCGACGTCTTCAACGTGCTGCTGCAAGTGCTGGATGACGGACGTCTGACCGACTGCCAGGGCCGCACGGTGGATTTCCGCAACACGCTGATCGTGCTGACCTCCAATCTGGGCTCGGACATCCTCGCCAATCAGGCCGAGGGCCATGATTCCGCCGAGGTGCGCGCCGAGGTCATGGAGGTGGTGCGCGAGAACTTCCGGCCGGAATTCCTCAATCGGCTGGATGAAATCCTGCTGTTCCACCGCCTCAGCCGGTCCAGCATGACCGGCATCGTGGATATCCAGCTGGTCCGCCTGCTCAAACTGCTGGCGGATCGCAAGATCACCCTGGATTTGGACGCGGCCTCACGGGAATGGCTGGCGGAAAAAGGCTACGACCCGGTCTATGGTGCCCGCCCGCTCAAGCGGGTGATCCAGCGGGCGCTGCAAAACCCGTTGGCGACCCTGATTTTGGAAGGGAAGATCGCCGACGGCGACACCGTCAGAATCTCTGCCGAGGAAGGTCATCTTCTGATCGACGGCCACAAGGTTTTGGTCGACTAAACCGAAGCGAGTAATCAGGGTCTCGGCACACGCATGATAGCTATCTGGATTTGTGTGCGTATCCCGGTTTGCATCGCCCGATGGTGCGTGTTAGAAGACGCCTTAAGGGTGCAACGCCCAAACAGACAAGACCGGCCGGTGCTCCGTCCCCCCTCCCCCCCCCAGGGGTACTGGCCGTAAGGCGCGGGGTTCCTGTTCAAACGGGAACCCCGGCCGACTTTTCCCAAAACACATCGTGGATTTTAGGCTGATCTCGCTTGGATCAGGCCGAAGCGCTATGCGCTACGCTAATTCGTCAGCGCGCCTTGCTTAACCGCATTGGCGGCAACCCGCGTCGCCGGGGGAATCTTGGCCAGCAAGGTGTCGGTTTCGCGCTTGGTCATGCGGAAACGGTCCATGTCGCGACCGGCCAGCTTGACGTTGGTGGGCATCTTCACCGAGAGCGGGTTCAGTTGGGCGTTGCCCTGCAGCACTTCATAATGAAGATGGGCGCCGGTGGACCGGCCGGTGGAACCGACGAAGCCGATGATCTGGCCCTGGGACACGTGCTTGCCCGTCTTCAGGCCTTGGGCGATGCGGCTCATATGGGCATAGGCGGTGCCATAGCCGCTGCCGTGGCGCAGGCGCACGTAATTGCCATAGGCGCCATTGAAGCCTGCCATCTCAACCACACCGTCACCGGCAGCCTGGATGGGGGTGCCGGTGGGCACGCCGAAGTCCACGCCCTTATGCATCTTGGTGAAGCCCAGGATGGGGTGGTTGCGCATGCCGAAGCCCGAGGTGATCTTGGCGCCATCCACCGGAGTTTTCAGCAGGGCCTTCTTGATGCTCTCGCCCTTCTCGTTGAAGTACTCAACAGTGCCGCCCTCGGTTTCGTGGCGGTACATGGAGATGGGGCGGCCGCCCAGATAGATGCTGGCGAACAGCATGTCGCCATGGCGGACCAG
>JACMLB010000437.1 GCA_014379805.1 Rhodospirillales bacterium | reverse complement strand
GCGAAGCCGGCGGCATCACCCAGCACATCGGCGCTTATCAGGTGCACATGCGTTCGGGCGGCAAGATCACCTTCATCGACACCCCCGGTCACGAGGCGTTCACCGCCATGCGTGCCCGTGGCGCCAAGGTCACCGATCTGGTGGTGCTGGTGGTTGCTGCCGATGACGGCATCATGCCGCAGACCGTGGAAGCCATCCGTCATGCCAAGGCGGCCGGCGTGCCGATCCTGGTGGCCATCAACAAGATCGACAAGCCCGGTGCCAATCCGGACAAGGTCCGCCAGGAACTGCTTCAGCATGACCTGGTGACCGAAGATTTGGGCGGCGACGTGCTGACCGTGGAAGTGTCGGCCAAGCAGCGCCTGAACCTTGAGAAGCTGGAAGAGACCATCCTTCTGCAGGCCGAAGTTCTGGATCTGAAGGCCAACCCGAAGCGTAGCGCTCAGGGCACCGTGGTCGAATCCAAGATGGAAAAGGGCCGTGGCCCCGTGGCCACCGTGCTGGTTCAGCGCGGCACCCTTCGCGTCGGCGACGTGTTCGTGGCCGGCTCCGAATGGGGCAAGGTCCGTGCGCTCAACGACGACAAGGGTCACCGCGTCGAGGAAGCCGGCCCGTCGACTCCGGTCGAAGTGCTGGGCCTGGACGGTGCGCCTGCCGCCGGTGACGATTTCGTCACCGTCGAGGACGAAGCCCGCGCCCGTGAAATTGCTGGCTACCGCCAGCGCAAGGACCGCGAAACCCGCGCCAAGCTGGCACAGCGCGGCACCTTGGAAGAGATGTTCTCGGCCATCAAATCCGGCGTCGCCAAAGAGCTTCCCATCGTTGTCAAGGGCGACGTTCAGGGCTCCATCGAGGCGATCATCGGGGCGGTCGAGAAGATCGGCAACAACGACGTCAAGGTGCGCGTGCTGCACGCCGCCGTTGGTCCGGTCAGCGAGTCCGACATCACCCTGGCGAAGGCCTCGGGCGGTCTCATCATCGGCTTTAACGTCCGCGCCAACCCGCAGGCCCGCGACATGGCCCGCCGCGATGGTGTGGACATTCGCTACTACTCGATCATCTACGACGTGACCGACGACATGCGCACCATGCTGTCGGGCATGCTGGCGCCGACGCTCAAGGAAAACTTCCTGGGTTACGCCCAGATCCGCGAGGTGTTCAACATCACCAAGCACGGCAAGGTCGCCGGTTGTATGATCACCGAAGGCATCGTCAAGCGCGGCGCCGGTGTTCGCCTGCTGCGCGAAAACGTGGTCATCCATCAGGGCAGTCTGGCCCAGCTCAAGCGCTTCAAGGACGACGTCAAGGAAGTGCGCGAGGGCTATGAGTGCGGTATGTCCTTCACCAATTACGAAGACATCCGCGCCGGCGATATGATCGAGTGCTTCGAAGTGGAAGAGGTGGCCGGCGTCCTGTAAAGGACCCGGCTTCCCGCCCTCCCTTTCGCCGCCATCCTTCCCTTCGCCGGAGGACACAGTCATGCCCAAGGGCAATAAGCCTCCCACCCAGCGCCAGTTGCGCGTGGGTGAGGAGTTGCGTCACGTCCTTTCCACCATCATCGAGCGCGGTGAGATTCGCGACCCTGACGTTCAGGGTCGCGCCATCACCGTGACCGAGGTGCGCATCAGCCCCGATCTGAAGAACGCCACCGTCTTCGTCGTCCCCTTGGGCGGCGGCGAAGTGGCGGGCATTTTGGCCGGCTTGAAGCGCGCCCGCCCGTTCCTGCGTCACGAAATCGCCCGCATGGTCGATCTGCGCGCCGTGCCGAACCTGTCGTTCGAGCCCGACGTCAGCTTCGACGAGGCGAGCAAGATCGACGCCCTGCTGCGCCTTCCGCAAGTCCGCCGCGACCTGGGCGGTGATGCCGAGTTCGAGCGCCGGTTCGATCCCGATAGCATCGACGGCGAAGACGACGGCGAATAACCCTGTGCGGGGCTGCTGCCCCGGCCCCGCTCGGAGGCAAGCCTCCGAACCTCTCTTTCTTTTATTTCAATAAATCAAAGGGGGTCTGGGGCATGCCCCAGATGGGTTCGGGCGATAGCCCGACAAGAAAGGCTCCCCATGGCTCGTAAGCGCAAAGGCACCCCCATCGACGGCTGGTTGGCCATCGACAAGCCGGTGGGGATCGGTTCCACCCAGGTGGTGGCCGCCGTGCGGCGCATCACTGGTGCGGCCAAGGTGGGCCATGGCGGCACGCTTGATCCGTTGGCCAGCGGCATTTTGCCCATCGCTTTGGGTGAGGCCACCAAGACCGTGGCTTATGTGATGGACGGCGCCAAAACCTATCAATGGCGCGTGCGCTGGGGCCAATCCACCACCACGGACGACATGGAAGGCGCGGTCTGCGCCACCTCGGACGTCCGTCCCACCACCGAGCAAATCCTTGCCGCTTTGCCCGCTTTCCTGGGCGACATCCAGCAGGTTCCGCCGGCCTATTCCGCCATCATGGTCAATGGCGAGCGCGCCTATGATCTGGCCCGCGCAGGCGAAACGGTTGAGTTGAAATCCCGCATCGTGCGCATCGACGGCTTCCGTTTGGTCGGCCAGCCCGATGCCGATCATGCGGATTTCGAGGTGGATTGCGGCAAGGGCACCTATATCCGCTCGCTGGCGCGCGACCTAGCGCTGGCTTTGGGCACGGTCGGCCACATCGTTGTGCTGCGCCGAACCGCCTGCGGACCGTTCAACGAGAGCAATTCGATTCCCCTGGACAAGTTCCGAGAGTCCGGGCAAGGTCCCGCACTTCGGTCCCATCTGCTTCCTGTCGAGACCGCGCTGGACGACATCCCGGCGCTGGCCCTGTCGGAAGCGGAGGCCCGGCGCCTCCACAGCG
>JACMLB010000436.1 GCA_014379805.1 Rhodospirillales bacterium | reverse complement strand
GCGCGCACCCATTACGTGGGCCATCACGACGCCATCAAGCCGGTGCTGTCGGTGGCCGAAAACCTGCGCTTCTGGGCACGGCTGCACGAACCAGCCGGCACCACCGCCGCCCTTGCTGTGGAACACGCGCTGGACTGTTTCGGCCTGTCCCATCTGCGCGACGTGCCCGGCAAGATGCTGTCCGCCGGTCAGAAGCGCCGCACCAATCTGGCCCGCCTGCTGGCGGCGCCGTCGCCCCTGTGGCTGCTGGACGAGCCCACCACCGCGCTGGACCGCGCCTCTATCAAGGTGCTGGAGGCGGTCATGGCCGCCCACCGGGCCAAGGGCGGCATGGTGGTGCTGTCCACCCATCAGGACGTGGATCTGCCCGGTGCCCGCCAGCTTCACCTGGACGAATTCACCCCTGACGCCATGGAAGTAGACGAATGATCCGCTTCCTTGAAATCATCCGCCGCGATCTGCGTCTGGCCCTGCGCCAAGGCTCGGACAGCGTCATGGTGGTGACGTTCTTCGTGCTGACGGTGGTGCTGTTCCCGTTCGGCATCGGCCCCGAATCCGGCATTCTGGAGCGCGTTTCCGCCGGCGTGTTGTGGGTCACCGCGCTGCTGGCGTCCCTGCTGTCTCTGGACCGATTGTTCCAGGCGGATTACGAGGACGGCTCGCTGGAACTGCTGGTGCTGACGCCCATCGCGCTGGAAGTGGTGGTCATGGGCAAGGTGGTGGCCCATTGGCTGACCACCGGCCTGCCGCTGCTGATCGCCGCCCCCATCCTGGCCGTGCTGCTGCACATGAATGCGGACGGCTTCGGCACGCTGATGCTGACCATGCTGATCGGCACCCCCATCCTGTCCCTGATCGGCGGGATCGGCGCCGCCTTGGTGCTGGGGGCGCGGCGCGGCGGCGTGCTGCTGTCGCTGCTGATCCTGCCGCTTTACGTGCCGGTGCTGATCTTCGGCGTCGGCGCCATCGACGCCGCCATCCAGGGCCGTTCGGCGGAACCCCATCTGCTGATCTTGGCCGGCCTGCTGGCCGCCGCCTTGCCGCTATCGCCTTGGGCCATGGCGGCGGCGTTAAGGCAGGCGCTGGAGTAGGGGTAGCAGATGGGAGTATTAAGATTCCCCAGCGAAACTGCTCAACCACTTCGTGGGCGCAGCCTCCCCCCGCTGACGGTCACCTGTCCCGCACCGATGCGACAGACTATTGGATTCAACCGTACGCGCTGCCCCACATGTTGATGAAGCTCTTGTTATTGACTACACTATCTGGAATAATGCATGTTGCTTAAGGTTGTGGAATGCGAATGGGATTGACGGAACAGGTTTTTTTGGCTAAAAACCTCGCCCATCGCATTCGTCCGGTTGACACCTTGTCCCGGACGGAGCCACTATGCATCGACTAGTAGTTGTTTTCGCATCTCTCTTCGACGCCCTACGTAAGGTCCTGGCCCATGTTCGGAAAAAAGATGACGCTCAGCGAGATTCTGCGGGAACGCGGTATCGCCGACGCTGGCGAGTATCTCGACGCGCGCAAAGACACGCCGAAGGCTTCCGGTTCCTCTCTGGTGGAACTGCGCGGTAGCGTACATTTGATGCTTGGCCGTACTATCACCCGGGAAGAAGTTAACCAACGGCTCGATGCATTACGCCACGCTTAATACGCATCCTAAACATTACTGACGGGGCGCCCCCTTGGGGGCGCTTTTTTTGCCTCAATGGACAAGCAGCACGCGCATGTCGGAAATCTCTTCAACTCCATCAGCTCCCCCTGACCTCCAGACTCCCTACGGCGCGAGCTGCTCGGAAATCGGGGGCGCGCTGGCGTATTACGGTGATAACCTCACCCAATATCTGGCGGCTGCGGTATCTGAGATTGACCAACTCCCCATTGAGGTGTTGAACGAAGTCCGTGGCGCCTTCACCCACCTCGCGAAAGCTCATAAGAGCGGCGCTGATACTGAGGACTATAAGTCTGAAGTCAACAGCGCCTATCGGCACTTGAAGCGAGCTTCGCTCGACTGCCTCAAGCTGGCCATTATGGCCTGTGCAGAGAGGGTCGAGCGAAGGCTTAACGCGTTGAATGACAATTTTGTATTGCCGCAGGAGGCATACGACAGGGTCGCAGAACTTCGGGCCAGACGTAAGCTGCTACTTCATTCCGAATCATCGCATCCTTCCCACTCGACAGTCGGAGATTTGGCCGATCTCTATGGCGATTTCGCGAGTTTTGCGGTTGAGTTGGACAAGCGCTACCATGGGCCTCAAGCAGAGACGTTACGCAGGAAGCAAATCACGCGAGATCGGAAAAGCACCTGGCTGTCATATCTAAGCGGATTCGTAACGAGTTCGGTGGTTAGTTACATTTTTTGGCTGTTTTCAAAATAGGCTCGCAATTTCAATCGTAGCCCCTCGCGCAAGTCAGCGAGGGGCTTTTTTCTATCCGACGACGGCACTGCCCCGTGAATTACCCCAATTCGCACTTAGCAGGTGCCCCCTATTTCAGCCCATCGATCTGCTTCTGCACCTCGGCGCGGTCTTCCGAGCCTTCGGGCAACAGAACCACCAAACGGGTCCACAGCTCGCGGGCCTTGGCGTTGTTGCCCAGCTGCCCCTCGGACACACCGAGGAAATACAGGGCGTCCACGTTCTTGGGATCGGCGGCCAGGACTTCGCGCATGACGTTGACGAAGTCGGGCGGCAGTATGGCGCCGGCGGGCACTTCGGCCAGCAGCAGGGCGCCGTATTCCATGCGCACCTGAACGTCGCCCGGCAGCAGCGCCGCTGCCTTCTTATACGACTCGGCAGCCTTAACCGTGTCGCCCAGCACGCGGTAGGACCGGCCCAGCATGGCCCAGCCCTTGCCGTCCTTGGGGTCCTTATCCAGGCGAGCCTGCAATTGGGCCACCATGCCCTGGATCAGGCCGGCCTGATCCTGCATCTGGTTGGTGTCGGTGCGGGCAGAGTAAGGTTGGTTGGGCAGCCACGGCTGGCCCAGCACCAGATAAAGGCCGAAGGCGACCACCGGAACGCTTGCCGCCACCAGGGCCGAGGCAAGGCCCACACGGCGGGGCCGAACCTGTTCCTTGCCACCATCGCCCATGGCCAGAATACGACGCTGGATTTCCATGCGTGCGGCGTCGGCCTGATCGGCGGTCAGGGTGCCGCGTTCGACCTCGCGGTCCACTTCGACCAGCTGGTCCTTATAGACGGTCAGGTCGTATTCGGCGCGCGATGCCGCCTTGGGGCGGGCGCGCAGCATGGGCACCAACAGCAGCGCCACGGTCGCCGCCGCCATGGCGGCGAAAATTACCCAAATCATTGTCCGTCTTTCAGCAGGGCGTCGAGGCGGCGCTTTTCCTCAGGGGTGAGGGGCGCGGGCTGGGCCGGGGCGGCAGTGCCGCGGCGGCGGTAAAAGCCGAACACGGCGACGATACCGGCCAGCAGCAGGACAAACGGGCCGACCCACAGGATCAGCGTGCTGGCCTTGAACGGCGGCTTCAGCAGCACGTAATCGCCATAGCGGTCGACCACGAATTTCCTCACCTGATCGTCGGTCTCACCCTTCGCGATGCGTTCGCGGACGATGATGCGCAGGTCTTTGGCAAGGTCGGCGTTGGAATCTTCGATGGATTCACTTTGGCAGACCATGCAGCGCAAGCCCTTGCCCAGATCCTGGGCGCGTTCTTCCTGCTTGGGATCGGGCAACATCTCGGACGGATCGACCGCAATCGCGGGCGCGGATAGCACCATCAGCATGGCGGCTAAGACGAAACGCCTCATTTGGACAGCTCCCGGATGATGGGCAGCAGGGTGCTTTGCCAATTATCGGGGGTGATGGGGCCGATATGCTTGTAGCGGATCACCCCATCCTTATCGACGATGAAGGACTCCGGGGCTCCGGTGACGCCGAAATCAATGGCGGTGCGGCCCGGCGCCGGATCGATGCCGACGCGGTCATAGGGATCGCCGTTTTTCGCCAGCCAACGAGCGCCCTCGACCGGATCGTCGCGCCAGTCGATGCCGTAGATGGGCACGATGCCGGACTTCTTGATTTGCATCAGATAGGGATGCTCTTGCACGCAGGCGATGCACCACGAGCCGAAGATATTGACCAGACTGACCCGGCCCTTGAGATGGGCAGTGTTCAATCCGCTATCGGCAGGACGGCCGGGCAGGGCGGCCAGGGCCATTTCGGGCACCGGGCGGTCGATCAGCATGGAGGGCAGGGTGCGCGGATCGTGGCCCAGGCCCCATTTGAACATGGCCGCCAGGGCCAGGAAGCCCACCAGCGGAAGCAGGAAGAGTAGGCGCCGCATGGTTTCCCCCTAAGCCTTGGCCGCTTGAGCAACAGCGCGGGCGCGGGTCGGCGCACCAATGCGATGACGGCGATCCGTCAGCGAGGTCAGACCGCCCAACACCATGAACAGCGTACCCACCCACATCCACGGCACTAGCGGATTGAAGTACAGCCGGGTGACATAGCCGCCACTGACCACATCCTTGTCGCCGATGACCGCATAGACGTCACCCAGGAAGGTGCCCTCGATGGCGGCTTCGGTAGTGGGACGGGGCGGTTGGCGATAGACCCGCTTGGCCGGACGCATCTCGGCGAAGAACTTGCCATCCTTGGTCACCTCGAAAATGCCCTCGGTGGCGAGGTAATTGGCGCCGGGCACGTCCTTGACCTCCTTCAGGGTGAAGGTGTAGCCGGACACGGTGATGGCTTCGCCGATCTTCTGGCTCTGGACGGCCTCCACCTTCCAGGCCGACGACGCGGTGGCGCCGGCGATGAACAGCGCCAAGCCGCCATGGGCCAGCATCATGCCCCAATAGGAACGCGGCAGCCGGCCAGCGCGGGCCAGCGAATCGGACAGCGGCGCCTTGAACAGGCGAACACGCTCGGCCAGATCCACCAGCGTGCCCAGCAACAGCCACGCCGCCAGACCCATGCCGCCCGCCGCCCACCACGGGCCGGCGGAACCGCCCTGCAGGAACCAGGTGGCGGCGGTGATGACCAGGGACAGGCCGATGGCGATCTTGAGCCGCCCCAGCACGCCGGCCAAATCGCCGCGCTTCCACGACATCAGCGGACCCACCGCCATGGCAAGCACCATGGGAACCATCAGCGGCACGAACACCGAGTTGAAGAAGGGCGGGCCGACGGAGACTTTGCCCAAATCCAGCGCATCGGCAAACAGCGGGTACAGCGTACCCAGCAGCACGGTGCCGGCACCGGTCGCCATCAACACGTTATTGAGCAGCAGCGCACCTTCCCGCGACACCGGCGAGAACAGGCCGCCTGTCTTCAGATTGGGGGCGCGGAACGCGAACAGGGTGAAGGAGCCGCCGATGGCGACCACCAGCAGGGCAAGGATGAACACGCCGCGCGTCGGATCGCTGGCGAAGGCGTGCACCGAGGTAATGACGCCCGAGCGCACCAGGAAGGTTCCCAGCAGCGACAGACCGAAGGCGGTGATGGCAAGGAAGATGGTCCAGGCCTTGAGCGCGTCGCGCTTTTCCACCACCACGGCGGAATGCAGCAAGGCGGTACCGGCTAGCCATGGCATGAACGACGCGTTTTCCACCGGGTCCCAATACCACCAGCCGCCCCAGCCCAATTCATAATAGGCCCACCACGAACCCAGCACGATGCCGCCGGTCAGAAACACCCAGGCAGCCAGGGTCCACGGACGCACCCAACGGGCCCAGGCAGCGTCGACGCGGCCTTCGATCAGGGCGGCGATGGCGAAGGAGAACGCCATGGAGAAGCCCACATAGCCGAGATAGAGCATGGGCGGATGGAAGGCGAGGCCGGGGTCCTGCAACAGCGGGTTCAGGCCGTTGCCGTTCATGGGCGCCGGGTCCAGCCGCTCGAACGGGTTCGAGGTGAACAGGATGAACAGCAGGAAGCCCACGGTGATGATGGCCTGAACCGCCAAGGCCCGCGCCTTCAGGCCCGGCGGCAGGTTGCGGCCAAACGCCGTCACCGCGCAGCCGAACACCGCCAGGATGGTGATCCACAGCAGCAGCGAGCCCTCGTGATTGCCCCACACGCCGGCCACTTTGTACAGCATGGGCTTATCGGTATGGCTGTTCTGCGCCACGTTGAGGACGGAGAAGTCCGAGGTCACATAGGCATGGGTCAGCGCCGCAAAAGAGACTGTCACCAGCACCATCTGGGCCACTGACGTGGGGCCGGACAAACCCATCCACACCGGATCGCCGCGCTGGGCGCCGATCAGCGGCAGGGTCGCCTGCAACAGCGCCACCGCCAAAGCGAGGATGAGGGCGAAATGGCCGATCTCGGCAATCATTGAGGTTCCTTTGGTGTTTCCGTCATGGACGGCAGACCCACACGTCTCGCTTAGTCATCCCGACAACCAGCGGGAGGAGGGATCTCATCCTGGTACAGCGGGTCAGGATCGGCACCCGCCTTACCAGGACGAGATCTCTCACATTCGTTCGAGATGACAATTTATGCCATCCACAACCCGGCCTACTTTTTCTGCTCGCCCTGCCAATGCCCGGTCTTCTTCAAAGACTCGGCCACTTCCTTGGGCATGTAATTCTCGTCGTGCTTGGCCAGCACTTCGGCGGCCACGAAGGTGCCGTCCTTGCCCATTTTGCCCTCGGTGACCACGCCCTGGCCTTCGCGGAACAGGTCAGGCAGCAGGCCCGAGAACACCACCGGCACCACATGGGCACCATCGGTGATGCGGAACTTCACGGTGGCGCCCTCTTTGGCGACGCTGCCTTCCTCCACCAGACCGCCTAAGCGGATGCGGCGGCCCTCGGTGGGGATCTTGGCCTCGACGATTTCCGACGGGCTGAAGAAGAAGACGATGTCCTGGCGCAAAGCGGTCAGCACCAAAGCGGCGGCGGCGCCGACGGCCAGCACACCCAGGACGACAAAATAAAGACGGCGTTGCTTGCGGGTCACGAGGCTTTGGTCTCCTGAGTCGCCCGACGCCGGGCACGGCTGGGACGCATCTGTTGCAGCAGGTCCAGCTCACGCTCACGCGCCTTGGCCGAGCGGATGGAGGAGACCAGCACGGCCACCATCACCACAACGGCGAGGCCGTAAGAGGGCCATACGTAACCGCCGTAGCCGCCCATGGCGAAGAAGGAAGACAAGGCATCCATGGACATCACTCCGCTTGGCCGGCTGCGTGCACCTGGGCCATACGCAGGGTACGGACCTTGGCGGCGGCGATTTCAGACCGGGTGCGCAGGATCAGCACCACGACCCAATAGGCATGGAAGCCCACGGCCATAAGCATCAGCGGGATCAGCATGGTCTTGTCGATGCTGGGACCGCCCATCTTCACCACGGAAGCTGGCTGGTGCAGGGTGTTCCACCAATCCACCGAATATTTGATGATCGGCACGTTGACCACGCCCACCAGCGCCAGGATGGCGGCGGCTTTCTGACCGCGCTGCGGGTCGTCGAAGGCGTCGGCCAGGGCCATGTAGCCCAGATAGAGGAACAGCAGGATCAGCATGCTGGTCAGCCGCGCATCCCACACCCACCATGCGCCCCACATGGGCTTGCCCCACAGGGCACCGGTCACCAGACAGATGAACGTGAAGGCGGCGCCGACGGGCGCAGTGGCGCGGGCCATCAGATCGGCGAGCGGGTGTTTCCACACCAGCGCCATGGCCGAACAGACCGCCATGGAGACATAGCAGAACAACCCCATCCAGGCAGAGGGCACATGGATGTACATGATCCGCACCGACTCGCCCTGCTGGTAATCGGCGGGCGAACCCACCAAGCCGAGCCATAGGCCGGCGCCGAGGGTGAGGATGGTGACGCCGACTGCCCAAGGATAGACCAGAGCGGCGATTCGCATGAAGCGGGCTGGGTTGGCAAAGCGATGCATGGCCTAACCTTTACCGTCCTTCCGCGCTCAATTCCAGCGGAGTCAGACCGCGCCGATGGAGTAGAGCCCTACGTGAACAAGATTTCATCTTTAGACGGGGATTTCCGCCTGAAGGTGCAGCGTCCGGTCGGGCCGGGCACCGGCCAGCCAACGCTCGGCCAGCCTGGGTTGTTCCAGCAGGGCGTTGACCGCGACCGCAAGCTCCAACGACACCACGGCTTTGGGTGCGGCCTTGGACAAAGCCTTCAGCACACCGGCAAGGGCGCTGTCGAAGATGGCTTGCGGCGTGTCCAGGAATACCGGCTTCAACTGGCCTGCCGCCAGCTTAGCCCGCATGGCCTCAATATCGTCAAAACATGCGATACAGAAATCCACGTCGATGGAATGCAGGCCCCGGCACCGCAACGGCCGCACCGCATAGATCATGCAGCGGCCCTCGGTGCCCAGGAACGGGCAGGCGACACGGGCATGGGCACGGTCGTCGGTGGTCATACCCTGGGTGCGCCCGGCCACCTGGGCAAGGCGCGCCGCCATGGGCGCGCGTTGATCGACGGGCAGGGACTGGATGTGCACCGCCACCCGGATGGCTTCGGGCACCGACACGCCCACCTGCTGATGGCAGCACCAGCCGCAACCGGCCTTGCAGGCGGGGGCCGGGCTGCTGAGCATATAAGTGAGATTGGTGCGGCGGGACGCCCAACTGGCTTCGGCCACGCTGAACACCGCGTCAAGCGCGGCACACAGCCGGTCGATGGTGGGCTTGGGCCAGCAGCGGGAAAGTTCCTCGCGCGCGGCCTCGATCAGGAATTCGTCAGAGGCAGACAGCATGGGCGAAACCCTAGCCTTTCGCCCCCTGTCTTGCAATGCGCCAGCCACGCCATGCTACCCTTGCGGGACTGGTGATAAAGGAACAAGCCATGCCGCCCGAAAGCGCCCCCGTCATTCTATGGTTCCGCCGCGATCTGCGCTTGGCCGACAACCCCGCGCTGAACGAAGCGGCGGCGTCGGGCAGGCCGGTGATCCCAATCTATATCCATCAGCCCGAAGCCGCCGGAGAATGGGCCGAGGGCGGGGCATCGCGCTGGTGGCTGCATCATAGCTTGGAGTCCTTGGGCCGCTCCCTGGCGGCACTGGGCACCCCGCTACGGCTGCTGCGCGGACCGGCGGACCGGGTGCTGCCTCAATTAGCCCAGGAAACCGGCGCCACATCCGTATTGTGGAACCGCCGCACCGAGCCTTGGGCCAACCAACAAGACACAATTATCGCCGCCGAGCTAAAGGCCTTGGGCATTACGCCCCGATCATTCAATGCCGCGTTGCTGTTCCAGTCCGGCGCCATCGTCAGCCAATCGGGCCGGCCCTTCAAGGTGTTCACCCCGTTCTGGAAAGCCTGCCTTGCCGCCCCGCCGCCAGCGCCGCCCTTGCCGGCGCCCACCACGTTGCGCCCATGGGGCGGCGCACTTGCCGTCGAGGATTTGGACCAATGGGGCTTGCTGCCCACCAAACCCGATTGGGCCTGCGGGCTGCGCCAATCCTGGCAGCCGGGCGAGGCCGCGGCCCAATCCAGGCTGGCCGAATTTCTGAGCGAAGGCGTGACTCAATATGCGGGCAACCGCGATGTGCCCGCACAACCGGGGACCTCGCGCCTGTCGCCCCATCTGCATTTCGGCGAAATCTCGCCCCGCCAAATCTTCCATGCCATCCGTCGGACCGCCGAACCGGGACAGGGCAGCGAGCGCTTCCTGGCCGAGTTGGGCTGGCGCGAGTTCTCTGCCCATCTGCTGCACGACTGCCCCGATCTGCCCGAGCGCCCGTTGCGCCCTGAATTCGAACGCTTGGCATGGCGCCACGATACCGACGGATTGCGCGCCTGGCAGCAGGGCCGCACCGGCTATCCCCTCGTCGATGCCGGCATGCGCCAGCTTTGGGCCACCGGCTGGATGCACAACCGGGTCCGCATGGTAACGGCCTCGTTCCTGGTGAAGGATTTGCTGGTGCGGTGGCAAGAAGGCGAAGCGTGGTTCTGGGATACCCTGGTGGATGCCGACCTCGCCAGCAACGCCGCCAGCTGGCAATGGGTGGCCGGCTGCGGTGCCGATGCCGCCCCATTCTTCCGCGTGTTCAACCCGGTGCTGCAGGGTGAAAAGTTCGACCCCAAAGGCCGCTATGTCCGCCAATGGTGCCCGGAACTGGCCAACCTGCCCGACAAATGGCTGCACCAGCCGTGGCGTGCGCCGGCCCAAGTGTTGCGCCAAGCGGGCGTGGTGCTGGGCGAGACCTATCCAGTGCCGCTGGTCGACCACGATCAGGCCCGCAAGCGAGCGCTGGCCGCGTTTGCCGAGCTGAAGGCCTAGCGAGGGTCGAGGCGGTGTGGCCCGGAAACGACAAAGCCCCGCACAATGGCGGGGCTTTTGGTCGTTTCTAGAAACTCTCTAAAAGAAAATGGCGCGCCCGGAAGGACTCGAACCTCCAGCCCCCAGATTCGTAGTCTGGTGCTCTATCCAATTGAGCTACGGGCGCTTCTCTATGACCGTTGCCGGTCAGCGAGGGAGCGGAACATACACAAGGGTTTGGGGGTGTGCAAGCATATAATTCAGCGTTGGTAAATTGATTGGAAGATACAAGACCTTGCTAGCCTTCAGTGCAAATCCGGCTTGTGGCCCCCTTGCCGTTTGCGTAAAATCCCCGACGATTGCGGGGGGCAAGTCATTTTTCCCAAAATTGCAGAGTGTTGCTGACCCGGCGGGTTTCATCCCAATTGGCGAACTAAAAGGTAAGCAG
>JACMLB010000435.1 GCA_014379805.1 Rhodospirillales bacterium | reverse complement strand
ATCTCGGCCTTCGGTCTGGCCCAGCAATTGGGCATCAGCAACGGCGAGGCGAAAGCCTATATCGAGGCCTATTTCGCCCGTTTCCCGGAAATCCGCGACTACATGGAAAAGGCCAAGGAGGAAGCCCGCGCCAACGGCTTCGTCCGCACCCTGTTCGGCCGCAAGGTGTTCGTGCCCGACATCAATGCCAAGGGCCCCCTCCGGTCGTTTGGCGAGCGGGCCGCCATCAACGGCCCCATCCAGGGCGGTGCCGCCGACATCATCAAGCGCGCCATGATCCGGTTGCCGGCGGAACTGACCAAAGCGGGCCTGTCGGCGCGCATGCTGTTGCAGGTCCATGACGAATTGGTGTTCGAAGTTCCTGACGCCGAGATCGAGGCAACCCGTGCCTTGGTCAAGCAGGTGATGGAGGCCGCCGCCAGTCTGGACGTGCCCCTGGTCGTGGAAACCGGCATCGGCCCCTCATGGGACGAAGCACACTGAACGGGGAGGGGGGAGACGTGTCTGACACCGCAGCCATCCTGGACCAACTGGCCGCCGAGCGGAAACGCCTGGACGATCTGCTTGACGATGCGCTTGAGCAGTTCGCCCATTTCGAAGAGATCATGAATCCGCGCATGAAAGCGGCATCCCCGGAAGAGATGCCTGCCCTCATGGCCGAACGCAGCCTCATGGAAGATGCGCTGGGCATCGTGCAACTGGTCGAACAAATCGACGTCATCCGCGAACAGATGAATGCGCTGAAATAGCCGGGCTCTCAGCCGGCCAATTCCTTGCCGCGCTTCGCTGCTGCCGCCACCGCTTCGGTCATCAGCTCCTGGAAGCCTTTGCCCTCGGCCATCAGCACGGCCAGGGCGGCGGCGGTGGTGCCGCCGGGGCTGGTGACGTTGATACGCAGTTGTTCACTGCTTTCCGCAGACGCTCGCAGCAGATCGCCAGAGCCCGACACGGTGGCGCGTGCAAGCCGGGTGGCAAGGTCTTCCGGCAGGCCGGCGGCGATGCCAGCCTTAGCCATCACCTCGGCCAGTAAGAACACGTAAGCGGGGCCGGAACCGGAAACGGCGGTGACCGCGTCCATCTGGCTTTCGTCCTCGCTCCACGCGACCTCGCCCACTGCTTCCAGCAGGGCCTGACAGGCCGCGCGACGGGGGGCATCCACCTTGGCATTGGGCACGCAGACAGTGATGCCCGCGCGCACGGCAGCGGGGGTGTTGGGCATGGCGCGCACGATGGCGACCTCACCCAGCAGCCCGGCGAAGAAGGCGATGGGCTTGCCGGCGGCGATGGACAGGAATACCGAGTCTTTATATTTGGCGTAAGCCGGGGCCACGGCGGCCATGACCTGCGGCTTGACCGCCAGCACCACCACGTCGGGGGTGAAGGTGGGCGCAATGGTGGCGGCGTCGTCCACCACGGTGACGCCCTTGGGGGCGAAGGCGTCGCGGGCGGTCTGGCCCGGTTCCACCACCACAATGCCGGCGGGCGCGATGCCCCGGTCCAGCCAGCCATTCAACATGGCGGAACCCATTTTGCCGCAGCCGACCAATAGCACTCGGGTCACGGTGTCATCCCCTTCAGCGATGTTAGGCATGTTCCTCGATACCGTCATGCCCGTGCTTGTCACGGGCATCCACGCGGTGCCGCAAGCACAGTGCTTCAAACGGCTTTCGGACTGATCCACGTGGATGGCCGGGTCAAGCCCGGCCATGACGATTAAGGGAAAAACTAGCCTTTCAGCACTCGCCCACGGTATCCAGCAAGGATGCCGCTACGGCTTCCTTGGCCGACTTGCCGCCCCAGATGACGAATTGGAAGGCCGGATAGAAGCGCTCGCACTCGGTGACGGCGATGTCCATCAGGTCTTCGATCTGCTCGGGCGACACACCCGCCGACCCGCGCAGCAACGAGGTGTGCCGGAACATGGGCACGCCTTCGTCTTCCCACAGGCCGAAATGGCCCAGCCACAGCTTCTCGTTGACCATGGCCAGCAATTCGAAGATCTGGGTGCGCTTGATGTCCGGCACCTTCATGTCGAAGGCACAGGTAAAGTGCATCCCGCCCATATCCTCGCGCCAAGCGAAGTATAGGGAATAATTACACCAGCGCCCCGGCACCTCTACCGCCAGCTCGTCATCCGAGCGGCGGTCGAAGGCCCAATCATTCGCGGTAACGAATTGCTCGACAAGGTCGAGAGGGTTGATCGCGGGCTCTTCCTCGTAGTTGAGGGACATCGACATGCCTTCGCCCTCCATGGCTGGGCTATCGCTTCGAGGGCCAGCCTGCAAAGCTTCTGAAATCAAAGCTTAGTGGCCGACCTACCCCCTGCGCACAAAGGGTAGGCTAGCCACAGGAAGCCGAGTGGCGCAAGTATAATCCCGGCGCTACTTCAGATTTGTTGTGGATAAATGGCCAATTCGCGCCTTACTGATGGGCTATGCCATCGGTAAAAGATGCCGTTATTACGAAGACTGCTTTTCGCCACCGGCAAGGTCGGCCAGCTTGGCCTCCAGGGCGGCGACGCGGACTTCAAGGTCTTCCTGCTCGCTGCGGGCCTTGATGGCCAGGGCGCGCACCGCCTCGAACTCGTCGCGCGGCACCATGTCGGCGCCGGCCATGAAGCGTTCGAATTGCTGGCGCACCAGGGTTTCCACTTCCGCCTTCAGCCCGGACAAAGCCCCCAGCGCACCGCCGGCCATGCGGGCGAGATCATCGAAGAAGGGGTTCTGGGTCTGCATGGCGCGGGACTCTCTATCCGTGGGGTGAGCGGAGCGCAGAGTACCGCTGCGGGCGGCAGAAAAGCAAGGCGGTGTGCCGCCTTGCCTCCCCTGCCCGCGATAGTGATTATTCCCCTTGCGTGGTGCACCAAAAGTTTTTGGAATTTTTATGATTAAAGACGTGATACGTGCTGCCTAATTTCACCCCATTAAGCATGTCAAGCTCGTGGACCGTGACGTGCCAGGTGCTTTCATTCTCTCCACAAAGTCGCCCGCCTTCATGCAGCGCTTTGACGATTTTGCATCTCTGCGCTTTGTGTGCCCTGCGCAAATGTTTGGAAGCAGACTTCTCAACTAGAGAGTTCGCGTCATTCACATCATTTGGGGTAATTCCAGCAACCGCCGTGCAGGCGGCAAAGGAATCGGACGGAATGGCGGTGGACAGGATCAGGGCGGCAACGGGAACGCCCAAATAACGGATGAAAGACATAAGCCAACTCCTGGCTGAATTTCAGAATTGACGCCCCCTGAGTGCATGCATCTTCAGGTAGTGAGTCTTGCAATTTACACACGAAAGCAGTGATTGTGCAACGGGGCGGGGGCATGCCCCCGTCATCGCGACAGGCCTGCCCCCATCCCGGTCGCTTGCCCCCGCCTTCGCCCCGTCCTATAACGGCCCCAGGCTTTTAGGGAGCTGCCGCAATGATCGTCGTCACCGGAGGGGCCGGGTTTATCGGTTCCAACATTCTGGCCGCGCTGGAAGAGCGTGGCGCCGGCAAGCTGGTGGTCTGCGACCGCCTGCGGGCCAACGACAAGTGGAAGAACGTCGCCAAGCGTGAGCTGGCCGACATCGTCCACCCCGAGCAGCTGTTCGACTTCCTGGAAGCCAACCGCAAAAGCATCGAGGTGATCTTCCACATGGGCGCCATCTCGGCCACCACTGAGACCGATGCCGATAAGATCGCCGCCAACAATTTCTCGCTTTCGCTGGCGCTGTGGAAATGGTGCGCCATGTCCAACGTGCGCTTTATCTACGCGTCCAGCGCCGCCACCTATGGCGACGGCACCGCCGGGTTCGATGACGATTGGTCCATGGAGCATCTGGCAAAGCTGCACCCCATGAATGCCTATGGCTGGTCAAAGCATCTGTTCGACCGCCGGGTGGCGCGCAAGATCGCCCAAGGCTCGCGCCGTCCGCCGCAATTCGCCGGGCTGAAGTTCTTCAACGTCTACGGCCCCAACGAGTACCACAAGGGCAACCAACAAAGCGTGGTCGCCCAGGTCTATCCGCACGCCAAGGAAGACGCCGCCTATCAGCTGTTCCGCTCGCACAATCCCAAATACAAGGATGGTGGTCAGCTGCGCGACTTCATCTGGGTCGGCGACGTGGTCAACGTAATGATGTGGCTGCTGGACAACCCCCAGGTCAGCGGCATCTTCAATGTGGGCACCGGTTCGGCGCGCACCTTCCTGGATCTGGCGTCCACGGTTTATGGCGCGCTGGGCAAGGAGCCCAAGATCAAGTTCCAGGACACGCCCGTCGCCATCCGCGACAAGTACCAGTACTTCACCCAGGCCAATATGGATCGCCTGCGCGAAGCCGGTTACGACAAGCCGTTCACCTCGCTGGAAGACGGCGTCACCCAATATGTCCAGGGCTTCCTCGACCAGCCGGATCGGTATCGGTAAATGCTGGCCATCGCCTATCCCCACATCGACCCCATCGCTATTGAACTGGGGCCTATCGTCATCCGCTGGTACGCCATCGCCTATATCGCCGGGCTGATGCTGGGCTGGCGTTATGTGAAATTCCTGGCATCCAAGCCGCCCCATGCCATGCGCGACATCGACGTGGACGACTTCCTGGTGTGGGCGACGCTGGGCGTGGTGTTCGGCGGGCGGCTGGGCTATGTGCTGTTCTACAAGCCCATGTTCT
>JACMLB010000434.1 GCA_014379805.1 Rhodospirillales bacterium | reverse complement strand
GAACGAGGCGCAGTAAAGATCGACCATGGCCCGGCCCATGCGCAGCAGCGCCCGATTGTCCGGCAGGTTCTCCAGCCGCGAGATGGTCGATTGCGAGCACAAGCTGCGGCCCGACGGCGCCTGATCCAGCGCCATCTTGAACACCGGATCGCGCCGCAATCCGGTGGCGTCGTTGCCGTCTTCATACCCGGCGGCGATCATCAGCAGCCGGAACCGGATGATCTCGGCCAGTCCGTGAACCGTCTGCCCTGGTGCGCGGGGATCATCAAGGCAGGAGGCCAGCCGCCCGGCGATGCCCAGGCGAGTTTCGATCTCGCGCAGCGCCAGCACCCCGGCATCCGAGGAAAGCTCGCCGCCGTCGAACCGGGCCACAACGGCCTTGCCGGAGACGGGTGACAGGCCGGGGAGCGGTAGCGTAGGATCAACCATGGCGGGTGTGGCCTCCGGGAGCGGCAGGATCAGGCTTCGACAACCAAATCCTAAATCCGTTCAACGGCTTACGCTACACCCTCAACCGGCGTGCATTTTCCGGGTTAGCTCATTTGAGCAAAGGAAGGAATCCCAGGAGAAGAAGCAGGTCTACTTCATCGACTGTAACCCGAGCTTCGCAAATTACACAGAGATGGCGGTTCTCGCCTCAACCAGGGTTATTGTCCCTTGCACAGCGGATGCAGCCTCGATACGAGGCATTAGAAATCTCTTTAAATTAATCTTCGGAATTACTATTGGAGAAAATGGCCTGGAAGACAGCGTATTCCTTGCCTTCCATTCCAACGCAGTCGCAGCAGGATTGTCTCTGCCAAAAATCCACCGATTTGTCCAAAATAAGTCCCGCGTTAATACAAAAGACGTGGCTGCAGCTTTTGTGTCCCACGCTAACGAAATCAAGAATATTGCGGCCTCCGTAAAAAAAGAGCACGGAGAAGTGTTTTCTGATGCGGGTGGAGGAGGCGTTCTAAACGTTAAAGATGGAAATACGCTTGCTTCGATCATAAACCACGTCGGAAAGCCGCTGTCTAAATTGCCTCCAGTTCGTTATCACATCTACGGAAGAAGCACGCAAGCGAACCAGTCGCAAATTGATCCGTTAATCGCGGACATCAACGTTGTTCTCAAAGCGTTGTAGTATATTTTGATAACCACCTAGTCTAATACCGCACGCCGGTCAGATACAACCCGATCGGCGGGCAGGTTGCCCCCCCGGCGGCGCGGCTTTTGGCCTCCAGCGCGCGCTTCACGTCCTCGGGCTTCCAGCTGCCCATGCCCACCAGTTTCAGCGTGCCCACCATGTTGCGCACCTGATGGTGCAGGAACGAGCGGGCGGCGGTGATGATGTGGATTTCCTCGCCCACTCGTACCACGTCCAGCCGGTCCAGCGTCTTCATGGGGCTTTTGGCCTGGCACTCGGTGGCGCGGAAGGTGGTGAAGTCGTGGTGGCCGATCAGGAATTGGGCGCCCGCGTGCATGGCCTCGGCGTCCAGCTTTTGCGCCACCCACCACACCCGCCTCTGGTCCATGGTCGGCGGCGCTTTGCGGTTGGAGATGCGGAACAGGTAAGACCGTCCGATCGCCGAAAAGCGCGCATGGAATTCGTCGTCCACCAACTCTGCCGCCAGCACCGCCACGGGCTGCGGCTTCATATGATAGTTCAGCGCGTCGCGTACCTTGTCGGCAGGTAACGTGCCGGGTGCGTCGAAATGGATCACCTGACCTGTGGCGTGAACGCCGGCATCGGTGCGGCCGGCGGCGAATACGGTGATGTCCTCGCGGTACAGATGGGCCAGCCCGTGTTCCACCACCGCCTGGACCGAGGGGCCGTTATTCTGGCGTTGCCAGCCAACGAAGCCGGAGCCGTCATATTCGATGGTGAGCTTGTAGCGGGGCATATCAGCCGAGCCGCGTGCCTTTGGGGATGGCGAAACCGCGCAACAAATCCTCGGTCGCCATGGGGCCCTTGCCGGCGCGCTGCACGCGGGTCAGCTTCAGCGCACCCTGGCCGCACGCCACCGTCAGCGCATCGTCCAGCGCCAGACCGGGTTCGCCCGCGCCGGGCGCCAAAACGGCTTCCAGCACCTTCAGGCGTTCGCCGTTCAGATCGCACCACACGCCGGGCCACGGGGTTAGGCCGCGGATTTGATAGTCCAGCTCCGACGCCGAACGGGTCCAGTCCAGCCGGCCTTCGTCCTTGGACAGCTTGGCGGCATAGGTCACGCCGTCCTCGGGCTGTTTGACGTGGTCCAGCTCGGGGTAGCGCGCCAGCGCGTCCACGATCATGCGCGCGCCTATCTCGGATAATTGATCGTGCAGCATGCTGGCGTTGGTGGCGGGCGTGATGGCGACCTGTTCGGTCAGCAGCATGTCGCCGGTATCCAGGCCCACATCCATCAGCATGATGGTCACGCCGGTTTCCGTATCGCCCGCCAGGATGGCGCGCTGGATGGGGGCGGCGCCGCGCCAGCGCGGCAACAGCGAGGCATGGACGTTCAGGCAGCCCAGGCGGGGCGCCTCCAGAATAGCTTTCGGCAGGATCAGGCCATAGGCCGCCACCACCGCCATGTCCAAATTCAGATCGCGGAAGGCCTGCTGGTCCTCGGGCGATTTCAGGCTTTTGGGGGTGCGCACTTCGATGCCCTTGGAGGCGGCGAACGCATGCACCGGGGTCAGCTGTTCCTTATGGCCGCGCCCGGCGGGACGGGGCGGCTGGGAATAGACCGCCACGACTTCATGGCCGGCAGCCAGCAAGGCGGCAAGGATGGGGACAGAAAAGTCGGGCGTCCCCATGAAGGCGATTTTCATCTTACCGGCACCGCCTCTTTCTTGTTCTTCAGCAGCTTGCGCAGGATCATGTTGCGCTTCAGCGAGGACAGGTGGTCGATGAACAGGATTCCGTCCAAATGGTCGATCTCGTGCTGCAACACGGTGGCCAGCAAGCCGTCGGCGTCCATTTCGCGGATTTCGTTCTGCGCATCCACATAGCGCACGCGGACGGCGCTGGGCCGGACCACGGCGGCATAATGCTCGGGTACCGACAGGCAGCCTTCCTCATAGGGTGTGTCGTCGTCGGACACCCAGATGATTTCGGGGTTGGCCATGCGCACGGGCTGACGGTCGTTTTCGTCCTTGCCGATGTCCACCACGATGACCCGCTGGGACACGCCCACCTGGGGCGCGGCCAGACCGATGCCCGGCGCGGCGTACATGGTTTCCAGCATGTCATCCATCAGCCGGCGGATGGACTCGTCCACCGCCGCCACACGGACAGCCTTCAGCTTCAGCTTGGGATCGGGCGCGATCAGGATCGGGAGCAGGGCCATGGACGCTATGCCTTTCACATATATCGTCCGTGACATATGGAACCTGCGGCAAGCCGTCAAGCGGAACCCGCTATCCCTTAACCCGTGCCCGGTACTTCAGCACCGCCTCGCCCTTGGCCGGCACGGTCACCGTCCAGGCGGCGGTGAAGGCGTTTTCCTTGTTGTGTTTGGCGCTTTCCTCCACCACCAGCCAGTCGCCGCCGAAGGATTCGCGCACCAACACCTTGGCCGGGCGTTCGCCGGCATTGGCAAGTTTGACCTCCCACGCCGCCTCGGTGACCTCGGCGGAAACGCGGGTGAAGTCGGTTTGGGTGCGGCGCGCAGTGACGTCGAAAGCGCGGCCCAAGCTGAGGCGGGCGTGGTTGCCGGCGGGGGTGGGGCTCAACTGGTCTTCGCCCAGGAAGGTGGCGCCGCCATCCTTGGTCCGCTGGAAGACGCGGACGATGCCGGCCGGCAGGGGCTCACCGGTGGAATTTTTCAGCCGCAGCACCGCCATCGGATTTTGCGGCGGCTGGTCGGGCTGGCGGTCGCGCCACGCATGGGGCGGCAGCGGGTCCAGGATCAGGGTGCGCTCGGCGGCGATGGTGGCGGGCGGCAGCAATGCCACCTGCTTGCGCTCGCCATCCTTCAGGGAGACCGGCTGGGCCAGAGCATAAAGGTGGTAGCCGCCCAGCGCCTCGCGCACCGGCGGACCGGCGGCGGCCATCAGCATCTTCTCGGCGCGCATGGGCCGTGGCTGATCGGCCACACGGTTGATGTCGCCTGCCATAATCTGGATCTTCGCCTGCGGGAAATCCGTGCCGCTGGCATTGGTCAAGGTTGCCCAGGCGGACAGGGCCAGTTTGTCGTCGGTGGCGCTTAGCTCGGCCACGTAATCAGCCTGCCAATTCAAGCCCCCGGTCAAATAGGCCAGTTCCATCTCGCGCTTGCCCGCAGTGTCAGCGGTGACGCTGGCGTGGAAGGCGGGAGCGGTGCGGATGTCCGGCGGCAGGGCGTCGTACAGAATGCGCACCGGCGTGCCCGCCACCAGCTTGCCCCCCACTTGGAACACCGGCTGCGGCCCGGTGGCGACGATTTTGGCGCGCTCTTCCCGCTCGGCTCCGCTGGCGTCGCGCCATACCACGGTGACGTCGCGGTTCAACGACGCTGTCAATAGGCGGTCGGCATCCAGACCGGCCAGATCGAAGCCTTGCTCGGTGACGGAGACACCAGGGGCCGACAGCATGGCGGTGGCGTCGCGGGCTTGGCGCGCAACCCCTTCTACCACCAGCGCCTGCGCCCCCTTCTCCAGCGAGGCGGTGCGGCGGTCGCGCACCAAGGCGGTGTCCTCCTGGGTGATGGTCAGGGCCAGCCCCGCCCGCTCTGACGGCAACAGCACGGTGTCGGCCAATCCGGCGGCGGCCAATAGGGGCAGCAGCGCGGCAGCGGTGGCGAAGGCAAGGCGCCGTCTCATGGCAAGGCTCTCCCGAAAGTCTTCATGGCACCCGTTCTATGCTATGAAAACGGCGGCACCATGGCATCGGAGGGATAAGGTTTGGACGCGAGTGTGGTGATTCTGGGGGCAATCGCCGTGGCGGCGGTGGCCATCGCCGCCATGGCCCTGCTGAAAGGCCGCTCCGGTGCCGGGGAATTGCGCGACGAGATGATGGCCCGCGCGGTTCAACAGGTGGCTCAGGCCCAATCGGCCCTGACCGGGCGGCTGGCCCAACTGGCCGACAGTCAGGCGGCATCCCAGGCCCAGATGGCCGAACGGCTGCAAGCTCAGGAACGCAGTCTCGCCCGCGCGGTGGACGAACGCCTTGCCGCCCTGGGCAAGCGCATGGATGACGGCATTCAGCAGGCTGCCAACCGTCAGGCCACCTCGCTGCACGATCTGCGCGAGCGTTTGGCGGTCATCGATGCCGCCCAGAAGAACATCACCGAGCTGTCGGCCCAGGTGGTGTCGTTGCAGGACATTTTGTCCAACAAGCAGGCGCGTGGGGCCTTCGGTGAAATCCAGCTCAACGACATCGTCAGCTCCATGCTGCCACCCAGCGCCTACAAATTCCAGGTCACCTTGGGGGATGGGCGCCGCGTGGACTGCCTGCTGGATTTGCCCAACCCGCCCGGCGCCATTGCCATCGACGCCAAATTCCCCCTGGAAAGCTATCACCTGATCCGCAATGCCAAGGACGAGGCCGAACGGGTGGCCGCTGGCCGCGCTTTCTCCACCGCCATCCTCAAGCATGTGCGTGACATCGCCGAAAAATACATCGTCCCCGGCGAGACCGCCGAATCCGCCCTGATGTTCCTGCCGTCGGAAGCCATCTACGCCGAGCTGCACGCCAACTTCCCCGACGTGGTGGAAAAGTCGTTCCGCGCCAAGGTGTGGATCGTCTCGCCCACGACCTTGATGGCGACGTTGAATACGGTGCGCGCGGTGCTGAAGGACGCCCGCATGCGCGAGCAGGCCGGGGTGATCCAGAAGGAGGTCGTCTCGCTGCTGGACGATATCACCCGTCTGGACGACCGGGTGGCGGCGCTGGACAAGCATTTCGGCCAAGCGTCGGAGGACATCCGCCAGATTCGCATCTCTACCGACAAGGTGGTCAAGCGGGCGGACCGCATCGAGTCGGTGCAGTTGGGCGATGATGATCTGGTGGCGGACGTGGCGCCGCCGGTGGTGACGCTGCCGGTGTGAGCGGGGGTGGCGCGGTTATTCAATTTAAGACGGCAGGCAGCGAATTAATGGACACAGATAAGAAAAAACAATTCTTATCTGTGAAGCCCGCGTAGCGGGCATCTGTGTCTATCTGTGTTCATCTGTGTTCCCATTAAGACGTCGCCAGCCGCCCCAGCCAGCGACCGCGCCATTACCCCGCGGATACCGAATACGAAACGCAGAAAACCACCCCAGGGCATCCCCGGGGTGGTGATCTGAGAAGCAGGGAAACCTACGCCTTAGATGATGGCGACGGAATCAGCCTGCGGACCCTTCTGGCCCTGCGTGGTGGTCACGCGGACACGCTGGCCGGTCTCGAGCGCCTTGATGCCCGAACGCTCCAGGGCCTTGATGTGCACGAACACATCCTTGCCGCCCTGGTCGGTCTGGACGAAACCGAAGCCCTTCTCAGCAGAGAAGAACTTGACGACACCTTCGACGGTCTCGCTCGGGCCGCGGTCGTAG
>JACMLB010000433.1 GCA_014379805.1 Rhodospirillales bacterium | reverse complement strand
CGGCGTCGCGGGCCTGGGTGTAGATTTCCGCCATACGGCCGGCGCGATTGACCTTGACCACGATGGTGCCGGCATCCTCGTCGCCCTTGCGGGCCACCACGATGGGAATGGCCTCCATGCCGCAACGGCGGATGGCGGCGTGGACGAATAATTTGGCTTTTAGCTTGGGTTCGCTCATGCGGCATCCGCTGGAGTATTGGAAAAGCTGGCCATGCGGGCTTCGGCAATGACCCGGATGTCTTCCAGCATATGGGGATAGCCGGCAACGGTTTTCTGGGACTATAGCGTGACGGCCTCACGCATCCCAATAGGGAACCGGGCCGAAGCGTTCCGCCAGGAAGTCCACAAAGGCGCGCACCTTGGCGGTCAGATGCCGCGTGGTGGGCCACACGGCGTGGATGGCGATGCCAGTATTTTCGTATTGCGGCAGCACGCGCACCAAACTGCCGGCGCGCAAGGACGGGCCGGCGATGAAGGTGGGCAAGGCGGCGATGCCGGAGCCTGCCAGACAGGCGGCCAGCAGGATCTCGCCGTTATTGGCCCGCAGGCGGCCCTGAACGCGGACACAATCCTCGCCATCGGGGCCGTCGAAGCGCCATTCCTCGGCGGCGGTCAAATAGCTGTAGCACAGGGTGTCGTGCTGGGTCAGTTCGGCCAGACTTTCCGGGCGTCCGCGCGCGTCCAGATAGCGGGGCGCCGCCACCATCACCCGGCGGGCCGGAGCCAGCTTGCGCGCCACCAACGAAGAATCCGCCAGCCGCCCGATGCGCACCGCCACGTCGAAGCCCTCGTCCAGCAAATCCACCAGCCGGTCGTTGAGCACCAGATCCAGATTGACCTGGGGATGGCGGGCCAGGAAGTCGGGCATGGCGGCAGCCAGATGCATGGTGCCGAAGGTCATGGGGGCGTTGACCCGCAGCACGCCGCGCGGCTCGGCCTGAAGCGCGCCCATGGCCGCTTCCGCCGCTTCCGCCTCGGCCACCACACGGCGGCAATGTTCCAGAAAGCCGGCGCCGGCCTCGGTCAGGCTCATGCGGCGGGTGGTCCGTTGCAGCAGCCGCGCGCCCAGGCGGTCCTCAAGGGCCGACAATTGCTTGGACACCGCCGATTTGGATAGCCCCAGATCGCGCGCCGCAGCCGAGATGCCGCCGGACTCCACCACGCGGGCGAAGATGGCCATGCCAGCCAGCAGGTCCATGGAGACAGTTTCCTTCATGGAAACAATCTTGTTCCGTGCGGGTGGATTGTCCAGCACCTTCGACAGCTCGATATTCAAGCCAGCGGAGAATTTAAGGAACAGAGCGATGCTGGAACTGCGCCCCTTCGCCCGCCTGGGCACCTTCGAGAACGACTGGCTCAATGCCCACTACCATTTCAGCTTCGCCGATTACTTCGACCCGGCGCGCATGGGCGTGGGCAAGCTGCGGGTGTGGAACGACGACACCATCGCCCCCCATACCGGCTTTCCGCCCCACGGCCATCGCGACATGGAAATCGTCACCTATGTGCGCGAAGGCGCCATCACCCACGAGGACAGCTTGGGCAATGTGGGCCGCACCGAGGCCGGACAAGTCCAGGTCATGAGCGCCGGCAGCGGCATCCGCCACGCCGAATATAACCGCGAGGACCAGCCCACCACCCTGTTCCAAATCTGGATCATGCCCAACGCCCAAGGCCTGCCGCCGCGCTGGGAGACCAAGCCGTTTCCCCGCACCCACGGCAAGTTGGAGGTGCTGGCCTCGGGCATGGAGGGCGACCATGCGCTGAAGATCTATCAGGACGCGCGCGTACTGGGCGGCACCTTGGATCGCGGCGACCGTGTGGTTCACCCGTTGGGCCGGCACGCCGCCTATGTGGTGGCGGCCAAGGGATCGCTGGTGGTCAACGGCATGACGCTGGGGCCGCGCGATGGATTGGTCGCCACGGATGAAGGCGAATTGGCCATCGAAGCCAGCGAGGATGCCGAGGTGGTCATCGTCCAACTGGCGTAGGTGTTGAACCCTATCGCATGCATCCCCCTCCGCAGTATGATGTCCCCACAGGGCGGAAGGGAACCATGTCCATCATTATGTGGACCAGCGAGCTTAGCGTCGGCGTCGAGCGACTGGACGAGCATCACCGGCGGCTGATCGATCTGGTCAATCAATTAGGCACGGCAGTGGCATCCCACGACGCCCAACAGGTCACCGGCTTGGTACTGGGCGAGCTGACTCGCTACGTCTTTTATCATTTCGGCGAGGAAGAGCGGCTGATGGAGCTGGCAGGCTATGAAGACCTGACCGCCCACCGCCAATCCCACCGCATCATGGCCGAACATGTGCGCACGCTGGAGCGGAACTACGATGCCGACGCCAGCAAGGTGGTGGCGGCAGAGCTGTACGCCTTCCTGGCCGATTGGCTGGTCCACCACATCCGTTCCGAAGACCTTCGCTACAAGCCGGCCTTAGCCGCGCCACAACCTATAGCATAGGCCCTAAAGCGCTTGCGCAGGGAGTAGTAGCCTTATCCGGATGAACTAGTCATCTCCGCCCCCAGGATAATTGTCGAGGGTTCGCGCCAAGGCCTATCGTCGTGGTTAAGAAAGCCTAAAGGGTTAGCCACGAGGCGAAGGGAGCGCGCCATGATCAACACCTGCCCATATTGCGGGGACAGCGTCCCGACCCATGGCGTGTGCTGTCGCATCCCCCACGATCTCGACCGCTTCGAGCGGGTCTACGAACGCCTGTCGGGCCACGGGGAAAACACGTTCCTTCAGGTGAACTTGCTGCGCTATCTGGTGGCCTATGGCCGCCGCGACGAAAATTTGTGGCAGCCGGTGTGTTGAATCAGGGCGGCGCAGCGAACTCCGCCACCACCGGCGCATGATATGAATCCGGGCTGGCCCAGATGGTGGCCGGCGAGACCAATTCGTCGCCTAAGGCTTCGTTGTGGATTTCGGCCCCGCGATACCAACCCAGCAGCGGGCGGGACACCAGCACATGATCCAGCATGACCTTATGGCCATGGTGGATGACCGAAAAACGTTGGCTCTCGGCTAGACTGCGTTCCAGCGGAACCAGCACGCGCGCGGCCAGATGGCCGTTGCCGGTATCTTCCTCGTCACCGCGAATGATGCGGACCGGCGCCTCGCGGTCGTCCGAGTTGAAATCGCCGCACACTACGATCAATGGTTCGGCTTCACCATCCATGATGGACTCCACCAGCAGGCGGGTTTCCAGCGCTTGCCCGGACTGCTTGATAGCGGCAAGGAAGAAGCCCTCGGCCCAACCGGCGACGCTTTGCCAGCGGCCATGGTCCTCCTTCTGGCCGGCCAGCCAGGCGGCACGCGGTGCCCGCAGATGCACATTGACCACATGCAGCCGCTGCCCATCCGGCAATTCCAGCAGCGCATGCAGGATGGGGCGATCCCATTCCACCGGCGCCGGGGCATCGGGGCGCGGCGTGGCGGTGATCGGGCGGTAATCCGGTGCCGCCACCAGATTGTGCCAAATCTGGCGATGCTCGGTGATGGGAAAGCGGCTCAAGGTCACCAGATTGTGCCGGTCCGAGGGCCGCCGGCCGCCCCGGTTCATGGACACCACCCGATGAAAGCCCTCGTATTCAGTGCCCTCTACCAGCCGATCCAAGGCGGGCAAGCCGCGCATGCCGCGCCGGGTGGCGGAGTGGCCGTTGACCTCCTGCAAACACAGCACGTCGGCGCGCAGCCGCTGTAATTGGGGCCGCAGCACGGCAATGCGGTCAGCGAAGTCGCCGGTGGCCGCGCGGTCGTCCAAGCTTTCCAGATTGAAGGTGGCGATCCTCACGCTCGGCGTCCTTCGGTAACGTCGCGAAAGTATACCATTAAACGCCGCCTTATCTAACCAGCCCGGCTTGTGCCGAGACCTTGGGACAGTGTATTGATTCAAAAGTGCGTGTGAGAAGTTCCGGGGAGTCTCAGGAAGTGGTTGACCGACCATATTCCGGGCGCGGATAAATTCATCGTCCGTGAGTGAAGGGCATCACCGGCAAGGGTGGTGCGGGAAGGGGAAGGGTGCGGTTGCCATCATGATGACTGAACGCAAGTTGTTCACCGCCGAATTGCAGCGTTTGAAGGCCGGCAAAAGCGATGCGCCCTCTCACACGGGTGGTGCCGCTAACAGCGAAGTACTGAAGGCGCTGAACGAGCTCCGTGGCGACATCAAGGCGCTGGAGCATCTGGTCAAAGGCGAGGAGCCGCCGCCGCCATCGGCCCAGGAAGTTAGCATGGACGAGATCATGGGCCAGAAAGCGGCCGAGGTCTCCATGCTGAAAACCGAGTTGCGCGCCCTGGCCGTCTGCATCGAGCAGACCAAGCACGAGATCGCCTCGCTACGCCCCAAGGATTCCACCGACGACCGCCTGATCGCGGTGACCTTCGAGCTGGACGCCATCGTCGAGTCCACGGAAACCGCCACCGAGACCATCTTGGAATCGGCTGAAAAGATCGAGGGCATCACCAAGCAAATCCAGGCCCACGGCCCGGATGCTTTTGTCAACCGGTTGGCCGAAGACATCAACGAGACCATCGTCGGCATCTTCGAGGCCTGTAACTTCCAGGACATCACCGGCCAGCGCATCACCAAGGTGGTGAAGACGCTGCAGTACATCGAAGCTCGCATCAACGCCATGATCGACATCTGGGGCCCGGACAACATCGCCGAAATCGTCCCCAAAGCCGCCGCCGATCACCGCGACGAAGACGCCAAGCTGCTGAACGGGCCGGCGCTGGAAAACCAGGGCATCAGCCAGGACGACATCGACAAGCTGTTCGGGTAAACGCGTTAAGGCTTGAACACCGCGTCACCCAAGGCGGGGTTAACCTCCACCTTGTCCAACCGGCTTTCCCCGGTGGCCATGCCCATGGCGGCATGGCCTTCCCGGTGGGCGATAAGCACCCCGTCCACCTTGCGGAAGTCATCGTAATCGGTGGCGAACTCCATCACCTGACCGCCCATGGCAAGCAGGCCGCGCGAGCGCCGGATCATGGCATTGGCATCGATTTGGGCCTCCACCGTCATGCCGTCGCCCAAATCCACGGCCAACAGCGTCCAGCCCTCGGGCGAGGTCCCGGTCAGCTTGGCCGGGCGCTCGGTCAGCAGCAGCGGCAGGCGGAAGCGCGCCGCTTGCAACTGCGTGGCGGCAACCAGCGGCCCCTGGGCCGGGGTGCCGTTCCTATAAGCCACCGTCTTATGGAGAATGCGGCTTTCCGCCTCGCCATTGGCATAGCGCATGTCGATACGCAGGCGGTCGGGGGTGGCGAACCAACGCTCCAATGAACCGGTTTGGCCGGTGCGCAGGGACGAGATTTGCCCGGTCTCATGCAAGGTCCGGATAGCGGCCAGTTTCTGGCGCCCGCCATAGGCGGCGACCACCTTGTCCACCAGGGTGGAAACCTCGTCGGCCCAGGCGATGGCGGGAAGGGTCAGGAAGGCCAGCAGGACCAGAACGGCGCGTCCACGCATGAATGTCCCCTTGGGTCAGGTTTACCCTGGATAGATAGGGACGGCACGCACTCGCGGCCAGGGTAAGGCTTAACGTCATAACTGGAACGCCCACCGCCGCAGCCTGTTCTTGCCATGGATCCGCAACCGGGGAACGGCCATGCCGCATGAGCAGCTCGCGACGTTCGTCATCGTCATCGGCCTAATGGCCGTACTGGTGTGGGACCGCATCCGCTATGACGTGGTCGCCGGCACGGCCCTGGTGATTGCCATCGCCGTGGGCGTGGTCCCCACCAAAGAGGCGTTCAAGGGCTTCAGCGACGACATCGTTATTCTGGTGGCCTCGGCCCTGGTGGTCAGCGCCGCCATCGAACGGTCCGGCGTGATCGACCGCCTGCTGGCCCCGCTGGTCCGGCGATTGGATTCAACCCCAAAACAGGTGCTGGTGCTGTCCGGCGCGGTGGCGGTGCTGTCGGCCTTTATCAAGAATATCGGCGCGCTGGCCATTTTCCTGCCGGTGGCCCTGCAACTGGCCCGCAAGCACAACATGCCGCCATCGCGGCTGCTGATGCCGCTGGCCTTCGCCTCGCTTCTGGGCGGCACCATCACAATGATCGGCACCTCGCCCAATATCATCGTCTCGCGCGTGCGGGCCGATATCATGGGCGAGCCCTTCCGCATGTTCGACTTCACCCCGGTGGGCGCGACGCTGACCGTGATCGGGCTGGCCTTCCTGACCTTCGGCTGGCGGGTGCTGCCCCATAACCGAAGCGGCGACAGCGACCAGCCCTTCGCGGTCACCGACTATACGTCAGAGGCCTGCCTGCCGCCCGGTTCGCCTTTTGCCGGCAAGACGGTGCGCGACCTTGAGGACGCCGCCGATAACGAGGCGAGCGTCATCGCCATCCTGCGCGAGGGCGGGCGCCGCTATGTTCCGGCGGGCCATTGGGTGCTGTACGAAAACGATATCCTGATGCTGGAATGCGACGCCACCGTACTGAAACGTCTGATGAATCTGGCCGATTTGCGCCTGCCCGGCGCCGGGAAACTGGCCGTCAGCGACAAAGAGGTCGGGGTGGCCGAGGCGGTGGTGACCGAGGGCTCGCCGCTGATCGGCAATTCGGCGGTGGGCATTCGCCTGCGCGACCATTTCGGCCTGAACCTGCTGGCAATGTCGCGGCGCGGCCGGCCGGTGCGGGCAAGGCTGCGTCATGCCCGCATGAGGAACGGCGATCTGGTGGCGTTCCAGGGACGGCTGGACGAGATGTCGGACAAGCTGGCCATCCTTGGCTGCATGCCACTGGCCGAGCGCCGGCTTGATCTGGTGACACCGACCCGCGCCTGGTTGCCAGTCGGTATCTTGGCTGCCGCCATGGTGCTGGCGGGGACCGGCGTTGCGCCGGTGGCGGTGGCCTTCTTCGCCGCCGCCGTGCTGATGGTATTGACCGGCTGCCTGAAGCTGACCGACGCCTACGAGCGCATCGAATGGCCCATCCTGGTGCTGCTGGGCTGCCTGATCCCCATTTCCGAGGCCCTGGGCCGCACCGGCGGCACCGAACTCATTGCCGGCTGGCTGGCCGCCACCGCCACCGGCCTGCCGCCCATGCTGGCCATCGGGCTGGTGCTGCTGATCGCCATGGCGGTGACACCGTTTCTCAACAACGCCGCGACCGTGTTGATGATCGCCCCGGTCGCGGTAACGCTGGCCAACAAGATGGGCACCAATCCCGACGCCCTGCTGATGGCGGTCGCCATGGGGGCCGCCTGCGACTTCCTGACCCCCATCGGCCACCAATGCAACACCCTGGTCATGGGGCCGGCGGCTATCGCTTCGGCGATTACTGGCGCCTGGGCTTGCCCCTGTCCATCATGGTGCTGCTGGTGGCGCCACCGATCATCAGCCTGCTATGGCCGCTAGGCTAACGCCTTCGCTACGATCTCGCCCACGTCACGCGACAGGCCCGGCTTGGCGCCAATACGCTCCAACTGCGCCTTCATCAGCGCCTGCCGGGTGGCGTCGTAGCGCTTCCACCGCATGAGCGAGCGCACCATGCGCGAGGCCACCTGCGGGTTGGTGGAATCCAGGGCTATGACGCGGTCGGCCATGAACTCGTAGCCGGCACCATCCAGGGCGTGGAACCACTTGGGATTGGCGGAAAAACCGCCGATCAGGGCGTAGACTTTGTTGGGTTCGGACCCATCGAAGGCGGGGTGGACCAGCAGGGCTTTGACCCGGTCGAGCACGCTCGGCCAATCGGCGATGGCTTGTAGGCCCAGCCATTTATTGACCACCAGCTTGTCACCCTGCCATTGCTGGAAGAAGACATCCAACGCCGGTTGGGCTGCATCGGGGCCCATGGCGATCAGCGAGGCCAGGGCGGAGAGTTGGTCGCTCATGCAGGTGGCTGTGCCGAATTGCTGTTCGGCCAATTCCTGCGTCTCAGTCCCGCCCAATTCGGCCAGCACACCCAGGGCCAGATTGCGCAGGCGGCGCTTGCCGATGGCTTGTGGCGACAGGGAATAGCCGGACTCGGCCAAGCTATGGCGCACCGCCAGCAACTCGCCGCGATACCGCTCGGCCAAGGCCCGGATCAGGAATTTTCGGGCGGCGTGGATGCCGTCCACGTCGATGACGTCCATGCGCTCGCCCAAAACGGCGAAGCCCGGCAGGGTCAGGGCCTCGGCGGCGAAGGCGGCATCGCCGGCGTGGTCGGCAAGAACCTTGCCCCAGGCGGCGGCGAAGGCTTCGTCCAGCACCAATGGTTCACCGGCACGGAATTTCGCGATCAAATCCAACAGCACCCGCGTCGCCAGTTCCTGACCGGAATCCCAGCGATTGAAGGCATCGGAATCGTTCGCCATCAGGAAGGCCAGATCGGCTTCCGCATAGGGCGCATCCAGATTGATGGGGGCCGAAAAGCCACGGAACAGGGACGGCACCACCGGATCAGTCACGTCTTCAAAAACGAAGGTGGTTTGCCCGTCGGTCAGGTTCAGCACCCGCGTGGTGCCGTGGGCGGCGTTCTCGCCCTCCAGCCGCAACGGCACGTCACCGTCTTTGCCCACCAGACCCAAAGCGACGGGAATGTGGAAGGGCAGCTTCTCTTCCTGGCCGGGCGTGGGCTTGGTGGCCTGGGATAGGGTCAGGGTCAGACGCTTGGTCGCCGCGTCATGGGTCCAGGCGGCGGTGATCTTGGGGGTGCCGGCCTGGGCGTACCAGCGGCGGAACTGGGCCAGATCCACGCCCGACGCCGTCTCCATGGCGGCGACGAAATCTTCGCAGGTGACCGCATGGCCGTCGTGGCGGGCGAAGTACAGATCCATGCCCTTGCGGAAGGCCTCCGCGCCGATCAGGGTATGGATCATACGAATGACCTCGGCGCCCTTCTCGTAGACGGTCGATGTGTAGAAGTTGTTGATCTCCACATAGGATTCCGGCCGGATGGGGTGGGCCATGGGGCCGTTATCCTCGGGGAATTGCGACGCGCGCAAGGCCCGCACATCCTCGATGCGCTGCAGGCCCCGGCTGTTCATGTCCGCCGAGAATTCCTGATCGCGGAAGACCGTAAGACCTTCCTTCAGGGTCAATTGGAACCAGTCGCGGCAGGTAACGCGGTTGCCGGTCCAATTGTGGAAATATTCGTGGGCGATGACCGACTCGATGCCCAGGAAATCGCCGTCGGTGGCGGTTTCCTGCTTCGCCAACACATACTTGCTGTTGAAGATGTTGAGGCTTTTGTTCTCCATGGCGCCCATGTTGAAGTGGGACACGGCGACCACGTTGTAAACGTCCAGATCGTATTCCAGGCCGAACACCTGTTCGTCCCACGCCATGGCCTTCTTCAGGGACTCAAGGGCATGGCCGACCTGATCCTCATTGCCATGCTCGACCCAGAATTTCAGCGCGGCTTTGCGGCCCGAGCGGGTTGTAAAATCGCCTTCCACCAAAGCCAGATCGCCGGCCACCAGGGCGAACAGATAGCAGGGCTTGGGGAACGGGTCCTCCCACACCGCGCGGTGACGGCCCGCGCCCAGATCGGCGCTGTCCACCAAATTGCCGTTGGACAGCAGCACCGGGAAGCGCGCGCGGTCGGCGGTGATGGTGACGCGGAAGCGCGCCATGACGTCGGGGCGGTCGGGATACCAAGTGACGCGGCGGAAGCCTTCTGCCTCGCACTGGGTGCACAGCATGCCGCCCGATTGGTACAGCCCCTCCAACGCGGTGTTGGTGGTGGGGTCGGTGGCGACCACGGTGGTCAGAGTGCAGGCGTCGGGCGCGTTGTCGATGATCAGCCGCTCGCCCTCGATGCGGTATTGGGCCGGTTGGCCGTCGATCTCGACCCGGCGGGTGTCCAACTCCTGGCCGTTTAATTCCAGCGGACCGGGGGCGTTGCGGCGTAGCTTGAGATCGGCCTGCACCTCCACCTCTGTCTCGCCGATGGCGAAAGCCAGTTCCACCGCATCCACCCAGAAAGCCGGCGGGGCATAATCGGCGCGGCGGATGGTTTGGGGGGCGGCTTCGGTATCGGCGCGGTCGAGGGGCATGGAGCAAGCCTTATTGTTTTCTGCGGTGTTCGGAAGATAAGCAAAGATGGGGCGCGCCGAAAGGGGGACCCTACCCCGTATTGCGCAACCCTTGCGCCAGGGCGTTGATCGACCGCAGCAGCGGGACCAGCCAGCGCGCCCGCTCGGGGTCGCTTTCGGGCAGACGGCGGTAGTGCTTCAGCGCGGTGATCTGGATGTGGTTCAGCGGGTCCAGATAGGGATTACGCCGCGCCAGAGACAGGGACAGCCGGGGGTTATCCGCCAGCAAGGCGCTGGTTTCGGTGATCTTCAGCAGCCAATCCACCGTGCGGCGGTATTCATCGGCGATGCGGGCGAAGATGGTTTCAGCCTCGGCTTCGTCGTGGCACAGGCGGGAGTATTCATGGGCGATGGACAGTTCGGACTTGCTGAGCGACATGGCGATGTTGTCCAGAAGCGCGCGGAAGAACGGCCAGTCCCGATACATCTCACGCAAGGTGCCCAGCCGCCCGTCATCGTCGCCACACCATTGGGCCAGAGCCGTGCCCAGGCCGTACCACGCTGGAATGGTCTGGCGCGATTGACCCCAGCCGAACACCCAAGGAATGGCGCGCACGGAATATTTCGAACGGTCGCCCTTGGCCCGGTGCGATGGCCGTGACCCCATATTGAGCAGACCAATTTCCGCCACCGGCGTGGCCTCGTAGAAATAGTCGATGAAGCTGGCGGTGTGGTCGGTCAGGTCGCGATAGGCCTGCTCACCCATTTTCGCCAACTGGTCCATGACGGTGGTGAACTCGGGCCGATCCACCCGGCAGGCGAAGGCGATGCCGCAGGACGCCTTCATCAGGCCGGTCAGGCCCATGGTCAGCTCGTACACCGCGTTTTCCGGGTTGGAATATTTGGCCGACAGCACCTCGCCCTGTTCGGTGAACTTGATGTCGCCGGTCAGGGTGCCCGGCGGCTGCGACAGGATGGCGTCGTGGGTGGGGCCGCCGCCACGTCCCACCGTGCCGCCCCGACCATGGAACAGGCGCGAGGCCACGCCGTGCTTGGCGGTGACAGAAGCGATTTCCTTCTGCGCGTTATACAGGCCCCAGCTTGAGGCCAGGATGCCGCCGTCCTTGCAGCTATCCGAATAGCCCAGCATGACTTCCTGGACCTTGCCCGATGCCGCCAGCAGCGCTTGGTAAGACGGCAACCCCAGCAGCGTGTCCAACACCGGGCGGATGCGGGCAAGGTCGTCGATGGTTTCGAACAACGGCGATACCCGCAATTCGCAATGCCACGAACCATCGGGCCGGCGCCCGGCAAGACCGGCGAACGCTGCCAGGAACAGCACCTCCAGGACGTGGCTGGCCTGATGGGTCATGGAGATGACATAGGCGCCGAATGCCTTGGCGCTGATCTCACCCTTGAGATCTTTGACCGTGCCCAGCACGTCCAGCACTTCGCGGGTCTCGGGCGACAACTCATTCACGAACAACAGCGGCGTGCCGCCATGGGACAGCATATCGTCCAGCACCTTGACCCGCCCGGCCTCGTCCAAAGCCGCGTAATCAGGCAAATTGGGGGCACAGGCGAACAATTCGGTCACCGCCTGGGTGTGGCGAGCGGAATCCTGGCGCACGTCCAGTTGAGCCAGGAAGAAGCCGAAGGTTTCCGCCTGGACCACCAGATCCTTCAACCCGGCCTCGGCCAGAGTGCCGTCGCCATGGCTGGCCAGCGACCGGGCAATGGTCCCCAGATCGGCCAGGAAATCCGCCTCGGACCCATAACACCCTTCGGTGCCGGGATCGGGCTTACCATCCAGCAATGCTTCCAGCCGGGCAATCTGGCGGCCCAGGCGGTGATGCATGATGTGCAGCTTCAGACGATAGGGTTCCTGGGCATAACGTTGGGGATTGGTGCCCAGCACGGCGTCCAGCACGTCGCTGTCGGCGGCCAGCTTTTCCATGAATTCGTCGGACGGCGTCACCAGGGTGGAGGACAGGGTCAACTCCAGCGCCAGCGCCTCGATGCGGCGGCGATAGCGCTTCAGCACCTCGCGCGCTTGCAGGCGCAGGGCCAGCCGCGTGGCCTCATGGGTCACGAACGGATTGCCATCGCGGTCGCCGCCAATCCACGACCCCAGGCGGATGATGGGCGGCACGGCAATGGATTCGCCATAGGCGTTGCGCAAGGCGCGTTCCAGATTACGGTGGATGCGCGGCACCGCGTCGAACAGGGTTTCGCGGAAATAAAACAGGCCGTTCTTGATCTCGTCCTCGACGCGGGGACGGTGGACGCGCACCTCGTCGGTCTTCCACAGCACCTGGATCTGGTTACGTAATTCCTGCTCGATCTCGGCCCGCTCCACACCGGGACTGGCGGCGTCCAAACGGCGGGTCAGCACGTCCAGACGACGCTGCACTTCAAGCACGGTGCGCCGTTTGGCCTCGGTCGGGTGGGCGGTGAAGACCGGCTGGAAGCGCAGATGGCCCAGCAATTCGGCCACCCGGTCGGCCCCCACCCCTTGTTCCTTCATCTCATGCAGGGTGTGATCGAACGAACCGTACCAAAGGCGCTCGCCCCGCTGAACCCGGCGGCGGCGCTCGGAATGGGCCCAATCATCCTCGGCGATGTTGGCCAGCAGGAAGTACAGGCTGAAGGCACGCACCACGTGAGAGAGCAAATGCGGGTCGAGGCCGGCGATGACCTCCATCAGCCGGCGCCGCTTGTCCGCGTCCTCGCCTTGGCGCAGCTCGATGAATCCCTTGCGCAGGGTCTCGACGGTGCCCAGCACCTCGCGCGCTTCATGCTGCTGCAGCACGTCGCCCAGCATGCTCCCCAGCAATTTGACCCGCGCCCGCAAGTCCCTGTCATCGGTCAGCGGCATGAAATCTCCTTCCCCCGTAACTTGGGCACCGGCATCAGCCGAAGCGAGTATTCCTTTGGACCAGTGACCTTTGCGGGCCAAAGCTGCGTATAGTGGTCTGACCAGCAAGTGAGAGGTGACCATGCCCGCCAGAATCCCGCTCCAAGGTTCCGATCCCGATACCCTGTCCACCCTGGCCGCCGCCCTGCGCGCCATCGCCCGCGACCACAAATCGGCCGCCCCGGTGCTCCACGCGCTGGCCGAAAGTTATGATTTGCGCGCCCAGAGCATGAGCACGACCCAACATTGACGCCATTTAACGACAATCGTCATGCGCGGGCTTGACCCGCGTATCCACGTGGAGCCGTCTGGCACCGTCTTCGCCCTACCACGTGGATGGCCGTGTCAAGCACGGCCATGACGAGCTTGGAAAGTGGCGCCTTAACTTGCCGCCACCCAAGCGCGCAGCCATTCGGCCACGCTCCAGCCTTGCGCCGGGCAGCCGCGCGGCTTGTGGGGTGGGTCGGCGTCGAACACTTCGGCCACGGTGCCGACGCAGTACTCGGCCAAATGGGGTTCCATGGCAGTCAACACGGCCCGCGCCCCGGCACGGTCGCCGGGCCACACCTTCAGCCACGCATCCACAAACGGTCCCAGCAGGAACGGCCATACGGTGCCCTGATGATAGGCGCCGTCGCGGGAATGCTGGTTGCCGGCGAAGCGCGGCTGGTAGCGCGGATCATCGGCGGGGAGCGACCGTATTCCATACGGCGTCAGCAGCTTGTCGCGGATCACCTGGACCACCGAACGCCAATGCTCGGGCGCCAGCACCGGGTGGGTTAGCGAGATGGCGAAGAGTTGGTTGGGGCGCAGCAGCGGCGATTCGGCGGGGTCACCGTCGATGACATCGTAGAGATAGCCGCCTTCCGCGTACCAGAAGCGCTTGTTGAACGATTCCCGCGCCCGTGCCGCATCGCGCGCGGCCCGTTCCGCCGCGTCACCCTTCAGCCAGCCCGCCATCAGGCACAGCGCGTTGTACCACAGGGCATTGATCTCCACCGGCTTGCCGCGCCGGGGGGTGACCACCCAATCGCCGACGATGGCATCCATCCAGGTCAGCTGATAGCCCTCTGCCGCCGCCCGCAGCAGCCCGTCCTCGGGGTCGACGCCAATGCCGAACAGGGTGCCGTCGCGGTGGCGGTCGATGACCTCCGCCAGCTTGGGCAGGATCAGCGCCAGGGTCTCGGTGTCGCCGGTGGCGGTGACGTAACGCTCTACCGCGTGGAAGAACCACAGGGTGGCGTCGGCGGTGTGATAGACCGGCGGCCACGGCCCGTCGGGAATGTTATCGGGGATCAACCCGTCCTTCAGATAACGGGCGAAGGTGCGCAGGATGTCGCGCGCCTCGGTCCATCGCCCAGTGATTAGGGTCAGGCCTTCCAGCCCGATCATGGTGTCGCGGCCCCAATCGTTGAACCACGGATAACCGGCGACGATGCTGCACAATCCATCGCCTTCGGCCTGAACGCGGGCCAGCAATTCGGGGCGATTGCGCGGGGTGAAGACAAAGGCATCGGCAGCCAGCGTCAGCACAGATGCCGGGCCTTGGCGCAATGCCGGATGGGCGCGCGATAGCAGGCGGCGGCGGCGCTCCTGTTCGGCGGCCAAAGCCTCGTCAGGCGTCAATGCCAGCGCCACGGCCCAGGGTTCGGTAGAGGCGGTTAGTGCGACGCCGGTCTGGTCCAAAGTGGCGGCCAGGGTGCCGGGGCTCCAGAGCGGGCCGCGGTCCAGGAAGTCGCGCTCGGTCTCGATGGGATAGACCGCCTCGGTCCGGCGCGGATCGTTCAACTCCAGACGCCCCGCCCAGGCCAGCCGCACCACGGGCCACGGCGCCATGGTGATTTCCGCCTTGCCGTCCTCCACCGTGACAACGGCGTCCAGCAACGGCTGATCCACGCCCCAATCGGCGTGACGCACATGCAGCCAGGGACGCAGGGACAGCTCCACCGGCGCGCCTGCCACCAAGCGATACAGCACATTCACCGTGTTCTGGCGCCAGCTCATGACCACGCGGCGCTCGATCACCCGGCCCAAGCCCTCGAAGCGCCACACCGGCAGCCCTTGCTCTAGCCGAAATTCGGTCAACAGGTCGAACAGCGGAACGTCCGCGACCGTCTCGACCACCCCGTCCAGCATCACCGTGCGGCCATGGGGAGCATCCAGTGCCGCCACCAGCAAGCCGTCATGGCGGCGGCTGGCCGGCCCCGCCAAGGTGCCCGAGGCATAGCCGCCCAGACCGTTGGTGACCATCCATTCTTTTTCCGCCATGGCGGCGCTGGGAATGCGGATTTCGGGAACGCTCATGGCAGCCTCCGGGGTGCGAGCCTCGCCTATGGTGGCGCGGCCCTCGGCTCCTGTCTACCTCAACCGGATAGGGTGTAATTCGTCTGCACAGAGTGGCATTGGCGATAAAATAGGGTACGAAGCGCACATGGAACCCGCATTCGTCGCCGTCATCATATTCACCCTGTTGGGATTGTTCGCCATCGCTCTGATCGCGGACAAGAAACAAGCCGATTCCGAGCGGGACACCGTCTCTGGCTAAAGCAGCAAAGGCGCGCTTGAAACCCACCATGGTCACACCAATGTGCATAGGGGTAACCCCAATTAGCATGTGAACGTTGTGCCATGGATGGTAAGGCTGCGTCATTGAAAGGTCGGACGCGCTTTCAGGGCTGGTTGGTCCTGGCGGTGTTGACGGCCGCCATCCTGGCGACGTTTTTTCTTCTGGCATGGCGGGATCTGACTACGCGCTATGCCATGGCTGCGCGCCAGGGCCATGACACCGCCTGGTTCATCAGCCGCAACGTGGCCGAAAAATTCCGCCAGTATGACCGCCAGCTTTTAGCCATCGTCGCCGAAATCCAGGCCGACGCCGCCACCTCTCTTACCGGAGAGCCGGTGTGGCACCAGATATTGCTGACCATCCAGACCACGCCGTTCGTGCGTTCCATCGGGCTGTACGATGCCAGCGGAAGCGTCCTGCAGCACAGCGACCGCAAGGGCGGCTTCCCTGCGATCAGCGTGGTCGATCGCGACTATTTCCGCCAGCTCAAGGATGACCCCGGCCAAGGCCTGCTTATTACCAAACCATTCAAAAGCCGCGTCTATGACGAAACCATCATCGGGGTGGCCCGTGCCGTCGTCGACCCCGATGGCCGCTTCGCCGGCGTGGCATTGATCGCCGTCGCGCCGGAGGCCTTCGACCTGCTGGGCGGCCTGCCCAATCTGCCGGGTGGCAGCGCCATCTCCATCCATCGCAGCGACGGCATCAATCTATTTCGGGCGCCGCTGATCCCCGATCAATTGGGCAAGGATTTGTCCGGCACCGAGTTGTTCACCAAAAGACTGCCGGAATCGCCGGTGGGCGTGGCCTACACCCCCAACCGGGGCAGCGTGGTGGACGGCCAGGACCGCCTGTTGGCCTATCGTGCCCTTGAGGAATGGCCGCTGGTGGTGGTGGTCGGCATCCGACGCGCTGAAATCGCCGCCACGTGGCGCCACGACTGGACCCGCAACGCGGTCTTCGTCGGCCTTGCCCTCATCGGCTTTTCCTGGCTGGCGACCATCGCCCAACGGCAGACAACGGGCCGCCTGGAAGCCGAACTGACTCTGAGCCGGCGCGAGTTGCAGCACCGCGCCATCGTGGAAGAGGAACTGCGACGCTGGGCCACCACCGATTCCCTGACCGGCATGTCCAACCGTCGCCATTTCCTTGAGAATTGCGAGCGAGAGATGCAGCGTGCGCTACGCTACGGGCGGTCCATGCCGGTGCTGATCTTCGACGTGGATTTGTTCAAGACCATCAACGACCGCTTCGGCCATGCCGTGGGCGACGAGGCCCTGAAGATCATCGCCAACGTCGCCGCCGCCTGTCTGCGTGAGACCGATTTGCTGGGCCGTCTGGGCGGCGAAGAATTCGGCGTGCTGCTGCCCGAAACCGACACCACAGGAGCCGCCGATCTGGCCGAACGCCTGCGCGCCGCCATCGCCGTCGCCCCCATGACCGCCAATGGCGAAACGGTGGCGTTGAGCATCAGCGTCGGCGTCGCCATGCTGCACCCCGACGATACCTCGGTGGACGCCCTGTTCGCCCGCGCCGACGAGGCGCTGTACCGGGCCAAGCATGCGGGCCGCAACCGCGTGGTGCTGGCCTAACGCTCGCGTCTGCTTTCGCCCAGCACGAACACCCGGATGGCCGAGGACAAATTGCCGGCGCGGCCCTGGTCGATTTCGGCCACCAGTTGATTCAGCGACAGCGCCCGCTCCTCGGCGATTTCCTTTAACGCATCCCAGAATTCTGGTTCCAACGAAACGCTGGTGGCATGGCCGGCGATGATGATCGAGCGCTTCTTCAACATGCGGGCTCCGGAACCGTGTGCGCCTGCCGGGTGTTTACGTCTGATAACAACCGGACGGAGGTTTGCCATGAACTGGGATCAGGTCAAAGGCAATTGGAAGGAATTCAGGGGCAAGGTCAAGGAGCAGTGGGGCGAGTTGACCGATGACGACCTCGACCGCATGGCCGGTCAACGCGACCAGTTGGTCGGCCAAATCCAGCAGCGCTACGGCACGACGCGCGAAGAGGCCGAACGCCGGGTCAAGGATTGGGAAGAGACGAAGCATTAGGCAACGGTCGCGCGGCGGCCAACCCCGCCGCCCTTCCCATACCGTCATGGCCGGGCTTGACGGTTTAAATCAGGCTGTCATCCCGAACGACCAACGGAGGAAGGATTTCCGCTTGGCACACCGTGTCAAAACTGGTGCCACCCTTTCCCCCGTCATGGATGCAATTGTTGAACTTCCTATGCATCTGCCTATAGAATGGGCTGCGCTGGGGGCGCTGCCATATTGTTAGGCACAGGGGGGTGATGCATGTCGGAACCGGAACGGATTCTTGAGCTGACGCGTGCTGTGTACGACGTTGCCAACGATAAGATTCGCGCCATCAAAAAAGTTACTGGGACCACGCGTATCCTGTCGCTGAACGCGTTGATCGAGGCGTCGCGGGCGGGCGAGGCGGGGCGGGGCTTCGCCGTGGTGGCCAGCGAGGTCAAGAACGTCTCGCACAATATCGACACCATCACCCAGGCGTTGGAAGGCGAATTGTCCTCCACCATCAACGATCTGATGGTGCTGGGCGAATCCCTGGTGCAGCAATTGCGCGGATCGCGTTTGGCCGATCTGGCCCTCAACATGATCGAGATCATCGACCGCAATCTGTATGAACGGTCGTGCGACGTGCGCTGGTGGGCGACGGATTCGGCGGTGGTGGATTGCCTGATCCACGCCACCCCCGAAACCACGAATTACGCGGCTAAGCGCCTGGGCGTGATCCTGGATTCCTATACCGTATATCTGGATTTGTGGATCGCCGATGCCTCGGGCCGGGTGGTCGCCCATGGCCGCCCCGACCGCTATCCCCGCGCCGTCGGCGCGGACGTGTCCGGTGAAAGCTGGTTCCGCGATGCCATGGCGACCCGTGACGGCAGTGACTTCGCCATGGCCGATATTTCCACCAACGCGGCCCTGGGCAATGCCTTGGTGGCCAGCTATGCCACCGCCATCCGCGAGGGCGGCGAGGTCAACGGTAAGCCGGTGGGCGTCTTGGGCGTGTTCTTCGATTGGCAGCCCCAGGCCGATTGCGTGGTCAAGGGCGTCCGCCTGCGTGAAGAAGAAAAGGAGCGCACCCGCTGCCTGCTGGTGGACCGCGATAACCGCGTCATCGCCGCCTCGGACGGCGTCGGCATCCTGTCCGAGACCGTGGCGCTGGCGTTCAACGGCCCTATCGGCTCCACCACCGATCATCTGGGCCGAACCGTGGGTTACGCCCTGACGCCGGGCTATGAGACCTATGAAGGCATGGGCTGGCGGGGGCTTATCATCCAACAATCTTAACGGGGTGCCTGGGCCTGCTGGATCAACTGGCCGCAATCGCGGTCTTCGCCCAGGCCCGGTTCCAGGAATGGGATCAGTGCCGCCAGCGGGGTGAGCAGGGCGCCCAGGGCTATGGCGAGGCCGCCCCGTGCCGCTTGGGTCTTGGCGTCGATGGTCACCTTGGGCTTGCCCAGGCGGCCGCCAATCTCCACCGGTGCCCGCACTGAAAGCGGACTGGGGTCCTTGGGGTGGGCCTCCAAGCGCAGATTCATGTGTTCATTGCCCAAATCAATGGTGCCGCCGCCGGTGATGACGGTGTCGGCGGTATCCAGCACCAGGGCCTGGGCCTTCGCGTTGCCCTGTGTCACGGCGAAATCGGCCACCAGACAGCGCACCGGCACGCGCTTGTCTTCGGATAGGGCAAAGCCCAATGCCTCGGCCACGTCCAGGCCAGCGGCCTCCATCAGCAGTGCGCTCAGCGAACCGCCCGACATCATCAGCGTCGCCCGTCCATGGGCAGCGGCCAGCAGCTCGGCGGTGCTGCGCCCCTGTCCCGCCAGTTCCAGCTTTCCCGCCAGGGTGCCAGAGGTCTCGGGGCCGAAGCGGGTGTTGGCCAGGAAGCGGTGCAGATCCATGCGGCTGATGGTCATGTTCATCGACGCCTGAGGAATGTTCTGGCGCCCGTCCAGCACCACCGTGCCGGCAAATGTCCCTTGGGCGATGGCAAAGGCGAGGGGATCAAGGCGGGCGAGGCCGTCCTGGATGGTAAGGTCGGCCTCCAGCCCATCCATGGGCAGGCCGGGCGCTTCCACCCGCTGGCCCTTGAAGCGTACATCCACATCCATGGCCCGCAGCTTGTCCAGATTGACAGGGTGGTCGGGCAGCACGCGGTCGGTTGGTTTGTCCTTCTCGCCCGGCCGGGCGCCGATGAAGCCGGCCAAATCGGCCAAGGCCAGACGCTTGGACAGCAGATTGGCGCGGAGGATGGGCCGCTCGCCCCCTGTGACCACGGTCAAACCGCCGGACAAGTCGCTGTCGCCCACCTTGCCGCGTGCTTCGCTGAAGGTCCAATTGGGGCCGTCATGGCGCAGTTTGCCGCTGATGGAATAGGGCCGCGTGGGCGGCAGGGGGATGCCGAAGAGCGGGAATACCGCCGCCATATCCTGGCCCGACAGCGCCAGATCCAAATACACGCCGGCCATCTTCAGCGGTTCGTCGATGGTGCCCTCGGCCTTGGCGCGGGTGGCACCGATGGCCGCTTCCACGAGGATTGGATAGGGCTCTTTGGTTTCGCGCAGGGTCAGCAGCGAGCCCGCCTCCACATTGAAACGGGCCGGTTCGCCCTTAAAGCTGCCTTGGCCGGACAAGCGCACCTTTTCATGGGCAGGATCGCCGCCCACGGCGGTGTGGATGCGCGAATCTATATGGATGCCCGATGCGGGATCGCGGTACGCAAGCTGGCCGTCTTCAATGACCAGCCGCTCGATGATGGGGAATTGCGAGCGTTTCTCGGGCGCGGCGACCTTGGCGGCGGTGGTGCTGAATTGCCAGTTGGCTTCGCCTGCGCGGTTTTTCTCCAGCGCCACCGTGGGGTGGATCAGCTTGACGTCGGGCAGCTCGACCCTGCCGCTCAGCAGCGGCCACAGGCGTATGGCGATCTCGATGGCCTCGAAGCGGGCCATTTCCGGGTCGCGCGTCCACGGAGGATTGCCCACGCGCACCCGTTCGGCGCGGATACGGGTGACGCGGCCCAGATCCACGTCCAGATTGCCCTCGATGGCGACGCCGCGCCCCACGGCGCCACCGGCGCGGCTTTCAATCGGCGAGCGCAACCAGTTCCAATCGAAGATGACTACGAAGAAGCCCGCCACCAGCAGAACCAGCACCGCCAGCCCGCCACCAATCCAAGCCAGGATGCGCATCGCCCGCGTCGCCATGGTTTTCTCCCTACGCGGGACCATATGGCGTCACGCTCAGCCGCTCAGCCTAACCCTACCTCGTTATCACCCAGCTTCCGCCATTTTGCCCAACCCAATGGCCTCCACCAGCGCACGCAGTTCCTGGCGGGCAGCCACGTGGCTCATGTTCAGCTCAAAGCCGGGGATTTTGTGGCGCAAATCCAGCAGGGTCAGGCCCTCCAGGAACATGGAGCGGTAGATGACGCGCTCGCCCAAGCCCGGCACCACGCGAAAGCCGATGCGCTTGGACAGATCGGCCAGCAGCTTTTCCATGCTCTGCTTGTTGCGGGCGTCCAGATGGGCGAGGCGGTTGCGCAGCACGATCCAATCCACCACCGCCTTCTCGCCGCGCATGGCACGGGTCTTCTTGGTCTCCCACACCATCTCGGCATAGTGGCTGGGGCGGATGATCTTCATGGTCAGGGGATCGACGCGGGCCAGCACGTCCAAATCCACCAGGGAATCGTTCAGCGGCGTCACCAGCGTGTCGGCGAAGGAATGGCCCAGCCGCGACAGATAATGGTCGGAACCGGGGGTATCCATCACCACCACGTCATGGGTGGCGCTCATACGCTCCATCGTTTCCAGCAGACGGGCTTCGTCGGCGGCGGGATCGGTTGTGGGCGGCACCGCCACATGGTCGGGCACCTGCAGGCCCAACTGGGCAAAATCCTTGCGGGCCTGCCGGTTCTGAATATAGCGGGTCAGCGTCGCCTGACGGGCGTCGATGTCGATGGAGCCCACTCTTAGCCCCATGCCCAACAGGCTGACGATCACATGCATGGACACCGTGGATTTGCCGGTGCCGCCCTTCTCATTGCCGATGACGACGATGTGCGCCTTGCTCATTCTTCCCCCTTCAGCCAAACGGCTGCATCGTGAAAGGCCGCGCCGCCGGAGGGAGCCACGGGCTGGCTGCCGATCAGGCGGTTGATGCCGATGCCTTCCAGGAAATCTTCGTTGGCCCAGATGCCTTCCACCGCCACCACCCCGCGGGCAATGCCGTCGGTCAATTGGGCATGCACCAGCACCGAGCCGCGCCGGTTGCCCAACCGCACCACGTGTCCGGTGGAAATGCCCAGCCGGGACGCGTCGTCACTGTGGACCAGCGCTGTGGGTCGCCCCGCTTGTTTACGCGACGACGGCGTTTCATTGAACGTGCTGTTGAGGAAATGGCGCGACGGCGGCGTAATCAGACGGAACGGGTGGTCGTCGTTGGCGGCTTCCACCACGTCCCAATGATCGGGCAGGGCCGGCATGGTGGGCTCGCCCCATTGGGGGGCGAAGCGGAAGCGTCCGCCATGGCCGAACCCGTCTATGAAATGGGCCTGCTCGAAGCTGGGCGCGCAATCCAGCCAGCGCATGGCGTGCAGTGCATCGGCGCCCGGCAGGTCCGAGGCAGTGAGGCAGGCATCCACCAACGCCCATTCTTCCATGTCGAAGCTGGCATGGTGCGCCCCTAAGCGTCGGGCCAATTCCGCCACCACCCAATGATTGGAGCGCGCCTCGCCCAGCGGCGCGATCACCGGCTTGGCCGCCTGCAGGAAGCTGTGGCCGTAGCTGGTGTAAAGGTCGGCATGTTCCAAAAAGGTGGTGGCCGGCAGCACGATGTCGGCGAATTTCGCCGTGGTGGTCATCACCTGTTCGTGCACGGCCAGGAACAGGTCCTCGCGGGCAAGGCCCTGCCACACCAGATCTGTTTCGGGCGCCACATTGGCCGGGTTGCTGTTCTGGACGATCATGGCGGTGACCGGCGGGCCGTTCTTCAGTGCCCGTGCGTCGCCGGTCAGCACCGGGCCGATCTCGCTCATGTCCAAGGTGCGCACCTTGGGCTCGGGGATATCCAGCGCGTCCACGACGGTGCGGTCCAGGGCGAAGACGCCCGACAGGCTTTGCGCGGCACCGCCGCCGGGATGCATCCATGCGCCAGTGATGGCCGGCAGGCAACTGACCGCATGCAGGTTCACGGCGCCGTTGCGTTGGCGGGTCATGCCATAACCCAGCCGCAGGAAAGCCCGTTTGGTGCGGCCGTACAGGGCGGCGAAGGACTCGATCTCCGCCATCGTCAGCCCGGTAATGGCGGCCGCCCAGGCGGGGTCGCGGGTCGCCACATGGGCTTCCAGCCGGTCCGCATCCTGGGTGTAGCGCGCCATGTAATCGCGGTCGGCGTGTCCATCGCGGAACAGCACATGCATCACTGCGCAGGCCAGGGCGGCATCGGTGCCCGGCTTGGGCATCAGATGCATGTCGGCCTTTTCAGCGGTGGGGGTGCGATAGGGATCGACCACCACCAGCTTGGCGCCGCGCGCTTTTCGTGCCTGGGAGATCAGCCCCATCAGGTGCACTTGGGTCGCTGCCGGATTGCCGCCCCAAATGACGACCAGATCGGACTCGGGAATTTCGCGCGGATCGACGCCGCGCCGCGCACCCACTCCGGCTTGCCAGCCGGCACCACTGATGCTGGAGCAGATGGTTTGGGCCTGGTTGGAATAGCCCATGGCCCGGCGCAACCGGTTGGTGGCGCCGCGCTGCACCAGCCCCATGGTGCCGGCGTAAAAATAGGGCCACACCGTCTCAAGGCCATGCTTGGCGGCGGCTTGCTGGAAACGCTCGGCGATGGTGTCCAGCGCCTCGTCCCAACTGATGGAGGCGAACACGCCAGAGCCCTTGGGGCCGGTGCGTTTCAGCGGCGTCAGGATGCGGTCGGGGTGGTGCACCCGTTCCGCATAGCGCGCGACCTTGGCGCAGATCACGCCCTCGGTATAGGGCATGGCGGCGCCGCGCAACCGACCGATGGTGGATGGGTCAAGCCGTTCCACCTCCAGCGGGCAGGCCGAGGGGCAATCATGGGGGCAGACCGAGGGGGCAGTTGAGGGGGTGTTTTTTGGGCTCATGTCCCGCACTCTACGTGGGATTGCATGTATCCGGCAACTTCCGGAACGTGGATGGCGGTGCTATGGTGGCGGCGAATATTTGAGGGCTTTGGGGAAATGGAACGCATCGACTGCGTGGTCATCGGCGCCGGCTTGATCGGCCTTGCCGCCGCCCGTGCCTTGGCCATTGCCGGCCGCGACGTGGTGGTGCTGGAGGCCGAGGGCACCATTGGCACCGGCATTTCGTCGCGCAATTCCGAAGTCGTTCATGCCGGCATGTATTATCCGACGGGCAGCCTGAAGGCGCGGCTGTGCGTGGCCGGCAACCGCATGGTGCGTGAATTCGCGGTCATGCATGGGGTGCCGTTCAAGAAGGTCGGCAAGCTGATCGTCGCCACCGACGCCGCCGAGGAACAGGCGCTGACCGTCATTTTGGACCGTGGCCGCGCCAACGGGGTCGAGGCCTTGGCGCCCATCCCGGCGGCGGAAGCCATGGCGATGGAGCCGCAATTGACCTGCACCGCCGCCTTGTTCTCGCCCGCCACCGGCATCATCGACACCCACGGCCTGCTGCTGGCTCTGCAGGGCGATGCCGAGGAACACGGCGCCGTGGTGGCGCTGCGCTCGCCGGTCATGGGCGGCACTGTCGGCGAGGGCGGTATGGAAATTCAGGTGGGCGGCACCGAGCCCTCGCGCTTCCTGGCCCGCACCGTGGTCATCGCCGCCGGTCTGGCATCGTGCCGGGTGGCGCGCTCGCTGGGTATGCCGGGCGTGCCCGCAGACTATTTGTGCAAGGGTAATTACTTCACCCTGACGGGCCGTATGCCGTTCGAACATCTGGTTTACCCGGTGCCGGTGGCGGCGGGCTTGGGTGTCCATTACACCCTGGACATGGCCGGACGCGGACGCTTTGGCCCCGATGTGGAATGGATCAATCACGAAGATTACGTGGTCGATCCCGCCCGCGCCGATTCGTTTTACGGCGCCATTCGCCGCTATTGGCCGTCCTTGCCCGACGGCGCACTGGAACCGGCCTATTCCGGTATCCGCCCCAAAATCCAAGGCCCCGACGATCCGGCGAAGGATTTCATGGTGCAAGGCCCGAAAGACCACGGCGTGCCCGGCGTGGTGGCGCTGTACGGCATCGAATCCCCCGGCCTGACCTCATGCATGGCCCTGGCCGAGATGGTGCGGGAGTTGGCGGCATGAAGTGTCTCTCCGCCCTCATCGCGCTTATGCTGGCGTTCCCCGCTGCCGCCATGGACAAGCCGCGCGACTGGCAGGCGCCGCCGGTTGCCAGCATTCCCAACCACCGCGAGGATTGGCGCAACGTGGTCATGGAGTTGTCGGCCTATGCTAAGGGCCGTAACAAGGACTTCGTGGTGCTGGTGCGCGGTGGCACCGAGTTGGTGGTCAAGGGTGAGCGCGAGACTCAGTGGGAGGAATTGCGCGACCCCAACGGCAAGACTTTCGAGAAGCGCCTGCCGCTGCGCACCGTTTTCCGCCCCTATTTGAAGACACTCGATGGTCTGGTGCTGGACGGGCTGTATTGCGGCCCCGATGCCCTGGGCAAGCCGTTGGACAAAGCCATCCGCGAGCGTCTGGATTTGGATGCCACCCTGGCCGAGGAACGCGCGCGCGGCATCCAGCGCCCGCCGGTTCCCACCCCGTTCGGCCCGTTCAGCCTCGACCCGCGCGAGGAGTTGCGTAAAGCCGCCGAAATCCGCCGCATGGCCGAGCGCGAGGAACGCCAGCGCCGCCAGCTTTATGCGGTGGACGCCATGCGCCAACTGGGCCGCCGCATCCTGTCCATCGAAAGCTGCAAGACCCAGAAGGATGTGGATGCGGCGTATAAGGGCTCCGAACACGACCGTGTGCTGACCTATGCCGGGGTCGAGACCGACAACCTCAACACCCTGCCCAAGGGCCATCCGCGCGGTGAGAACGCCCAGCCGGTCACCACCATCACCGCCGCGAAGAACTGGCTGCCGCTGCTGCGCGCCGACCGCTTCGGCACCAAGGCCGAGTGGGTGATGTCCATGGAGAAGACCAATCAGGACGTCTTGTTCATCGACGTGGCCCATCGCGGCACCGACGCCCTGACCAAGGAGGACGTCAAGCGGCTGAAATACAAGGAAATGGGCGCGCCCCGGCTGATGCTGGCGGTGCTGCCGGTGGGCAAGGCCTATGATGGGCGCTGGTACTGGCAAAAGGGCTGGGAGGCGGGCAATCCGCCCTTCCTGTTCGCCCCCATCCCCGAAGAGCCCGGCAGCTTCGTGACCGACATGGCCGATCCCAAATGGAAGGAATTGCTGGGCAAATATCTGGCCGGCATCATGGATTTGGGCTTCGACGGCGTCGTGCTGGATAACCTCGACACATATTTGTGGTTCGAGGAACTGATGCCGTTGGAAGGCTGAACTCTTGGAAGCTCCAACGCTGATGTTGACAGGGGGGCGGTCGATGTCCATCTTCAATTTCGTGGTCGAGAGGTCCGCCCGAAGTGGACCGCCGGGGCTAGGTCCCCGCTTGGCCACCTTTTTTTGCGCCTGAGCCGAGGGAAAGAGGATGCATCTTCTCTATCTCGACGACTCGGGCGGAGCGAACGACGCCAGCCATCGCTTCTTCGTTCTGGCTGGGGTATGCGTCTTCGAACGCCAAGGCCATTGGATGTCCGAGCGGCTCGATCAGGTGGCCGCCCGCTTTAATGAGGCCGACCCGTCATCCGTTGAGCTGCATGCCTCCCCAATGGTGACGGGTGCGAAGTTCTGGCGCTCGCAGCCGGTAGACAAGCGCCGGCAAGCGGTGATTGACGCATTGCAGGTTCTGTCCGACTCTCATGCCAGCACTCGGGTGTTCGCAGCCGTTATCGACAAGCGGTACATCGGTGACCGCGATGCTGTGGAATTCGCATTCGAGGAACTAGTGGTTCGGTTCGATCATTACTTGATGCGCTTGTTCCGGGGTGGTGATCGCCAGCGCGGCCTGATCATTTTCGACAAGAGCCGGCAGGAAGCAGCCATTCAGAATTTGGCGTTTAACTTCAAGCGGATCGGCCACAGCCGAGGCTTTTTGCGCAACATGGCCGAAGTTCCCGTCTTCCTGGATTCCAAAGCTTCGCGGCTGGTGCAACTGGCAGATTTGGTCGTCTATGCGGTTTTTCGCCGGTTCGAGCGTGACGATCCCACTTTCTTCGACGTTATCGCCCGACGGTTTGATATGGCGGCGGGGGCTCGGCACGGGCTATTCGTACTAAACCAAGAATTGGCGGTTATGGAGCCAGCCCTATGCTGAAATCCGCCAAAACCTACGAAGAAGCCTGCCGCACTTTCCGCTGGCGCATTCCCGAACGCTACAACATGGCCTTCGACGTGTGCGACCGCCAGACCATGGCCGGCGCCGATGGCCACCGCACCGCGCTGATCGTGGAAGCCGCCGATGGCACGGTGGAGCGCTACACCTTCCATGTGCTGCGGTTGCTGTCCAACCGCTTGGCCAACGTGCTGTGTGCGTCCGGCGTGGGCAAGGGCGACCGGGTGCTGGTGTCGTTCGGGCCGTCGGTGGAGGCGGTAGTCGCCATGCTGGCGGTGTTGAAGATGGGCGCGGTGCTGGTTCCGGTGCCGACCAATCTGGGCGAACTGCCGTTGGCGTGGCGGCTGGCCGATTCTGGTGCCGTCTGCGCCATCACGGATGCAAGCGTGGCACCGCGCCTTTTAGTGGCGCAAGAGGGCGCACCCGCTTTGTCCACAATCTTGGTGGCGGACGCCGCGCCCTTGGGCTGTACCGAGATGTGGGCTGCCATGCAGGCGGCATCGGATGTTTTCACCCCCTTGGTGACCGCCGCCGAAGACCCCGCCATCCTGTTCTATCCCGACCATGCCTGCGGCAAGCCGGCGGGCGTTCTGCACGCCCATCGCGCGCTTCCCGGCAATCTGCCGCCGGTGGAATTGGCCCTGGGGTTCTTCCCCCAATTCGGCGACATCTTCTGGACCCCCGCCGAGTGGATGGGGTTCGAGGGACTGCTGTGGGCCTTGCTGCCGGCGTGGCATCACGGCGTGCCCGTGGTGGCCGGTCCCATTGGACAAACCGCCGAGCAGCATTTGTCGCTGATGGGCCGCCATGGCGTACGCGCCGCCTTCATTCCGCCCGACCGGCTGTTGGCCTTGACCGAAGCGGCGGCCAATGTGCCCCATCCCATTCCGCGCGCCATGTCCACCGGCCCGGCGCCGCTGACCGCCGCCCAGCATGAATTGGTGGCGCGCGTGTTCGGCACCGCCGCCCATGAAATTTGGGGCGTCATGGAAACCGGCGCGGTTGCCGCCAACAATGCCGCCTTGATGGAACTGCGCCCCGCCTCGCCGGGCCGCGCTGCCCCCGGCGTCACGGTGGAGCCGGTG
>JACMLB010000432.1 GCA_014379805.1 Rhodospirillales bacterium | reverse complement strand
GGCGGCCACAGCCATGTGGTGGAACTGGCCTCCAATGATGGCTATCTGCTGCAGCATTTCGTCAAGCACGGGGTGCCGGTGCTGGGGGTCGAGCCCGCCGCCAACGTGGCCAAGTCCGCCATGGCAAAGGGCGTGCCCACTCAGGTGGAGTTCTTCACCACCGAAAGTGCCGGGTGCATGCAGAAGGCTGATCTGGTCATCGGCAACAACGTGCTGGCCCAGGTGCCCGACCTCAACGATTTCGTCGAGGGCATCCGCGTTCTGCTGAAGCCGGGTGGAGTCGCCACCATCGAATTCCCCCATCTGCTGAAGCTGATCAAGGAAAACCAGTACGACACCATCTATCACGAGCATTTCTCGTATTTCTCGCTGGGCACCGCCCAGCGCATCTTCGCCGCCCACGGCATGCGGGTGTTCGACGTGGACGAGATCTGGACCCATGGCGGTTCGCTCAGGCTTCATGTGTGCCTGGATGGGGCGCCCCGTGATCCCGCCCCCATCATCGGCGACATCCTGGCCCGCGAGACCGAGGCCGGGCTGGACCGGCTGCACGGCTTTTCCCAATTCGCCGAGCAGGTCAAGCAGGCCAAGTGGAATCTGGTGGACTTTCTGATCCGCGCCAAATGGTACGGCAAGTCCATCGTCGCCTATGGCGCGCCGGGCAAGGGCAACACCTTGCTGAACTTTTGCGGCATCCGCACCGATATCCTGGACTATGCGGTGGACCGCAACCCGTACAAGCACGGCAAGTTCACCCCCGGCACCCACATCCCCATCTTTCCGCCCGACAAGATCCGCGAGACCAAGCCCGATTACGTGCTGATCCTGCCGTGGAACCTGAAGCACGAGATCATGGACAGCCACGCCTATATCCGTGATTGGGGCGGCCAATTCGTGGTGCCGATCCCGGACGTCGCGTTGTTCCCATAGGGGAGGGCCGTGTCATGAAAGTCGTTCTGTTCTGCGGCGGACTGGGCATGCGCATGCGCGATTATTCCCAGACCATGCCCAAACCCATGGCCATGCTGCGCAACCGCCCGCTGATCTGGCATGTCATGCGGTGGTACGCCCATTGGGGCCACAAGGATTTCGTGCTGTGCCTGGGCCATCGCGGCGAGGCCATCAAAGAGTATTTCCTGGGCTATAACGAGGCGCTGTCCAACGACTTCGTCCTGTCTAATGGCGGGCGAGAGGTGGAATTGCTGGCCGAGGATATCCGCGACTGGCGCATTACCTTCGTTGATACCGGCCTGAACTCCAACATTGGCGAGAGGTTGCGCCGGGTGGCGCCCTATGTGGCGGGCGAGGAAACCTTCCTGGCCAATTACTCGGACGGGCTGACCGACATCCCTTTGCCCCGGCTGATCGAACGCCACAGCGCCACCAACGCCGTCGCCACCTTCTTAGCAGTGCGGCCCAGCCAGTCTTTCCACGTGGCGCGCATGAACGAGGACGGCACCGTGGCCGGCATCCACGACGTCAAGGAAACCGACATGTGGATCAATGGCGGTTTCTTCGTGCTGGACCACTCTATCTTTGATGCCATGCAGGCGGGTGAGGAACTGGTGTTGGAGCCTTTCCAGCGCCTGATCAACCGCAACCGCCTGTCGGCCTTCCGCTATGAGGGTTTCTGGCGGGCGGTGGACACCTTCAAGGATTTGACCGAAATGGAGTCCTTGCTGGGCCACGGCCCCGGCCCATGGGAGGCGTGGCGCCTGCCAATCCGTCCGGGAGCGGGGGTGGCGGCAGAATAATCATGGAACACGGCGGGCGGCGTGATCGTCTTTTCCATACGAGGAGGAGACTGTCATGACTATACGAACAGTAGACTACAAAGAAACTTACCGGCTCATCACCGACGAGCACAATCATTACGCTGTGGTTGAGGTCAGGTGCGGCCACGTCTATTCCCTGCACGGCAACCACCGGCGCGAGGCCCCGGATAGCGAAGAGGGCATGGCGCGGGTGGTGGGCAATGACGGCTGGTTCGACGAGCATGCCGCGCGGGCGTGCTTCGAAAGCGCTGCCGGGGGCGAGGATTATTACCGGCAGCGGATGTGGTGATGGCGTAACTAATACGCCGCCAGCCAGTCCTGGATCATGCGGTGGGCGATGGAGCCCTTGGTGGGCAGGAACAGGCCGGTTCCCTTGCCGCGATGCCTCTCGTCGAATTCGGCCAGGATGGTGTCGCGGCTGAACCAGCGGGCGTCCTCAAGCTCGTGCGGGCAGGGGGTCAGCGTGCCCCCCACCGCGCGGGCGGAGAAGGCGATCATCACCGAGGACGGGTAGGGCCAGGGCTGGCTGCCCGCATAGGCGACATCGGCCACCAGGATGCCGGTTTCCTCGCGCACTTCGCGGGAAACCGCTTCTTCCAGGGTCTCGCCCGGTTCCACGAAGCCGGCCAGCACCGACCATTGGCCCGCCGGCCATGCGGGCTGGCGGTGCAGCAGGATGCTGTCCCGGTCCGTCACCCGCATGATCACCGCAGGATCGGTGCGCGGATAATTCTGGCCGTTGCAGGTGGTGTCCAGGCAGTGGCGCGAATGGCCGCCGTCGCGGGATTCCGTGGGCGCGCCGCAACTGCCGCAGAAGCGCGAGCGGTGGTGCCAGATCAGCAAAGCACGGGCATAGCCCAGCAATGCCGCTTCGCCCGGCGGCAGCAAACCGCCGATGCCCCGTAAGCCCTGCCATGTGCCGCCCAACCCAAGATTGGGGGTGCCGCCATCCGTTTCTGGCGCCACACCCGAAATGTCGGCGGCAAACACCGGGTGGCCCTCGCCATCCTGGCCCAGGAAGACGATTTCGCGGGCAAGGTCCAGCAACTCGGCGGCCTGGGTGCCGTGGGTCACGACGGCGGTGTCGTCGGCCACCAGGGACAGCTCGCGCCAATAGGGCACGACCCGCTTTTCCGGGCTGCGGCGAAGGGTTTCCAGGGCCTGGGCGTCGCGGCGCACATGGTGGGCGCGGTCCAGCGGAACGGCGGAATAGAGCACATTGGTCATGGCTGAAACCATCGCACGGGGCGGGGCGGTCCTCAAGCCCGGCAACAACGCGATTGCGCTTTCTCTCCCATTGGTGAGAATGACGTGCCGAAGGGGGGCACATGGGCGAACATCTGGCCATACTGGACGCGGTCCTGGCGAATATCCGGGACGCGGTTGTGCTGACGGACGGCGACCGACGCCTTGTCCGGGTCAACACTGCGTTCGAAGCCCTGACCGGTCATGGCGCGGATGTGTTGCTTGAATGCGTGGGCGACCATGCCACGCTCACCTTCGATCTGTTGAGCAACGCCATGTCCACCGCCGATGGCGGCTTATGGCAGGGCAAGTTGCGTTGCGCCGACGGCATCGATCGGCTGTTCGACATCACCGTCAGCGCCGTCAATGGCGAGGAAATTTTCCCCACCCATTATCTGGGTCTGGTGCGGTTGTCCTCGGGCGAGGACGCGCGCCGCTTCGGCCATGATGAACTGACCGGTCTGCCCAACCGCGACATCTTCCTGGATCGCGTGGACCAGTCGGTGTTGCAGGCCAACCGTTCGGGCGCCCCTGTGGCGCTGATGATCATGGGGCTGGACCGTTTTACCTTGGTCAATGACGCGCTGGGCCACGGCGCCGGCGACCGCCTGCTGATCGAGGTCGCCCGCCGTCTGCGCCAATGCGTGCGCGAAACCGACACGGCGGTGCGGCTGGAGGGCGACAAATTCGCCCTGGTCATGAACATCGCCGATGTGGATGACAGCGTTATCGTGGCGGAAAAAGTGCTGAAAACGGTGAAGGAGCCGTTCGGCATCGATGGCCAGGAGGTGGTTTGCACTTTCTCCATCGGCATCGCCATCTACCCGCAGGACGCATCTTCCGCCAGCGCCGTCATCAAGCAGGCGGAAAATGCGCTGCATCACGCCAAGGTGTCGGGGCGCAACCAGTACCAGTTCTTCTCGCGCGACATGAACCGCAAGGCCAAGACCCGGCTGGATCTCGAGGCGCGCATGCGCCGCGCTCTCGCCAATCAGGAATTCGCCGTCTTCTACCAGCCCAAGGTTCAGGCCGAGACCAACCGCATCGTCGGCGCCGAGGCTTTGGTGCGCTGGCTCGACCCGGAAAATGGCATGATATCGCCGGGTGAGTTCATCCCCATCGCCGAGGAAACCGGGCTGATCGAGCAGATCGGCTCTTGGGTGCTGCGTCGCTCGTGCGAGGAAAACAAGTCTTGGCAAGTTAAGGGGCTGGTCCCGGTCAAGGTCTCGGTCAACGTCTCGGCCCGGCAGTTCCGCGCCCGCAACCTGCTGGATATCGTCAGCGGCATCCTGAGCGAGACCGGGCTGGAGCCGCGCTGGCTGGAACTGGAAATCACCGAAAGCATGCTGATGAACGACGTGGAAAGCGCCGTCAGCAAGATGACGGCCATCCGCGAAATGGGCATCGGCCTATCCATCGACGATTTCGGCACCGGCTATTCGTCGCTCAGCTATCTGGGCCGCTTCCCCATCACCACCCTGAAAATTGACCGCGCCTTCATCGCCGACGTGGACACCAACCCCAAGACCGCCGAGATCGCGCGGGCCATCATCGGCCTGTCGCGCGGCCTCAATCTGGAAGTGGTGGCCGAGGGCGCCGAGGTGGCCGACCATATCAACTTCTTGCGCGACAACGGCTGCAGCACCGTTCAGGGCTATTACTATTCCCGTCCGGTCCCCGCCGATCAGTTTGAGCGCATGCTGACCGAAGGCGTGCTGTACCACACTTGAGGTCAATTGCGGCCCATACCCCTGACGGCGCTACCGTGCCGCCATGGACCGCAGGCACTTCCTTGGCGCCGCCGCCGCTGCGGCGCTGTATCCCCACCGCGCATTCGCCCGTTCCAGCGCCCGCATCGCTCTGCTGCTGCCGCTGACCGGCGAACACGCCCCCTTGGGCCAGATGCTGCACGGCATGGCCCTGGCGGCGGTGGATGCGGTCAATCGGGGCAAGCTGGCCGGTGAGCGCATGGTCACCGTAACAACAGAGGATTGGGCGTCCGACCCGCGCCGTTTCGACGCTTTGGCGCGCCGCCTGACTGCCGGAGAGGGCCGCGCCGCCAGCGTCTTTGGTCCATGCCCCCATGCTTCGCGGGTAGAGTTGGGGCGATATCTGGACCAAGTGGACGGCCTGCTGTGGGACCCCGCCGGCTATGAAGGCGGCGAGTGCTCGGGCGGCATCCTGCATGGCGGCCCGACGCCTCACCAAAGCCTGACTCAATTGCTGCCCTTCATGGCCCAGGAAGTTGGCCGTCGCTTTCTGTTGGTCAGCGGCGACGGGGCTTATTCAAGGGCGCTTTCCCGCGCTGCCCGCTGGGGCCTTGAGCGCATGAATGCCGTGGTGGTGGCCGAGGCGCGCGACGATCGGCTGGCATGGCTGCACAAGATCGGGCGGGAACGCATCGACGTGGTTTTCTGCTCGCTGGAGGGGGCGGCGCTGGTGGAATTCCTGCAGGCCGCCCACGCCGCCCGCGTGGACCCGCTGGACACCCCTATCGCCAGCCCGACGATGACCGAGTTGGAAAGCCGTTTCGCCGCCGGGCATGTGGCCTGCCAGCCCTATTTCGCCGACTTCCGCAGCCTGGGCAACGACCGCTTCCTGGCTGGCCTGCGCCGCCGCCTGGGGCCGGCCTTCGCTCCCAATGCGGTGGGTGAGGCGCTGTGGGGTCAAATCCATCTGTTCGCCAGCGCGGTCGCCATGCTGGACGACATCGATCCCCACCCCGTGCTGGTGCGCGAGGCGGCGAGGGGGCGTGAGGTGCTGCTGCCCCAGGGCCGCGTGCGGGTGGAGGCCCATAGCCCGCATCTGACCCTGTGGCCGAAGATCGCCGTAGCCGAAGCAAATGGCAGGTTCAAAATCATTGCCCGCTCGCAAAATCCGGTAAGTTCGCGGCCGTTCTGGGGCGGCGCAGGCGCGTGCCCCGAGCCAGTGCAAGATCGCGATACCCGACTGGATTACTCGGATAACCCTTCCTGAATTGTGGTCTTGTTGACCAACGTCAATTGCATGCGGTTCAAAGGCGCCCAGGATGCCTCTTACGGTCTAACCGAATGGTCGGTGGATTGTCGCAAGAGGCAGAACCATGTCGGGGATACTCTCCCGTCGCGCCTTTTTCACCCGTCACCCGGAGCCATCCGAGGTCACCGGCCCGCAAGTGGCCGTGCTGGGTGTCGGCTGCCTTTCCGTCAACGGCGTGATGTGCGGCATCTGCGCTGACCCGTGCGAACCCCGCGCCTTGCGTGTGCGCCCCTTGGGTGGCGGCCGCGCCCTTCCGACCATCGATTTCGCCGCCTGCACAGGCTGCGGCGATTGCCTTTCCGTCTGTCCGGTGGGCGCCTTGGCGCTCGCCCCCTTGGAGCATGCCCCATGCGCGTGAACTCTTTCCTGGCGCACGAAAAAGAGCGCCCCCACCGGCAAGTGGAGAATATTTGCGGCGTGTTGCTGCATGCCCGTCCCGACTTGCTTTCCGAGGTGACCGCCGCGCTTGAGGCCCTGCCGGGTGTCGAAATTCACATGACCGGCGCCGAGGGCAAAATGGTGGTTACCGTCGAGGATGCCGAAGGCACCTGGGCCGGCGCCACCATGGATCAATTCAACAAAATCCCGGGCGTGCTCTCAGTCACGCTCGCCTACCACCATTTCGATTCTGAGCTTGCAGGGGAGACGGTTCAATGAGCCTCAACAGGCGCGATTTCATCAAGGCCAACGCCATCGCCGCGACTGCGGCGGCGGCCGGCATGGCCGTGCCCGCCGTGGCGCAAACAGCCAAGCCGTCCACCATCCGCTGGGACAAGGGCGTTTGCCGCTTCTGCGGCACCGGTTGCGGTGTGCTGGTGGGCGTCCAGGACGGACGCGTGGTTGCCACTCAGGGTGACCCGGATGCACCGGTCAATCGTGGCCTGAACTGCATCAAGGGCTATTTCCTGTCCAAGATCATGTACGGCAAGGACCGACTGACCCAGCCGCTGCTGCGCATGAAGAACGGCAAGTTCGATAAGAATGGCGAGTTCGCGCCCATCTCATGGGACGCCGCCTTCGACATCATGGCCGAAAAGTTCAAGGAACAGCTGAAGAAGCCCGACGGCCTGAACCGCATCGGCATGTTCGGCTCGGGTCAGTGGACCATTTGGGAAGGCTATGCCGCCGTCAAATTGTTCAAGGCCGGCTTCCGTTCCAACAATTTGGACCCGAACGCGCGCCACTGCATGGCCTCGGCGGTGACCGGTTTCATGCGCACCTTCGGCATGGACGAGCCCATGGGCTGCTACGATGACATCGAGCAGACCGACGCCTTCGTGCTGTGGGGCTCGAACATGGCGGAGATGCACCCGATCTTGTGGTCGCGCATCACGGACCGCCGCCTGACCCATCAGGGCGCCAAGGTGGCCGTGCTGTCCACCTTCGAGCACAAGAGCTTCGATCTGGCCGACATTCCCATGGTGTTCACGCCCAACACCGATTTGGCCATTCTGAACTACATCTGCAACTACATCATTCAGACCGGCGCCGTGGACAAGGAGTTCCTGGCCAAGGCGGTGAACTTCAAGAAGGGCGTCACCGACATCGGCTTCGGCCTGCGCCCCAATCATCCGGCTGAAAAAGACCAGATGAACAACGGCTATAACGGCCAGGGCGATCCCAATAAGGTCGATCCGTACACCTTCGACGAGTTCAAGACCTTCGTCGCCGACTACACGGTCGAGAAGGTGTCCAAGCTGTCGGGCGTGCCCGAAGACAAGTTGATCGCCATGGCGAAGCTGTATGCCGACCCCAAGGTCAACGTCATCTCGTACTGGACCATGGGCTTCAACCAGCACACGCGCGGTACGTGGGTCAATAATATGATCTACAACGTGCATTTGCTGACGGGCAAGATCTCCAAGCCCGGCTGCGGCCCGTTCTCGCTGACCGGCCAGCCCTCGGCCTGCGGCACGGCCCGCGAGGTGGGCACCTTTGCCCATCGCCTGCCCGCCGACATGGTGGTCACCAACGAAAAACACCGCCAGATCGCCGAGGGGATTTGGAAGCTGCCGCCCGGCACCGTCAATCCCAAGATCGGCTATCACGCGGTGTTGCAGAACCGC
>JACMLB010000431.1 GCA_014379805.1 Rhodospirillales bacterium | reverse complement strand
CGCCATGCTAAGCACAACGAACCGGGAGCGCGCACGCGTCAAGGCCGACAGCCGCGAAGCGGGCGCGCCGCTGGCGCGCGCCTTGACGCGGAGCACAGCCGGTTCATCTAGATTTTTTTCGGGAAGACGGTTGCTCCTCCCATTGGGCGTTCGGGATGACAGCCTGATTTAAACTGGACACCCGTGGGCTTGTCCCGGCCATCCACGCGGCAGGGGCGAAAATTGTGCCCGACGGAACCACGTGGATACGCGGGTCAAGCCAGGTCAAGCCCGCGCATGACGGCTTGGGGGGAAAGCGCCGCGTCACTTCGGTCCCAGCATATCTTCAGGCCGAACCCAGGCATCGAATTCAGCCTCGGTGACAAAACCCGACGCCAACGCCGCTTGCTTCAGCGTGCCCCCCTCCCCGTGCGCCTTCTTGGCAATCGCAGCGGCTTTGTCGTAGCCGATATGGGGTGCTAGCGCCGTTACCAGCATCAGTGACCGGTTCAACAAATCGGCAATGCGGTCACGGTCAGCCTGTAACCCCTGGACGCAGCGTTCCCGGAAGCTGTCGCTGGCATCGGCCAGCAGGCGGACGGAGTTCAACACGTTGACGATGATCACCGGCTTAAACACGTTCAGCTGCAAATGCCCCTGCGCCCCGGCCACGCTGGCCGCCACGTGGTTGCCCATGACTTGACAACAGACCATGGACAGGGCCTCGGCCTGGGTGGGGTTGACCTTGCCCGGCATGATGGACGAGCCCGGCTCGTTGGCGGGCAGCACCAATTCCCCCAGACCCGTGCGCGGCCCCGAGCCCAGCAGGCGCACATCGTTGGCCACCTTCATCAGCGCCACCGCCGCGCCGTTCAACGCGCCCGACACCGCCACCAGCGCGTCATGGGCGGCCAGGGCGGCGAATTTGTCGGTGGCCGGCCGGAACGGCAGCCTTGTCAGCCCCGCCATCTCGTCGGCAAAGGCCACGTCGAATCCCTTGGGCGCATTCAGCCCAGTACCCACCGCCGTGCCGCCCTGGGCCAGCTCATAAAGCCCCTCCAGCGCCGTCGCCAGCCGCAGCGCCGACGCGCGCACCTGTGACGCCCACGCGCCGACCTCCTGCCCCAAGGTCAGGGGCGTGGCGTCCTGCATGTGGGTGCGGCCAATCTTGATGATGGACGCGAAGGCCAGCGACTTGGCCTCCAATGCCGCCCCCAACCGGTCCAAGGCGGGCAGCAACCGGTGAGTTATCTCCTCGGCGGCGGATAAGTGCATGGCGGTAGGAAAACCGTCATTGGACGATTGGCTTTGATTGACGTGATCATTGGGATGCACCGGCGCCTTGGCCCCCAAGGGTGCCCCCAACATCTGATTGGCGCGGTTGGCGATGACTTCGTTGGCGTTCATGTTGCTTTGCGTGCCCGAACCGGTCTGCCACGGCACCAGCGGAAACTGGTCCAGCAGGCTGAGATCGGCCACCTCGTCGGCGGCCTGTGCAATGGCCTCGGCCAAATGGGGTTCCAGCTTGCCCAGCCGGGCATTGGCCCGTGCCGCCGCCTTTTTCACCAGCCCCAGGGCACGGATCAAAGGCGGCGGCAGGCGGTCGTCGCCGATGGGGAAATTGGACAGGCTACGCTGTGTCTGGGCGCCCCACAGCCGTTCGGCGGGGACCGCAACCTCGCCCATGGTATCGCGCTCGATTCGGAGATCACCCATTCCGTCCCTCCCAAGCAAGTTCGCCCCCTCCCATATGGTGGCTGTCCCACAAATTGGCAGGATGGGCATTTCCGGATGGCCTGCCGAGAAACGGAGAACCAGTATGGCTATGTCCCTAACCCTGGCTGAGACCGGTGCGCTGGCCTTGGCGGACGCCGCCACCGATCTGGACCAAGCCGACGATACCCGCAAATTCCTCGGTGCGCTGGAACGTAACCGCAAGGTCTGGCAGACCCTCAAGGACGTGGCCCTGCGGCAAAACTGGCGCGTGCCCAATGCGCAACTGGCCGATTACGCCCTGAACACTGCGGGCAGGATGGGCCACGGCGTCAATGACGCCCAGGTCAGCGCCCTGATCGACATCAACCGCCGGGTCTCTGCCGAATTGGCCGGCGGCTGCATCGACCATATCCGCGAACGCGCCTATTTCATCTGGGAAAACAGCGGACGCCCCCAGGGCCAGGATTTAGAGCACTGGCTGATTGCCGAGATCCAGATGAAGGGCAACCCGGGGTAGGTAGCTTTCTCTACGCCCTACCCCCTCCGAACGGATAATTGTGCATATCACTCGTGTGGGTATAGCGTTTGAGTCCAATGGCCCCGCGATCCTCTGATCGAAGAAGGGCTTCCGGCAACATTGCCCGAGGGAGGAAACCATGGGGATCATCTCCATTCCGGTGCGCCTGACGCTGCCGGAAAGCAGCGCGGTGGCCTTAGCCATGGCCGCCGACGTCCTGGCCGCCGCCAGCAACACCATCAATTTCCTGGCCGCGCTGGACACCAACCACCGCCTGTGGCTGACGCTGAGCGACATCGCCCAGCACAGCAATTGGACGGTACCCGACCGCCGCCTGTCCGATTTCGTTATGGCGACCTCGCACAAGGCGGGCCGCAAGACCGGCGACGACCAGATCGAAACCCTGATTGGCATCAACCGCGACGTCTCGGCCAAGCTGGCCGGCAACCAGGATATGGAAGCCGTCCAACGCCGGGCCACCCTGGCTTGGCAAGAACGCGGTCGTCCCTATGGTTTGGGGCTGGAGCGCTGGCTGATCGCCGAAATGGAACGCAAGGCGCGCATCCAGCATTGAGTATCCGGGCAACGGTGCTTATGGTCCGGCGGTTCTCACCAGCCCGGACCCCAAGCCCATGCGCCGCGCCACCTTTCTGTCCACGCCCCTCAAGCTGACCGGTGAAATCCGTCGGTTCTGCGCCACCCTGTCCGAAGCCGAACCGGTGGTGCTGAAAGCCGTACCATTCCCCGGCTGCGACGGCGAATGTTGGGAAAACCTGCCCGGACAGATTCAGCGCTTCGGCGGCCAAGGCTTGGCGGGCTGGCGCATCGTGGTGTGGCCGCGCGTCATGCTGCACGCCGAACCCCATCTGGTGTGGCATTCCCCCAAGGACGAACTGATCGACGTCACCGCCACCCCCGATCGCGCGCCCCATGCGGTGTTCGTGGCCGATCCCAAAGCCGCAGACCGCCCCGCCCCGGTGCGCCAAGCCCTGACCAACGACGGCGATTTAGCCCGCTGGATGGCGCTGGCCGCCGCCGAACAGGAAGGCACCGACGCCGGCATGGCGGCATTCGCGAAGGTGCTCAAAAAATTCGCCCGCCCCAACGACCCGTGCCATTGCGGCAGCGGGCGGCAGATGCGGAAGTGCCATCCATTGCGGTAACGCCCCACACACTCGTCACCCCGCGAAAGCGGGGGCCATGATGGGGCTGAGTGTGGTGGCTGCCGTGGATACCCGCTTTCGCAGGAATGATGATAATAATTAATGCCCAGCCTACGGCGGCGGCGTATCGCCATGGACCTCGTCGCCCTTCAGCTTCAGCGCCCACATGATACCCACCATGCCGCCCTTGATGGCCGGCAGCAGCAGCCAGATCAGCAGGCAGGTAACCAGCAAAGCACCGGCGACGAAGGGCACCAGCGGCGGCGCCCAGTGCTGCTCCACCCATAAGGCGCCCGGCACCACGATGTGGCCGACCACCAGTATGGTGAAGTAAGCTGGCCCGTCATCGGCCCGGATATGCCCCAGCTTCTCGCCGCAATGGACGCAGTGGTCGGCCACGGTCAGATAGCCGGTGCGATACGACCCGATGCCGCAACGGGGACAGCGGCACCGCAGACCCCGCAAAAGCGCGGTCAGCTTGGAGGGCCGCTCGGGGTGGAGTGCCGGCAGCGGCGGGGCATCGTGCGGAAAATGAGTGTTCATAGCAGACCCGGCGAAGCGGACGCGTTCTTAGAGTCTGGCGATGGGCAGGACGAATTACGAGCCCATGAAAAAAGCCCCCGGCCTTGCGACCGGGGGCTTCCTGAAACTCACGCCACTTAGTGGGCGAATTCGGCGAAGAAGTCGTTGCCTTTGTCGTCCACCACGATGAAGGCGGGGAAATCGACCACTTCAATGCGCCAGATGGCTTCCATGCCCAACTCGGGGTATTCGACCACTTCCACCTTCTTGATGCAGTCCTGGGCCAAGCGGGCGGCAGCGCCGCCGATGGAGCCCAGGTAGAAGCCGCCATGCTTCTTGCAGGCGTCGGTGACGGCCTTGCTGCGATTGCCCTTGGCGATCATCAGCATGGAGCCGCCGGCGGCCTGGAACTGGTCCACATAGCTATCCATGCGGCCAGCGGTGGTCGGGCCGAACGAGCCCGACGGCATGCCTTCCGGGGTCTTGGCCGGGCCGGCGTAGTACACGCCCATCTGCTTGAAGTACTCGGGCAGGCCCTCGCCCTTGTCCAGACGCTCCTTGAGCTTGGCATGGGCGATGTCACGGGCGACGATCATGGGGCCGGTCAAGGACACGCGGGTCTTGATGGGGTACTGGGCCAGGGTCTTGCGGATTTCGTCCATGGGGCGATTGAGGTCGATCTTGACCACCTCACCCGACAACTTGGACATGTCGATTTCCGGCATGTACTTGGCGGGATCGCGCTCAAGCGCCTCCACGTAAACGCCGTCCTTGGTGATCTTGCCCAGGATGTTGCGATCCGCCGAGCACGACACGCCAATGGCCACCGGGCAGGACGCACCGTGGCGCGGCAAGCGGATGACGCGGACGTCGTGGCAGAAATACTTGCCGCCGAATTGGGCGCCGATGCCCATGTCCTGGGTCATCTTCAGGACGACCTGCTCCAGCTCGCGGTCACGGAAAGCCTGACCGCCCTTGCTGCCCTCGGACGGCAAACCGTCCAGATAGCGGGCCGAGGCCAGCTTCACCGTCTTCAGGGTCATCTCAGCCGAAAGGCCGCCGATGACGATGGCGAGGTGATAGGGCGGGCAAGCCGAGGTGCCCAGGGTGCGGATCTGCTCGTCCAGGAACTTCAGCAGGGAGTTCGGGTTCAGCAGCGCCTTGGTCTGCTGATACAGATAGGTCTTGTTGGCCGAGCCGCCGCCCTTGGCCATGAACATGATCTTGTAGGCATCGCCCTCGGTGGCATACAGGTCG
>JACMLB010000430.1 GCA_014379805.1 Rhodospirillales bacterium | reverse complement strand
GACGAAGTGCGCGCCGCTTTGCTGGTGCCGCTGTCCGGCCCGCAGGCGGTTTTGGGCCTTGCCATGTCCAACGCCGCCCAAATGGCGCTGTTCGAGACCGGCGATCCCCGCTTCAACCTGATCCCGCTGGATACCAAGGGCACCGCCGACGGTGCCGCCGCCGCCGCCACCCAGGCGCTGGCCCAGGGCGCCGATATTCTGCTCGGCCCGCTATTCTCGTCCGAGGTCAAGGCCGCCGCACCGCTGGCCCGCGAGCACGGGGTGCCCATGCTGGCCTTCACCACCGACCGCGCGGTGCTGGGCAGCGGTATCTATACGCTGGGCTTCCTGCCCAATTCGCAGGTGTCGCGCGTGGTGGGCCATGCCCGCGCGCAGGGCAAGGAACGCTTCGCCCTGCTGGCGCCTTCGGATGAATACGGCCGCAGCGTCGCCGATGCCTTCCGCGCCGCCGTGCCGGCCCAGGGTGGCCGTGTCACCAAGGTGGAGTTTTACGACCCCAAGGCCACGGATTTCAGCAACGTGGCCAAACGCTTCACCGAAGTGGACGCCCGCAGCCGGGGCAAGGCCGTCGGCCAGCCGGTGGCGCCGCCGTCCTTCGATGCGGTGCTGATGCCTGAAGGCGGCACGCGGCTGCGCTCGCTGGCCTCGCTGCTGACCTATTACGAAATCGATCCGGGTGTGGTGCGTTTCCTGGGCTCCATGCAATGGGACGATGCCAGTCTGGCGACCGAGCCTTCGGTCCAGGGCGGCTGGTTCCCGGCCCCGCCCGCCGCCGCCCATCAGGAATTCGAGGCCCGTTACGGCAAGGCCTTCGGTCCGCTGCCCGCCCGCACCAGCGCCATCGCCTCCATCGCCTATGACGCCACGGCCTTGGCCGCCATCCTGGCACGACAGGCTCAGGGGGATTACTCGGTGACATCGTTGACTAACACCAACGGCTTTGCCGGCGTGGACGGCGTCTTCCGCCTTAACGCCGACGGCACCTCGGAACGGGGCTTGGCCGTGCGCGAGATTAACCAGGCGGGCGCCAAGGAAGTCAGCCCGGCCCCGGCAAGCTTCACGGTGGTGGGGCAATAGGGGTAAGGCAGGGAGTCTGTAACTCCCTCACCCGCCTTCGCACCGCTCAGCCACCCTCTCCCGCTGGCGGGAGAGGGTGGGACCCGCGCCCATCAGGGCGTGGGAGGGTGAGGAAGTTACAGACTCCACTCTAAGCTTACCCCAGTAATTCCGCCGTTAGCGCGTTCAGCACCAGCATGCCGGCGGGCGTCGCCTTCAACCTGTCGGCGGTGCGGGTCACAAACCCGCCCTCTTCCATGCGGGCCACACCGTTCGCGTTCACCACGTCCCACAAAGAACGGCCAGAGGCGGTGGCGAAGGTGTTGGCATGGATGCCGTCCACCAGCCGCATGCCCATCATCACCAATTCCTCGGCACGGGTTTCCGGGGCCAGCGCTTCGCATCCTTGCGTGGCGTGGCCGTCTTGCTCGACCCGCTCCAGCCAGATGCCGGGGGCGCGGTGCTGGCGGTAGGCGCTGCCGTTCAGGCGGCCATGGGCGCCGGGGCCGATGCCCACGTAATCGCCGCCCAGCCAATAGGTCAGATTATGGCGGCAGGCGCTGCCGGGCGCGGCGTGGTTGGACACCTCATAGGCGGGCAGACCGGCTTCCTGGGTCAGCGCCTGGGTCAGCTCGAACATGGCGGCCTGGTCGTCTTCGCCCGGCAG
>JACMLB010000429.1 GCA_014379805.1 Rhodospirillales bacterium | reverse complement strand
GTCATCCACTCCATCGCCTTCGCTAACCGCGACGATCTGCATGGCCGCGTCACCGATTGCTCGCGTGACGGCTTCATGCTGGCCATGGATGTGTCGTGTCACTCGTTCATGCGCATGGGCCATCTGGCCGAGCCGCTGATGACGGATGGCGGCTGCCTGATGACCATCTCGTTCTACGGCGGCCGCAAGGTTGTCGAACATTACAACGTCATGGGCCCGGTCAAGGCCGCGCTTGAAGCCTCGACCAAGTACATGGCCGCCGAACTGGGCGAGAAGGGTATCCGCGTCGTCGCCCTGTCGCCCGGCCCGCTGAAGACCCGCGCCGCCTCGGGCATCGCCCATTTCGACGAGCTGATGGAAGCCGCCGCCGCCAAGGCGCCCACTCACCAGTTGGCGACCATCGACGATTGCGGCGCCTACGCTGCCTTCCTGGTCAGCGATCAGGCGAAATCGATCACCGGCACCACCCTGTTCGTCGATGGCGGTTACCACATCGTCGGCTAAGGCTGGTTGGGTTTAGGGATGAGGGGTGCGGAGCGATCCGCGCCCCTTTTCTTTGTGTGGCATCTAGGAAGAAAGCAGGTGCAACACGGATGGACACGGATAAGAATAATAATTCTTAATCCGTGGTCATCCGTGCGACGGCGCAGCCGTCATTCGTGTCCATCCGTGTTGCGCCTGGTTTTGTTTTCACCGCCACACGAGGTCATGCGCCCGGTACGCCGCCAGCGAACGGCACAGCACCACCAGCCGGGAATCGTTCAGCGCCGCGTCGGAGCACAGCCGGGCGCGGCGGCGGGCGGCTTGGGTTACGGTTTCGGCGGCCAGACGCTCGAACAGTCGTGACCGTGCCGCCGCCGCCCCCTCGATTGCGGCGGGGTCGGCAGGCGGGATGGGGCCGTCATAGCGGCGTTCCAGTCCATGGCGGTAAGCAAGGTCCATGGGCCACTTAGAACATAGAATGAACAAAAAGTCCAGATGGGCTATTGGCTGGCCCACAGGATGCGGGCGATCCAGGCGATCTCTTCGGTGGCGAAGCTGCGGCCTTGATGGGCCGGGTTGATGGATGCCAGTTCGATGCGCTTGGCGCTTTGGCGGGTCAGTTGCTTGACCATGACCTCGCCCTCCATGGTGCGCACCACGACCCGGTCGCCTCGGCGCACCGAGGCGACGGGCGAGACGATGACGCGGTCACCGTCGCGGAACAGCGGTTCCATGCTGTCGCCGGACACTTCCAGGGCATAGGCATGGACGTCGCCCACTTCGGGGAAGGGGATCTCGTCCCAGGCGCCGCCGACGGGATATCCGGCGTCGTCGAAAAAGCCGCGGTCGCCGGCCTGGGCGAAGCCGATCAGCGGCAAATGGGGGGCTGCAGCCTTTGCTCCGCCCTCCATGTAGCCGACCAGATCGGTCAATGAGGCGCCGGTGGCCTCCAGTACCTTGGCCACGCTTTCGGTGGACGGCCAGCGCGGTTTGCCCTCGCGGGTGATGCGCTTGCTTTTGTTGAAGGTGGTGGGGTCGAGCCCGGCGCGGCGCGCAAGCGCCGACGCCGTCAGCCCATTGTCATGGGCCAGCGCGTCGATGGCTGACCAAATATCGGCGTGCTTCAGCATGGGACTATGGTCTCGCAATCGGCCGCCGAGTGCAGCAGGAATATCAACCTATAATTCTTGACTCGCCCTCGCCTTTCGCGGAATAAATGTTCCTCTGATGTTCTCATTAGGAGTATCCCGTGATGGCCGCGCCCAGGTTTGTGTCGAAACCCTTGAGCGAACGCGAATCGAGTCCCTTTGGCAGTGCCGAGGAGGCGTGGTTGTGGTTTTCCCGTTGCCAGCTGGCCCGCTTGGATGGGGTGCGTTTCTCTGCCGATGCCAGTGACGTCGCCCGTCCGTGTGACCCTGACGATATCTATCGCGCGATGGATCATCTCTACCGCCGCCGGGTGCTTCTCCGGGGGCATGTGACCGTGTTGGGTCGCTTCGGCAAGCGCCTGTCAGCGCCCGATCCGTGGGCCGGTGACACTCCCGGCGAGGCGTCCCTGTGGGGTGAGGCCATGGACCGCCTGACCACCGTGTTGCGCGTCAAAGGCATCGTCGCATGAGCAGCCGTGGCCATATGGCGGGGGGTGAGGGTGGGCTTGACCCCCAGTGGCACCATGCCTTGGTGGTGTTCAGCGGCCAGTCCGATCTGTGGTGGCTGCGGCTGTTGAAGCCCGGCTTTCGCCACTGCTTCGTCGCCTTGGCCGGTCCCGGCGGTTGGGTGGTCGTGGACCCGTTGTCCCATCGCACCTGCGTGGCACATATTCCGTTTGGGCCGGAATATGATCTTGCTGGGTGGTATCTCGCTCATGGCCTCAAGGTCGCGAAGGTAAAAGTTTTTTCTCCCGCTAAGAGAGTGGCGCCGGTGCGGGTCTACTCCTGCGTCGAATCGGTCAAGCGGATCTTGGGAATTCACGCCGGATGGGTGCTGACCCCTTGGCAGTTGTTCCGCTATGTGAACAAAAGCAGAAAATATCGATTGACGGAGGGCGATATTTAGGGATATATACTCCTTATCAACACCAGAACTGCGTCCGAAGCCCGGCGAACCCTAGGTTCGCCGGGCTTTCGCATTTATGCGATGACGGAACGTGATCCTAATTCCCAAGAGGAGGCCCCCATGGGTGGATTCTTCAGCTCGCCGTCTGCTCCGTCTGCTCCGTCTGCTCCCCCGCCGCTGCCGGCAGCGCCCGACCCTGAAATCGAGGCGCGCAAGCTGCGGCTGGAAAACATTGCCCGCAATCGCCGTGGCCGCGCCGGCATGGTCGTCACCTCGGAACGTGGCGTGCTTGAGCCGATTGCCCCTGCCGCCACCGGTGCCGGCAAGAGCCTGTTGGGAGAATAAGCATGGCCGTCGCCAAAGAGCCTAAAGCCGACCCAGCCCCGGCACCGCGTTCCAGCGGCGACGAGTTGCTGGGGCCCGACCGCGATCCGGCGCAATTGCTCAAACGTTACCGGAAGGCCAAGGAGCGCCGCTCCGGTTGGGAGGCCCATTGGCAGGAATGCTATGATTATGCCTTGCCGCTGCGTGACGCTGTGCTGCATCAGACTAATCCCGGCGAGAAGAAAGGTGACCGTCTGTTCGACGGCACTGCCCCCGATGCCGTGGATCAGCTGGCCGCCAGCCTGCTGTCGGAACTGACTCCGCCTTGGGCGCAGTGGTTCGGCCTGACCGCCGGGCCTGATTTGACAGCAGAAGAGCGCGACCGCGCCGCCCCAGTGCTGGATAAGATCGGCACAGTGTTGCAGTCCCATTTCGACCGCTCCAACTTTGCTGTGGAAATGCACCAATGCTATCTGGACGTGGTCACCGGCGGCACTGCCTCGTTGTTGTTCGAGGAAGCGCCGCCCGGTGAGTCCTCGGCCTTCCGCTTCACAGCCGTGCCTTTGGGCCAGGTGGTGTTGGAAGAAGGTATCGACGGGCGGTTGGACACCACCTTCCGCCGCTCGGATTTGACTTTGGCCGGGTTGCAGGCGCGTTTTGCCTCTGCCAGCCTGCCCGAATCCTTACTGAAGCGGGCCAAGGACGATCCCGATCAGCGCTTCGGCGTGGTCGAGGCGGTGGTGCCGGCGGCGACCGGTCACGGCTATCGTTATGCCGCCGTGCTGGAGGACGCGGGCGATGACGACACCTTGCTGGCCGATGGCCGCTTCGGCATGGCGCCGTTCATCAATTTCCGCTGGCTCAAGGCGCCGGGCGAGGTCTATGGCCGCTCGCCGGTGATGAAGGCGCTGCCCGACATCAAGACCGCCAACAAGGT
>JACMLB010000428.1 GCA_014379805.1 Rhodospirillales bacterium | reverse complement strand
TCAAGGCCGATCACGACCTCCCAGTCACAGGTGTCCCCCTTGATGAAGAACGCCAATTCACACACCCTCCGGAACGGCGGTGAACTCGCCCTTGGCCAGATTGGTGGTGGTCACGGCGATGGTCAGTTTGGTAAGTTAGGTCATTTACTCGAACACCTTGGGAACGGTGAAGTAGCCGCCGTCATCCTCGCGGATGGCGTCGGTGGCGTTGGCCAGGACCGCGTCCACATAGCCGCCATCGGGGACGACGTCCTTGCGCATGGGCAGGGACAGATCGGCGACGCTCGCCATGGGCGCGATGCCGTCGGTGTTCACTTCAGCCAGTTGTTCGACGAAGTGCAAAATGCCCGAAAGTTCGCCGGCGAGGTGGTCGAGTTCCTCCTCGCGGACCTCGATGCGGGCCAATTCGGCGATGGCGCGCACGGTGGCTTTGTCCAGCGACATGCGGTGTGGTTCTCCGTTGCCAGAGCAAGAAATCTTGCAATTGTGTAAAGCGTGGCGGACGTTAACATTCGGTCAATGATGGCGCAACCGAGGAACAGGGATAAGGGTCGTGCGTGGTCCGCTGGAGAACCCGGCCCCGGATTTGCCAGGGGCAAATTTCGCTGACACCTGCCGTGTCACAATCCCCGGCGCCCATCTCGACGCGCCCCTGGTGGCGCAAATGATGTTCGGTGATGCGCCCCCGGTCTGGATGTCGGCCCTGATGTCCCTGCGTGACAAGCTGGTGAGCGTGTTTGGCCTCAAACCCGCTGGCAATAAGCCGTTTCCCATCCTTACCTCCTCGCCGGAAGAGGTGATATTGGGCATGGATGACCGTCATTTGGATTTCCGTATCGTCGTTGCCGTCACAGCGGTGAACGCCGGGGAGCGGCAGGTGGCAGTGACCACCCTGGTTCGCACCCGCAATGGCCTGGGACGCCTGTATCTGATAGCGGTGCTGCCGTTCCATTGGGTGATTTCCAGGGCCATGATGTTTCGGCTTGCGCGAGCGGTTTCGTGAGCAGCTTCGAATACCGGCTGCAACGTTCGCCCGTGGGCGTGGTGCAAGTGGACGCAAGCAGAAAGGTTGTTGCCGCAAACCCGCTGGCCCGGCGCCTGCTGGAGCCCGTGGGCGGCCCCCTCATGGGCGTCGATCTGCTGTCCCTACATCCCGAGCCCGCGCGGGCCAAGGTGCAATGGATGCTGGACGCCGCCAGCGCCCGCCCGGATGAGCCGGTGGGCATGGCCATGACCCTGCCCATGGGCGCCCTGATCGCCCGCGTCACCACGGTGGAGACCGTCCATGGTCCCGGCTGGTGCCTGATCTTCCATCTGCCCGAGAAATTCGGCGAACCTGCCGCGCCCGCCGCCGATGACGTGTTGGTCAAGCTGCCCGTGGGCAGCCGGTCCGGCGTCAGTCTGCTTGAGGTGGAAAGCGTGGTGTTCCTGGAAGCCGAGGGCCACTACACCCGCGTCCACACCGTGGACGGCCAACGCTTCTGCGCCCTGTCCTTCGCCGAGCTGGTGCGCCGGCTCGACCCCTCGGGGTTTCTGCGCGTCCACCGCTCGTTCATCGTCAATTTGCGCCACGTGGAAGCGGTGGAGCGCGGCGACGGCGCCTGGGCCATGGTCATGGCCGCGCCCGGACGGCCGCAGGTGCCGGTCAGCCGGGCGCGGGTGGATTTGGTGCGGCGCCGGCTGGCCCTGTAATGACATTTGGTGTTCCCCCTGCCGCCATTGGCGCGAACACAGCGCGGTTGGTGCAGCACGAGTTGCCGCTAGCGCCGCCTTGCCCCTGAATGTGGGCATCAGACAGGGGGCAGGGCCATGACCATTCAATCCAAGACCGACCGTTACGTCACGTATGGCGGCATCGATTGCAACGGCAACGCCAAGATAGTGGTCGAGCACGTTCTTGCCCTGATCGAGGACCCGACCAAGACCAATGCCCTGTGGGAACGCTTCAAAGTCCGCCTGGCCGAGGCGGGCAAGGTGGGCGCCCGCAAGGCCGACGAATTGTGCCTGGCCTGCAGCCATACTTATTACATCGAGGAACTGTTCCAGGAATACGGCGACACCGTCGGCTTGGAAGCGTTGCAGCGGCTTGAGGACGAGTGCTGCTGAAGACAGCGGTATGAAAACCGGATAGGCTCCGGCCATGCCCATCCTTCCTGTCACCGAACTCACCGCAGATCTGCCGCGCTACGCCCGCTTGATGGGCCTAGACCTTGGCACCAAGACCATTGGTTTGGCGCTCAGCGACGTCATGCGCTCCATCGCCACGCCGTTCGACACCATCCGGCGCACCAAGTTCACCAAGGACGTGGAAGCGCTGTTCGCCTTCATGGACAAACACGAGGTCGCCGGGCTGGTCATCGGCCTGCCGGTAGAGATGGATGGCAACGAAGGCGCGCGCTGCCAATCCACCCGTGCTTTCGTGCGCAACCTGACCAATCTGCGCGACGTGCCCATCGCCCTATGGGACGAACGCCTGTCCACCGCCGCCGTCACCCGCACCCTGCTGGAAGCCGACGCGTCGCGCGCCCGCCGTGCCGAAGTGGTGGACAAGATGGCCGCCGCCTACATTTTGCAGGGCGCGCTGGACGCCATGGGGCGGAGTTAGGTACTCGCGTCCCCCTTAACGATAGCATACAACCTTTCTGGGACCGCGACTGTGTGCGGTTCTGCCTCTTCCAGAGCCTCCCAATCGCAGGGGATCGGTAAGCGAGTTGCAATCGCCCCGAAATCCAAACCCTAGCGGCCCTGAGAGGAGATTAAAGTGCCGTTCGTTGACATTATCGAACTGCTGGCTTTGATCCTCCAGATCATCGCCATCTTCCTCCGTTAAGGGGGAAGGCGGTTCAACGGGGCCGCTACTGAGAGGGGTGGCGGTCCCACCCAGAATGCAATAGGGCCAGCGGTTGCAACGCTGGCCCTATTTCTTTGAGAAGCATGGGGCGCATAACGCCTCAAGTGCCCTTCGTTGACGTGTGATTATGTGCTGACTCCAAAACCAAGTGTCAACGGTTTTTGTGGTGTCACATGATACCGAGCCTAGCTATACGGCCGGTCGTGCACTCCTTCCGCAAACTCCTCGATCATCTTGGCACAGAATTGCGGCAAATCGTCCGGCTTGCGGCTGGTGACCAGCCCGTGATCCACCACCACTGGGGCGTCTTCCCAATGGCCGCCGGCGTTGCCGATGTCGGTCTTTAAAGACGGCCAACTGGTCATGCGTTTGCCTTGGACCACATTGGCTTCCACCAATGTCCACGGCCCGTGGCAGATGGCCGCCACCGGTTTCTTGGTCAGGAAGAACGAGCGGGTGAAATCCACTGCGCGGAGATCCATGCGCAGGGCATCGGGATTGGCGACGCCGCCCGGCAGCATCAGCCCGTCATAGTCTTCAGGTTTGGCGGCATCCAAAGTGCGGTCCACCGGGACTGTGTCGCCCTTATCGTGATGCCGCATGCCCTGGATCTGACCGTCATGGGGGGAAATGACGTGCACCTGCGCGCCGGCTTGTTCCAGCGCCCGTTTGGGCTCGGTCAGTTCGCTTTGTTCGAACCCGTCCGTCGCCAGGATGGCGATTTTCTTTCCGTGTAGCTTGCCTGCCATGTGCAGCCTCCAGTTTGCGTTGGTAGGGCAACACCGGATGCTGGTCATAGGTTCTGTGGAAGGGGTGGGGAGAAGGGGCTTGATTCCCTATTGTCCCTACGGGTAATCTCTTATGCACAGGTCGTCCGCCACTTTTTGGCGTGGCGGCCTTTTTATTTTCCGGGGAGCGGCGGCATGTTCGTGTGGGAGGATGGCTACAAAATCGGCCAAGAGGAAATGGATGCAGAGCATCTGATCCTTTTTGCGCTACTCAACCAATTGGATGTGAATATCAACGCCGACCGGGCCGGCGATTGCCTGGACGATGTGCTCAATGCGCTGGGGTCCTATATCGATTACCACTTCGCCCATGAAGAGGCGTTGATGCAGTCGTGGAACTATCCCGGCCTGGAAACCCATTCCGCCATGCACAAAGAGTTCATCAAGGAGCTCGCCGGCCTGCGCGCGCAGGTGAAGGGGGCGGATGCCCTCAAAGCGGCGTTGAAGGTCCGCGGCTTCGTGCTGGATTGGCTGTTGGGCCACATCCTCGAAACTGACGTGGACTACGCAGCCTTCATGGCTGTGACGACCCCGACGGAATAACAAAAAAAAATCCGCGGGTATCTGGGAGAGGCGACTGGATAGGGGTGTTCCGCCATGCGCGTGACAGAGTCCGAGCGTGCGTTCCTGCACGAACTGCATGCCGTTAAGAAAAGTCCCATGGGCAAGCGGCTGATTCATTTCTGCGTGTCGGCGGCGCCGCGCGTCCAAGACATGGATCGCCGGCTGGAAGGCGCCAAAAGCTATATCAAGCGAAGCTTCAGCCGCTCGCCCTATTGCGAAGTCTTCCACGCCCACAACAACGATATCTTCGTGACCTATTCGCACGTCAGCGTGTCCGAAGTGCTGGCCGTGTGTAACCGCGTGGAAAAGCTGTTCTGTGAGGACCCGGTCAGCAGCCGCAACGCCTATAACGAATACGCCTTCTACAAGGTGGCCGACGCGGTCAAGGAACTGGATCAGGTCTTCACCGCCTTCAAGGCCATCATCGGCACCGGCGCAACCAAAGCCGACGTGGTGGGCAAGCCGCCCATGGGGCCCGAGCACGTGGCCCTGCTGTCGGAGAAGCTGCGCACCACCGATCTGCGCCACTGCATCTTCAACCAGCCGGTCTATTTCGTCGGCAACAAGGTGCCCTCCATCGAATTTTTGGAGTTCTACGTCTCCAGCAAGCAGATCGAGAGCGTCTTCCTGCCCGATGTCAGCCTGTCCGGCAGCCCCTGGCTGTTCCATG
>JACMLB010000427.1 GCA_014379805.1 Rhodospirillales bacterium | reverse complement strand
GTTCCGGGCTCCAATCCTGGCCCCATTGCCCAAACCGCGCCCGACGGCGTAACTTCGGCCAAGGCTCTACTTTCAGCCGGATGAGAGTTCCAGAGCAGGTCAGGAATCGGAGCGGCGTTTGTAACGCTCCTCATAATAGGCAGCCCCAGGATCCACGTACCCCATCCCATGCCGAAGGGTGTTGTAGAACAGCACCGCAATTTTGCGCGCCGTGGCGGTGACAGCCTTGGCTTTGCCGATGCGTCCCGACAGTCGGCGGTAAAAGGCACCCAGCGCGGTGTCGGTCCGCCCGACCGTGATGGCGGCGAGGCGCAACAGGGTTGTGGCTCGGTTGGCGGAGCGCCGGGTTCTCGACGATAGCACCTTCCCTCCCGAGATCTTGTTGCTCGGCGCCAGGCATAGCCAGGAGGTGAAGTGCTTGGCGCTCGGCCAGGCTGAGAGATCGGTCCCGCATTCACCGACCAGCTTGAGCGCCAGATAGGGGCCAAGGCCATGGATTTGCGTCAAGTCGACACCGAGGATCGCGTGGAGGGCGGGGCGAACATCGAATGCCGGAGCATTGGCCGCCTTGGTTCGATGACGGGCAGCGGGTAGCGTCCCAGCTGGTTTGTCGCTGGCGGCCTTCAACCGGCCCAGCACGGCCTTGATCCGCGCATCGCATTCCTCGACTTTTTCCCGGTAGACGTCGTAAAGCGCAAGGGCTTGGGCAAGCGCAAACAGGTGCTTTTCCCGGTCGTTGCCAACCAGGGCTTGGCGGATCATCTCTATCGAAGCGTGACAGTGCCGGTCGCGGAAGGCCGCCAGCACATCGGGATCCCGCTCGCCCGCCACGAGGCCGCGGAGAATGCGCCTCCCGGTCACCCCGGTGATGTCCGCGACGATGTGATGGATCTGAAGATTCATCTGGGTCAGCGCTTTCTGCATGTGCTGTATATGGGCAGCCGCATAGTCCAGCAACCGCTCGCGCTGGCGCAGATAGGCGCGCAACGCGGCGATGTCGCCTTGGGGGCGAAAGCTGGCGCGCAGCAGCCCGAAAGCATGGAGTCGCTGAAGCCATTGCGCATCGCTGACGTCGGTCTTGCGGCCCGGAACGTGTTTGGCATCGCGCGCATTGACCACGAACACCTCGAACCCATGCTGTTCAGGGATTTCGTAGACGGGGATCCAATAGACGCCAGTCGATACGCCGCACTGGGTGAACCATTTGGCTAGCCGATGCAGATCCGCAGTGAAGGTTTTGAACGTGCGGACTGGGGCCGGATCGCGGTCCGGACCGACCGCCGCCATATGCATCGTGGCGCCAATGTCGATCGCCGCCGCCTCAGGATGAATGACAGGCATGTTCCGCTGAGCCATGGCATGAGCCTTTCCACATCTAATCGATAAGGAGGGGCTGGGCTGCGGAAAATGATCAATTTCCTAACCGGGATCGCGCCGAGGCGTCACCACTCTCAAGTCCGCGACAACCCATGGGCCACGTTTTTTTACGGGGTATAGGTCCACCAAAAAGCAGACGGCCGCTCTCCTCCGGCGGCCATCATAGTCCCACCTGTTTCTATGGCCGCAGGCGGAGAAGGCCCCGCGACAGTTTTTTAGGCGACGTCTTTCGGGATGGCGTTGTCGAGCACGGCCTCGGCCAGCAGCTTTTTTAGCCGGGCGTTCTCGTCCTCCAGCGCCTTCAGCCGCTTGGCCTCCGACACCTCCAGCCCGCCGTACTTGGCCTTCCACTTGTAAAACGTGGCGCTCGAAGTCCCATGCTTGCGGCACACATCCGCCGTCGCATGACCGGCTTCCTGTTCCTCCAGGATGCCGATGATCTGTTCCTCGCTGAACCGGCTGCGCTTCATAGTCCGTCTCCATAGATGACGGACTCTACCCAAATTTGGAGGAATTTGCCGGTCTCAGGTCACTGAAGCAGCTTGGCCCAGGCGGAAAACATGGTCGCCTGATCGTAAGCATTTCGCACATGGACCGCATTGGCCCGGCCCACAGCCTCGGCGTGATTTGGTTCAGCCAGCAGGTCGAGAAGCGCCTGGGCCAAGGCTTCGGTGGATTTGGCGGTGACAGGGTTGGCACGGGGCAGCATGGCGCGCACGTCGCCCACGTCGGTGGCGGCCACGGGCAGTCCTGCGGCCATGGCTTCCAACAGCGAGATGGGCATCTGTTCGGTGTCGGATGACAGGGCGAAGACGGCGAAGGATGGCAGCAGGCGTTCGGGATTGGGATGCGCGCCGGTGAAGGTCACCAGATCAGTCAATCCCAGGGCACGGACGCGATTGGTTAGTGCCGGGCGTTCTGGCCCGTCGCCGACGATGATCAGTTGGGCCGGGCGCTGGGCTACCACGCGGGCGAAGGCATCCACCAGCCGGGCGATGTTCTTTTCGGGCCGAAGTGCGGCCACCGTGCCGATGATGGGTGGGTCAGGGGGGAAGATGCCCTGATCGCCCAGGGCGAAGCGGTCGCAATCGATGCCGTTGGGAACGTAGCGCAGGCAGCGGGCAGGCAGACGCCAGACGTTGCGGGCAATGGCGTAAAGCGTTTGTGACGGTAGAAGCACGGTGGAGCGGCGCAGCAACAGCATGCGGGCGAAGACGCGGCGCTTGAGCTGCCCGGTGGCCTCGTCGGGGCCGAAGCCGTCTTCCACATGCAGATGGGGGATGAGGCCGGGCCAGTTCGCCATCACCCAATCCATGGAGCCCCAATTATAAGTCACCAGCCGGCTGGGGGCTAAGTCCCGCAAAATGCGCCGGCGCGCCAACAGGCCGGATGGGGGTGTCACCAACGTTACGTCTATTTTCAGGCGCTGGGCGCACGCCGTGCGGCCATCCTGGGCCATGACCACATGGCGCCAGCGCGGGCCGAAATAATTGGCGATGGTGGCCATGCGCATCTGGCTGCCCCCCACGTCGAAGGTGGGGAATACGTGAAGCAGCGTGCCCGTCATGCCAGCACCTCGCGAAACATGTCCAACTGCCCTTGTGTCGTCGGCTCCCAGCCGAAGCGTTCGGCGTAAAGGCGGGTGGCGCGGCGGTCGGGCAGGGCGGCCAGCAGCCGTTGGACGCCTTGGGCGATGGCGGCAGCGGACCGTTCGGCTACCAGCACGCCGGCCTCGGGCGATGCGACCACTTCGGCGGTGCCCCAGATGTCGGTGGCGACCACCGGGGTGCCGCAGGCCATGGCCTCCAACAGCACGTTGGCCCAACCTTCGCGGCTGGAGGCCAGTACCAGCGCGTCGGCGGAAGTGTAAATCTCCGCCAACCGGTCATGGGGGACTTCGCCCAGGAAGCGCACCCGGTCAGACACACCCAGCCGCCGGGCGAGGGCTTCCAACTCGTCCCGCATGGGTCCGCCGCCCGCGATCATCAGCCGGGTGCCGGGCAAATGGGTCAGGGCCTCGATCACCAGATGATGGCCCTTGCGTTCGATCAGCAGGCCCACCGACAACAGGGTGGTCGCGTCGGGCTTTGCGCGTTCCATAAGGCGGAAGCCCTCAAGGTCCACGCCGTTGCGCAGGACGCGGATTTTGCTTTCGGGAATGCCCATTTCCAGCAGCGGCGCTTTCAGGGCGGCGCAGACCGTGCAGATGCCGGCAGCGGTTTGGGCGGCCCAGCGGATTTGGGCGCGGGGCAGGCGATAGCGCGGGATGAGGTTAAGGTCTGTGCCCCGCGCGGTGATGACCAGCTTCTTGCCCAAGGTTCGGGCGAGCATGGCGGCGGCCACGCCATCGGGATAAAAATAATGGGCATCGATCACGTCGAACTTCAGCCGCCGCACCAGGGGCAGGGTCCAGGCGTATAGCAGCGCCGGGGCAATGGTCATGCCGATCTTGGGCAGGACCGGATAGCGCGGATGCCAGATGCGCAGTCCGTGACGGTCCTCGAATTTGGGCGCGCCCGCGTATTTTCCCCACTGGCCGAAGACCGGCGAGGCAACGGGAAACCAGGGAACCGGCGCCACCACTTGGGCCTGGACCTCGCCGCTGGCGGCAAGGTGGCGCAGGCGGTTCTCCACGAAGACGCCCAAGACCGGCTGAGCGGCATTGGGGTACAGCGTGGTGAAGGTCAGCACCCGAGTGGTGGCGGCCGTCATGTCACTGCCCGCCCAGGCGATGGTAGAGCTCGCGGGCGTTGGTGGACTCGTCGAAATTGGCCTTGGTCTCGATCACCGGCTTCAGCACTTTCAGCGCCGCCGCGATGTCCTTGCGGTCGGCCAGAACCTCGGCCATGTGGAAGGCGATGGCGGGGTTGTTTGGTTCTTTGGTGAAGGCCTGCTGGATCAGCGTGGCACCCCGGTCGCGCTCGCCTTTGCGGTACAGCATGGTGGCATAGGTATCGACGATTTCAGGCGAGGCCGGGGCCAGACCGAAGGCGCGCTGGGCGGTGGGCAAGGCGCGCGCGTCGCCAAGTTTCTGGTAGGACCACGCCAGATTGTTGAACACCGCCGCCGATAGCGGCAGCTTGACCGCCAGCCGTTCGTAATGAACCGCCGCCGCCTTAAAATCGCCGGTCACAAGCAAATCGTCGGCCAGGATCAGCCGCCCGGCGGCATCGTCGGGCGAGCGGTTCAACCAATCGGTCAGCACCTTACGGGCTTCGGCGCGGTCGCCCCTTTTCAGGGCGGCGCGGTACAGGCGTTGGGCGCCGTAGGTGGAGGGCAGCTTGGCCTGAGCCTCGCGCCATGCCGCCTCTGCCTCCGCGGGCTTGGCGGACAGGGCGGCCACGTCGCCTTCCAGCAAGGCGGCGCTCGGGTCCGCGGGGGCTTTGGTCCGTACGGTCTTGGCGAGTTTCAGGGCGGCATCGGTGCCGGCCATGCGGCGCTCGATCTCGACGCGGTCGCGCCATGCGGTGACATTGGCGGGATTGAGGGCCAGCACCTTGTCCAGCGAGGCCTTGGCCTCGGGCATCATGTCGAAGCCCATCTGGACTTGCGCCAAGCGGTGCAGCAGGCCGTCGCGGTCGGGCGCCAGCCGGGCCAATTGTTGATAGGTCGCCAGCGCGTCCTCGCGCTTGCCCAAAGCGATTTGGGCTTGGCCGGCCAGTTCCAGCGCCGCCGGGTTGCGCGGCTGCGCCCGGATCAAATCGGCGGCGGCGGCGGCGGCGCGGGGCTTATCGCCGGCCTCCATCAGCGCCACCACCAGCTGCGAACGGGCGTCGCCGTTATCGGGCGCAGCCGCGATTGCCCGTTCCAGGAAGGGGACGGCCTGGGCGGGCGAGCCCGCGCGCGTTTCAATCCGCGCCCGCGCCATCAGGGCGTTCACTGCCTTGGGCTGGCGTTTGACGATGGCGTCCAGGCGGGCGCGTGCCTCTGCCCCATGACCGGCCCGCACATCCATTTCCGACAGGCCCAGGGCCGAGGGTACGAAATCGGGCGCGTTGTTCAGCGCGGCTTGGAAATCGGTGCGGGCTCCGGCCTCGTCGCCCATGGCAAGCCGGGCCGACGCGCTGAGGTGCAGGGGCAGCGGGGCTTTGGGCTGGGCGGCGGCCATGGCTTTCGCGGCGTCGATGGCTTGCTGGAATTCACCGGCGGACAGGCGGCCCATGACCAGCATCAACCCTGCGGTGGCGTCGGAGGGATCGCGTTCGGCGATGTCCTGCAACTGGCGCAGGCCCAATTCGCGCTGGGACGTCTCGCCGCTTTTCAGGAAAGCCATGCGGGCTTTGGTGGCGCTGTCATCGGGGTGGCGGCTGGCGATGGTCGCCATCAGCTCTTGCATTTCGGCGGTGCGGCCTTCGGCCAGCAGCCCGGACTGCAGTAGGGCAAGGCCGCCATTGTCGTCCAGCAAGCGGTCGCGGAACGGCATCAGCAAGCGCACCACGCGGTCGCTTTCGCCGCGCTGGGAATATAGCCGCGCCGCCAGCTTGGCCGCCGGAATGCTGTCGGGGTTGGCGTTCTGGTAGCGGTCGGCGGCGTCAAGAGCGCGCTCCATATTGCCGTTGGCGCCGTGGATCAGGGCCAGCAGGTAATTGCCGGTGGACAACTTGGCGATCTCGGGCTCCAGGGGGCGCACCAGTTCCAGCGCTTCCGCCATGCGGCCGGCGCGGACCTCAAGCGCGGCTTTGACGTAGATGGCGGCGACGCTTTTTGGGTTGAGCTTCAGCACCTCGGCGGCCTGCTCGCCGGCCTCGTCGTGGCGATCCACCGCCAGCAGCATCATGGCAAGCTTCTGGCGGCTGGTCATGTCGCGGGAATTGGCCTCTACCGCCGCTTTCAGGGCGGTGATGGCGCCCTCGGGGTCATTGGCGAGGCGGCGGATTTCGCCCTTCACCGCCAAGGCTTCGGAATGATTGGGCTTGGTCGCCAGGGCCTCGTCGATCTGGCTTTCGGCGGCGCTCAGGTTTTGCGCGGCCAAGGCGGCAATGGCGCGGGCGACGTGGCCTTCGGGATTGTTGGGCGCGGCCTGAATGGCGGCTTCGGCTTCTTTTTCCGCATCAGCCTGATTGCCCAGGGCCAGTTGAGCGCGGGCGCGGGCGGCCAGCACGGCGGATTGGCAATCGGCATTGCCCGGGCAGTTCTCCACATCGCCCAGAAGCTGGCGATATTTCCCCTGCATGAGGTAGGCGTAGGACAGCGGCGGCAGCACGCGGGCCACATCGAAATTGGCCTCGCGGGCCTGACGCAGTTCCTTCTCGGCGCCGGGGTAGTCACCGGTGCGCAGATGGACCATGCCCAGCTCGAACCGGCTTTCGCCGTTATGCGGGTCTTTGCGCACAGCATTCTTCAGGTGAATGATGGCCGTGCGGGAATCGCCCTGGCGCTGGGCTTCGCGCGCTTTTTCAATCAACTGGGTGGTCTCGCTGCCGGCAGCCCAGGCGGGCAGGGCGGTGGTCACCAACAGGACGGCGAGCAAGGCATGGCGAGTCTTCATGGCGCTTCCTTTCTATTGATATTTGCTTGGCGCATGAGGCCGTAGAGCGTGGGGCGGGAGACGCCCAGCATGGCGGCGGCGGCAGAGACGTTGTTGTTGGCGAGCGCCAGGGCGCGCAGGACCGCCTCGGTTTCCGCCTTCTCGCGGATATCCTTCAGCGGCGGCAACTCGGCGCCCGCACCGCTGCCCGGCAGGGCGATGTCGGCGGCGGTGATGGATTTTCCCTCGGCCATGAGCATGGCCCGGCGCATGCGGTTTTCCAGCTCGCGGATATTGCCGGGCCAGCCATAGGCGGCGATGGCGGCAATGGCGTCGGGGGAGAACCCCTTGGGCGGGCGGCCCAGGCCCTCGGCGTGTTTGACCAGGAAGAACTTCGCCAGCAGCACGGCGTCGCCGGGGCGGTCGCGCAAGGGGGGCAGGGCGATGGTCACTTCGTTCAGGCGGTAATACAGATCCTCGCGGAAGCCGCCGGTCACCATGGCTTCTTCCAGATTGCGGTTAGTGGCCGAGACGATGCGGACATCCACCTCGATCTCGCGGCGTCCGCCGATGCGCTCGATGGTGCGGTTTTGCAGGAAGCGCAGCAGCTTGGCCTGCAGATCCACCGGCATATCGCCGATCTCGTCCAGGAACAGGGTGCCGGTATGGGCTTGCTCCACCTTGCCGATGGTCTGGCGTACGGCGCCGGTGAAGGCGCCCTTCTCGTGGCCGAACAGCTCGCTTTCCAGCAGATTGGCGGGGATGGCGGCGCAGTTGATGGCGACGAAGGGCTTGCCCACGCGCGGGCTGGCGCGCTGGATGGCGCGGGCGATGACCTCTTTGCCGGTGCCGCTTTCCCCCGTGATCAGCACCGCCACATTGGCGCCCGCCACCCGTTCCACCTGTCGGCACACCTGCAGCATGACCGGCGAGGCGGCGATGACGCCGTCCAGCGGATTGTTGGCCTGACAGGCGGCCAAGCGGTGGTTCTCAGCCTCCATGTCGTGCAGGCGCAGGGCGCGGTCGATGACCAGCCGCATGAGGTTGGGGTCGATGGGTTTGTTGTGGAAGTCGTATGCCCCCAGAGCCACCGCCTCCAACGCGTTGGCCCGTTCCTCATTGCCGGTGGTGATGATCACCTTGGTCATGGGGGCTTGCATGAGGATGGTTTGCAGCGTCGCCAGCCCCTCGCTGGCGCCGTCCGCATCGGGTGGCAAGCCTAGGTCTAGCAGGACCACCGGCGGGGCGAGGCGTTCGAAAGCGCTCAGCGCCGAGACCCGGTCGGCGGCCACGTCCACGTCGTAATCGGACAGGCTCCACTTCATCTGCGAGCGCAGGCCGGGATCGTCCTCGACCACCAGGATTTTGGCTTTGCTCATGGAACGGCCCTTTCTTGCTCGGGCAGGGCGACCCGTACAATGGTGCCGCGCCCCGGCTCGCTGTCCACGTCCAACCGTCCGCCCATCTCGCGCACCAGATGGCGGGCCTGCCATGCGCCGATGCCCCAGCCGGTGCTGGTGGTGGTGCGCAAGGGGCGGAACAGTTCGCCATTGACGAATTCCAGATCCATGCCGGGTCCGTCATCGGCCACCACCACGGTGATTTCGCCCGCTTGGCGCGACAGCGACAGGGTCACATGGCCGTCCGCACCGGCTGCTGCTGCGGCGTTGCCCACCAGATTGTCCAGCACGCTGACCAGCGCGGGTTCGTCGGCGGTGACCATGGCGGCGTCCACGGGGATGGTGGTGTGGACGTTGGGGAAGGTACCGCGCCATTGCCGCGCCAAGCGGTTTAGCAGATCGGTCAAATCGGTGCGGCCCGGGGGCGCTGGTTGGCGGCGTTCCACCGACAGCCGTTCCAACAGGGAGCGCAGGCGCGATACGGAATTGTCGATGGTTTCCACCATCTCTTGGCGGAAGTCGGCGCGGTCGCCGAAGCGGCGGAAATTGTCCAGCATCAGGCTCATCTGGCCGACCACGTTCTTGATGTCGTGGATGACGAAGGCAAAGCGGCGGTTGAAATCCTCCAGCCGCCGGGCTTCGCGCAGGGCTTCCGCCATCAGTTCCTCGGCCAGGGCACCGGCGGCATGGGTGGCGGTGGTCTTCAGCAGGTCGCGGTCTTCCCAATCCAGCCGATGGGGCGCGCGCGAGCGGTCCAGCACCAGAAAGCCGACCATTTCCGTGCGGTGGACCAGCGGCACCACCAGCCATGCGCGGTTGTGGGCGGCCAGCCAGTCGGGGGTGTCCAGGCCTTGGTACAGGGCTGGATCGGCGCGCAATTCGTCCAGTTCCACCACCCAGCCGGTTTGGGCCAGGAAGCCCGCCAGCTTCGAGGTCAACGGTTCGCAGGCGCGCGGGCCGTGATAGTTCCAGGCGATTTCGGGCACATAGGCGGCGTCCGATCGTTTCAGCCACAGGGCCCCGGCGGGGCTGTCCATCAGATCGGCCATGGCGCGCAGCACGCGGGCGCTCAGGCTGCCGGCCTCGCCCGCCGACAGCATGCGGATGAAGCGCAGCCATTCCTCGCGGTAGTCGTATTTATAGGAAAAGAAGTGCTTGCGGATGACCACCCGCGCCCACGACATGACCCGGCCCGAGGCGAATACGGCGGCCATGATCAGCAGGCCGGCGAACATGAAGGTCACTTGCAGCGCACCTCCCCATTCGCCACCGACCTCGCGGATGGCGAAGCCGATGAAGCCCATGGTCATGAGGTAAAGGCCGCTGGCGATCAGCGCCATTGAGTGCAGCGCCGCTTTGCGCGACGCGTGGATGTCGATGTCCCAATCCCCCGACCATTCTTTCAGGCGGGCCACGCCCACGGTCAGCGGAATGGTTGCTAAGGCATTGACGAAGCCTCGTGCGGAGAAGAACGTGGGGTCAAGTTCGCCCAGCAGATGCCGGTCGGCATAAAGCACAAGGTCGTAGGCGAAGATCAGGCCCAGGCCGAGGAACGGGTATTTCAGCCGCCAGCGCCCGGCTTGCCCGGTGGCGCGCAGCAGGTTTTCCAGGGCCAGCAGTTCCAGCACCGGCACCACCAGCATCTGGATTTGTACCAGCGAGCCCAACTGCGGCACAAAGTTGGCGGCCAGCGCGGCCAAGGGCAGGAACCGCCCGGCGCTTAGGATCGACGTGGCCGAACGGGTGCGTTCGCCACCGGCGCATAGCAGGGCCCAAAGCAGCCACAGCCATGAGGTATTGCGCAGCAATTCCAGACCCAGGCTGACCATGGGCGGAAGCGCTGCGGCGATGCTGGCGCTCCATAGGGCGCTGGCAAGGCCGGCGGCCACCGCCAAAAGGCGATGGCGCCCGCCGTTGCGGGCCAGGGCGACCAGAACGGCAAAGCCTGTAAAGGCCAGTGCGGCCATGCCGTGGCTGGTGACAAAGACCAAGTCCATGTCAGCGGGCGCCGTCGTTCCACAGCAGAACCTTGACGGTCTGAAGCAGAATGATGTTGTCCAGGAACAGGCTGTGGTTCTTCACGTAATAAAGGTCGTAGGCCATCTTCATACGGGCGTCCTCCTCCGTGGCGCCGTAGGGGTAGTTGATCTGCGCCCATCCGGTGATGCCCGGCTTTACCGTGTGGCGGTCGTTGTAATAGGGGATGGCCTGGGCCAGGGACTCGACGAAGACGGGGCGTTCGGGGCGGGGGCCGACCACGCTCATGTCGCCCTTCAGCACATTGATGACCTGGGGGATTTCGTCAATGCGGACCTTGCGGATGAAGGCGCCGATGCGGGTGACGCGGCTGTCGTTCTTGGCGGCCCAGCGCGGCCCGTCCTTTTCCGCATCCACCCGCATGGAGCGGAATTTCAAGATCATGAAGCGCCGCCCGTGCAGGCCGACGCGTTCTTGGCGATAGAACACCGGGCCGGGGCTTTCCAGCATGATCAGGATGGCGGTGGGGATGGTCAGCGGCAGGGTCAGCAGCAGCACGACCAAGGCCACCACCACGTCGAACACGCGCTTGAGGACGGCGCGGGTGAAGCCCTTGCTGAAGCCGTCCGAGAACAGCAGCCAACTGGGACGGATATCGGTCAAATCCACCTGGCCGCTTTCGCGTTCCCAGAAGGAATGGTGCTCGGTGACGCGGATGCCGTGCATCTTGCAGGCCAGCAATTGGTGCACCGGCAGGCCGCGGCGCTCGGTGGCCGCCACCACCACTTCCTCCACATTGTTGCTGATGCAGAAATCTACCACGTTCTCAGGCGCCACCAGATAGTCCTGGCGGCGGTTACTGGCCCGGCGTTCGCTGTCCTGGGCTTGCTCGCCGCCGCGGTCCAGATGGATGAAGCCCACCACGGTGAAGCTGCGGTCCTTCAATTCACGGCTCAACTTGTCGATCTTGGCCGCCCGTGCGCCCGAGCCGATAACCACCACCCGGCGGCGGAAGGCGCCCAGATGGTCGATAACGCGAATGAAGATTTCCCGCGCCATCAGCAGTAGGGGAAAGAACGCCGACAACCCGGCGGCGCACAGCAGGTAATAGGGGATGGGCGGGGCGTCGCCGGCCAGCCAGCCATAGCCGCCCAGCACGGCGGCGATGCACAGCACGATCAGCGGAAGGGCGACCACGGCGCGCGCAATGGTGTGGCGCATGTGGACGAAGTGCTCGCGGTTATACAGGCCCACCGAGGTCATGCCGGCAGCCGCCGTGAGCGTCATCAGCAACGCCGCCGAAGCGTCGGCCCTGATGTCGAAACCAAGGGATCGCAGGATGTCGGCGGTGGCATGCAGCACGGAAAACAGGATCGCCATCTCGCACGCCACCAGCACGATGGCGGGGATATCCACGTAATGCCTGAAAAATCGCAGCATATTGGACCTTCCCTGAATGAGCCCTTCGAGAAGATGGACCGACCATGGAAATCCAACAGCTAGCGAGAAGTCCGGCGCCGCCTAGTAGAGATGGCGGGTTTGCCGACAACTTGGCACTATTCGTCTTGGATATAGGAGGTATCGGCTAAGCGCTTAGGCAGATTGTTGCGGTCAATTCTTGCGGCTATCAATACGGGACACACCAAGGTGGCGCAGTAAGGAATAAACAATGCGAAAGCCTTTGTTGGCCGCGCTCACAATTTTGTCGCTCGCCGCGTGTTCTCACCGCTCGGACGGACTGCCGCCATTGGTGGGCCAAGCCAAGGAAGACAGCACCGCAGCCTATGTGATCGGGCCGGGTGATGCGTTGCAGGTGTTCATCTGGCGCAATCCCGATCTCAGCGCCCAGGTTTCGGTGCGCCCCGATGGCCGCATCACCATCCCGCTGATCGAGGATCTGGTGGTCGCCGGCAAGGCGCCCACCGATGTGGCGCGCGAGATTGAAAAGCGTCTGTCCGAATTCGTGGTCGAGCCCAAGGCCACCGTCATCATGCAGAATTTCGTCGGCCCCCTGGACCGCCAAATCCGCGTGGTGGGTGAGGCCGCCAAGCCCCAGGCCATCCCGTTCCGCCAGGATATGACCGTGCTGGACGTGCTGATCGCCGCCGGTGGCCTGACGCCGTTCGCCGCCGGAAACCGCGCGGTCATCGTGCGCAAAGTCGAGGGCAAGGGCTCGGACAGCTATCGCATCCGCCTGAACGATCTGATTGAGGACGGCGACCTCAGCGCCAATGTCCAAGTGGCGCCCGGCGACATCCTGATCATCCCGCAGAAATGGCTGTAGCGTGAGCTTCCCCCTGCCGCCTGCCATCGTCGCCGAGCTGCGCGCCATGTGGCGCCGCCGCTGGCTGTTCCTGGCCGTGTCCTGGGTGCTGGCCCTGGCCGGCTGGGTGACCGTTTTGGCCCTGCCCAACCAGTATCAGGCCATGACCCGCATTTACGTGGACACCAACACCTTGTTGACGCCGCTGCTGGGCACCCTTGCCGTCACGGGCGACGTGCAGCGCCAGTTGGAGGTGATGAACCGCACGCTGCTCAATCGCCAAAACATCGCCCAGGCCGCCCGTGCCGCCGATCTGGACATCGGCGCCGGCAGCGATGCCGAGTTGGAGGCGCTGTATGACGATTTGCTCAAGCGTATTTTGCTCAAGGCCGAGGGGCGCAACCTGTTCTCGCTGACCTACATCAATTCGGACCCGGTGCTGGCGAAGCGGGTGATCGAGGAAATCCTCAACATCCTGATCGAGGGCAATCTGGGGCGAAACCGCGCCAGCATGGGCAATGCGCGCACGTTCATCGAGAACCAGATCGCCGAATACGAAGCCAAGCTGCAAAAGACCGAAGGCGCCCTGGCCGAATTCAAAAGCCGCAACAATTCGGTGCTGGTGGCGACCGGAGCCAATTTCGCCGGGCGGGAAGAGCAGGTTCGCCAGAACCTCAACGCCGCCAAGCTGCATCTTGAGGAAGCGGTCATCATCCGCGATCAGTTGCGCGGCCATCTGGCCAGCGTGCCGCAGATGCTTGAGATGGAAGGCGCCCCGCAGGTTTATGTGGCCGGTGGCACGGCTACGGACGCCAATAGCCGGCTGCGTCAGTTGGAATCGAGTTTGGCGCAGATGAAGTCGCGCTTTACCGATCGCCATCCCGATGTTGTCTCGGCGCGTAGCGAACTGGATCAGCTGAAGGCCGAAATGGTCCAGGCTGGCCCCGGACCTGCCCCCAAGGCGGCGGGAATCACGCGGACCCGCATACCCAATGCCGTCTATGACCAGATCAAGCTGCGGCTGGTGCAGGCCGAAGGCGATGTGGCCAAGGCCGAGGGCCAGATGCGTCAGGCCCAGGAAGAAGCCAGCCGTATCGCGGGTTTGGCGGAAGTCGCCCCCCGCGTGGAAGCCGAGCTGTCCGATCTCAATCGCGAATACGGCGTCATCAAAATCAAGTACGAGGATTTGCTGGGCCGGCGCGAATCCGCTCGCATCTCGGAAGCGGTGGAAGCCAGCGGCGACAAGGTGCAGTTCCGCATCATCGAGCCGCCCCAGGTTCCCTCGGTGCCGTCCTGGCCCAACCGCCCGCTATTCATCATGGGCGTGTTGGTGGCGGCGTTGGGCGCGGGGGGCGGCCTGACCTTTCTGCTGCACAAGATGGACGATACCTTGGGCAGCGCCGCGGAACTGATGGAGCGGTTCAACGTCCGTGTTCTTGGCGCCGTGCCGAAATTCGAAAATCCCGCCCGTGCCCAGCGCCGCCGCGTCAGTCTGCGCCGCTTCGCCTTTGCCTCCAGCGGCTTGATGGCGTGCTTCGTGGCCGCCATGGCGCTGTCCATCTTCGCCACCCAATTGTCCACCGTCATGGGCAGTCATAAGCTGATGGAGAGGATGCGCGGCCATGAAGGATGAAAGCCGCGCCCGTGAGACCTTGGCCGAACGTGTCGCCAGCCGGCTTGCCAGCGCTCGTCCCGCCGTGGTGGAACCGGCTCCGGCTCCGGCTCCGGTCGCGCAGCCTGTGCCAGCGGAACCCGAACCGGTCGCGTCCGGCACCCCCATCCTGGACATCAGCACCAGCCGGCTGGCCGCCGCCGGCTTCGTCACCCCCAACGCGCCGCCCAGCCGGTTGTCCCAGGAATTGCGCGTCATCAAACGCCAATTGCTGGCCGAAGCGTTCCCCCATGGCGGACGCAGTGGGGGCCAAGGCCATGTCATCATGGTCACCAGTTCCATGCCCGGTGAGGGCAAGACTTTTTGTTCGGTCAATCTGGCGCTCAGCCTCAGCTTCGAGCGCGATATCCGTGTCCTGCTGGTGGATGGCGACAGCTATCACCATTCCGCCGGCGACCTGTTGGGGGCGGGGTCTCACAAGGGCTTGGTGGATTTGCTCATAGAGCCGGGGGTGAAGACGCGCGACGTGCTGCTGCGCACCTCGATCCCCAACCTCACATTCCTGCCGGCGGGGCGTGTCCACCCGCACACCACCGAGCTGTTTTCCAGCAAGCAGATGGCCCAACTCGTGCGCGAATTGTCCGAACGTTATCCTGACCGCGTCATCCTGATCGACACCCCTCCGGTCCTTGCCAGTACGGAAGCCAGCGTGCTGGCTCCGCTGGTGGGGCAGGCCATCGTGGTGGTGGAAAAAAACCGAACCAGCAAGTTGGGTCTTGAGCGGACCCTAACCTTGTTGGAGGGTTGCCCAAACGTCAGCTGTATCCTCAATATGGCATCCGACGATATTGGCATCCCTATGCACGAGTACTACGACTATGGCCAAGCATGACCGGTGGGCCCTGTTTCTCAGCAGTTCAGCCGTTATTTTGCCCCTGATCCCCAACCCATCCTCGGCTCAGATCTTCCAGGTCACGCCTTCTATCGGCGTCGAGGAGAAATGGACGGACAACGTGCTTTCGACCTCAAGTGATCAAAAGGCCGATTTCATCACCACCGTCACACCGGCGATCAACATCACCGGCAAGGGCGCGCGCGTGAATGTGGGGCTGGATTACAGTCTGGCCTATGACCGCTATGCCGCCCAGAACGATCTGGACGGCATGCGTCATCAAGGCGTCGCCATGGCCGGGGCCGAGGTGATCGAGGATCTATTCTCGGTGGATGCGCGCGGCGCCATTTCCGAAAAGCTGATCAATCCCACCGCCGCGGCCACGGCCGATGGCCGCACTGCGCCCAGCAATCAGGCGCGCGTTGCCAGCTATACGCTGACACCCATGCTGCGTCACCGCTTCGGCTCGTTCGCCGCCGCACAGGCGCGCTATCGCCATGACGAGACCAAGTATCTGTCCACCGGCAGCGGCAGTAACACCAGCCCCGGCATCAGCGACAGCGTGGGCGATGCGCAGACCGTTGGCGTGCGCAGCGGCGATGACTTCACCCAGATGCTGTGGTCCTACGAATTCGAAAACGTGCGGCGCGAGGCCAGCACCGTGTTCATTCAGACCAGCCATACGGGCCACGGGGAATATCGGGTCAACCATGATTGGGGCGTGCTGGGTCACCTGGGCCACGATTATCTGAACAACGCCACCCTGGACAGCGACCAGTATAGCGGCGTGTTCTATGGCGGCGGCCTGCATTGGACGCCATCGCCGCGCACGGATGTGGCGGCAGAGGTCGGGCATCGCTATGACGGCGTGAACGTCTTCGTCAAGGCGACCCAGGCCATCGGCGAGCGCACCCAGTTGAAGCTGTCGCACAACACCGGCGTGACCACCGAAGCCGAGTCCATCGCCACCTCGCTGAACGAGATCAACCGTGACCCAGAAGGCCGTTTGATCGATCCGTTCACCGGCTTGGCGCCCGACCCCACTGCTTCGCCGTTCGAGCGCACGGATGCGGCATTCAAGCAGACGCAGACCAGCCTGTCCGTCACCCATCGCCTGGACCGTGACACCTTCATGCTGACCGGCTCGCTGGCGACCCGTGAGTCCACCGGCACTGTCAGCAACGAGACCACGGCCATCGATGTGGGCGCCAGCTGGACCCACCAGCTGACGGAATTGCTGAGCAGCACCGCCGCCATCAGCCGCTCGGACATCATCGAGGCGCCCGCGGACAGCGGCAAGGTAGAGCGCCTGCGCGCCTCGCTGGCGCTGAACTACGCCATTACTCCCACTCTTTCGAGCCATGCCGGCTATTGGTTCGTGGATTCCCAGCCTGAGACAGGCAATGGGGTCACCGAAAACCTGGTGGCAATAGGGTTCAGGAAACAATTCTAAGGGGGGCTGATGTATACCGAGTTTTATGGACTGACCGCGCTTCCGTTCCAACTTACCCCGGACCCGCGTTTTTTCTTTGAGAGCTCGGTACATCGCAGAGCGGTGGCCCATCTGATGTTCGGTATTGAGCAATCAGAGGGTTTCATCGTCGTCACCGGCGAGGTGGGGGCGGGGAAAACCACCATTCTGGGCCATCTGCTGGCGACCCTGGACACCTCTCGGGTGGTGGCCGCCAAGGTGGTCAGCACCAATTTACAGGCGGAAGACACGTTGCGCTCCGTCGCCAGCGCGTTTCGGTTGGAGTTCCAGGGCAGCGATAAGGCCACTTTGCTGCGCCGCATCGAAGACTTTCTGGTCTCCAACCATTCGCGCGGCCTGCGCACCCTGTTGCTGATCGACGAGGCGCAAAACCTGTCGGCGGCGGCGCTGGAAGAATTGCGCATGCTGTCCAATTTCCAGGTGGGCGCCAAGGTGCCGCTGCAAAGCTTTCTGCTGGGCCAGCCGCAATTCCGCCGCACCCTGGCCAATCCGGATCTGGAACAGTTCCGCCAGCGCATCATCGCGTCCTACCATCTTGGCCCCATGGGCGAGGCAGAGACGGCGGAGTATATCCGTCATCGGCTGACCCTGGTGGGCTGGACCTCGGCGCCCATCTTCACCGACGCCGCCATGACCGAGATTTTCCGTAATACCGACGGGGTGCCCCGGCGCATCAATGTGCTGTGCTCGCGCATCCTGCTGCATGCCTTCCTCGATGGCCTGCTGACAATCGATGACGACGTGGTCCGGGTGGTGGCGGAAGATCATCAGCGCGAGAACGCGCAGATATTGGACTCGTCGGATGGCCGCGTTGCCGCCCCAGCGGGCCGCGATACCGCCGTGATGGACCGGTTGGACCATGTGGAACGCACGGTGGAGCGCCACGGCAGGGCGCTGCAATTCTTCGCCTCGCTGGCGGAATCCAAAGACCGTTTCTGACATCAGGGGGCACCCCATGACCGCCGTGCCGTTGCGCTTTCGCGAGACGCCGATCGTTCCCCTGCGCCGGGATGGCCGCATGGTCAATGCCATGAGCGTGGATGTGGAGGACTGGTTTCAAGTCCAGGCCCTGTCCGGCGCCATCGACCGCTCCGATTGGGACCGCCAGCTGCGCCGGGTCGAGGCCAATACCGACCGCATCCTCGACCTGTTCAGCCGTGCCGGTATCCATGCCACCTTCTTCACCCTGGGCTGGGTGGCCCAACGCCATCCCGGCTTGGTCCGCCGCATCGTCGCGGGCGGCCACGAGTTGGCTAGCCATGGCTCCGAACACCGCCGCGCCGACGATCAGGGCCGCGACGGTTTCCGCCAGGACATCCGCCGGGCCAAGGCATTGCTTGAGGATTTGAGCGGGGTAGCGGTGCGCGGCTACCGGGCGCCAACATTCTCCATCGGCGCCGCCAATCTGTGGGCCTTCGAGGTGCTGGCGGAGGAAGGCTACGCCTATTCCTCCAGCGTCTATCCGGTGCGCCATGATTATTACGGCATGCCGTCCGCACCGCGCTTCGCCTTCCAGCCCGGTCCGAGCGGTTTCGTCGAGTATCCGGTCACCACGCTTCGTTTCGGCGCACGCAACGTCCCGTGCGGCGGCGGTGGGTTTTTCCGCCTGCTGCCTTACGCTCTGTCCCGCGCCGCCATTGCTCGCGTCAACCGTATGGATGACCGGCCCGCCATCTTCTATTTCCATCCGTGGGAGATCGATGCCGGTCAGCCGCGCGTGTCTGGTTTGCCGGCCAAGGCGCGCTTCCGCCATTACCTGAACCTGCACCGCACGGAAAAACGCCTGGAGCGTCTGGTGCGGGACTTCGCCTGGGATCGTATGGACACCGTCTTCCAACAGGGGTGAACCGATGAAAATCAAAGAACTCGGCCATGACAGCGTGGCCGCGTGGGACAGCTTTGTCGCCCAATGCCCCGATGCCAGCTTTTTCCACCGTGCCGGCTGGGGCAGGGTGATCCAGGCTGCCTACGGCCAGAAGCCCCATTATCTGTTCGCCGAACGTGATGGCGCCGTGGTCGGCGTGTTGCCGCTGATCCATCTGAAAAGCCCGTTATTCGGCAACCGTCTGGTGTCCACCGCCTTCACCATCGGCGGCGGCATCGCGGCGGTGGATGAAGAGGCCCGTATTGCGTTGGACAATGCCGCCATGGACGTGCTGAAAAGCAGCGGCGCCGACTATCTGGAATACCGTCAACCGGCCCGCTGTCATGGCGAGGGCGAGGGATGGGCGGCCCGCTCGGATTTGTACGGCACCTTCGAACGCCCCATTGCCGGTGACGAGGGCGAGTGCCTGAAACAAATCCCGCGCAAGCAGCGCGCCGTGGTGCGCAAGGCGTTGGAGGGCACTTTGGTGGACGAGGTGGATTCCACACCCGAACGCTTCTTCCAACTTTACGCCTTCAGCATGCGCAACATGGGCACCCCGGTGTTCGGCGCTCGCTTCTTCCGTCTGCTCATGGCCGAGTTCGCAGGCGATGCCGATTGCCTGACGGTGCTGCATGACGGAGTGCCGGTTGCCAGCGTGCTCAGCTTCTATTTCCGCGATCGGGTCATGCCCTATTACACCGGCTGTGCGCCCCAGGCCCGCGATCTTGGCGCCAATGATTTCATGTATTGGCGGCTGATGCGCCGTGCCCATGACCGGGGCTTCGGGGTGTTCGATTTCGGGCGCTCGAAGGTCGGCACTGGGCCGTACAGCTTCAAAAAGAATTGGGGTTTCACGCCTGCGCCGGTGACCCACGAATACCGTATGGCCCAAGGCGGAACGGTGCCGGAGATCAATCCGTTGAACCCGAAATACAAGGCCTTCATCGCGGTGTGGAAGCGGCTGCCGCTGGGGCTGGCGAATGTTTTCGGGCCCATGGTGGTGCGGCATATTGGGTAAATTTTTCGCTCGTCACCCCGGACGCGCTTGCGCGATCCGGGGTGGGATCACTCCAACAACCGCGAAAATGCCGCCAGCTTATCCGACCAGTCGTAACACGCCACCATCTGCGCCCGCGCCGCCGCGCCGAGGTGCTGACCCTCGGCCCCGTTCAGCACCCCCAGCACCGCCGCCGCGAAGTCGTCGGCGCCCGAGGCCAGCAGCAAGTGGCGCCCCGGTTCGGCATGGATGCCCTCAAGCCCTTGGGGCGTGGTGATGACCGGGCGGCCCATGGCCATGCCCTCCAGCACTTTGTTCTGGATGCCGCGCGCGACCCGCATGGGGGCGACCACCGCATGGGCATGGGCCAGATAGGGGCGCACGTCGGGCACGCGCCCGGTCACCGTCACGCCGGGCAATTCGGCCAAACGGCGAACCTCGTCCGTCGGGTTCGAGCCGACGATGACGAATGAAGCCGTCGGCAGGCTGGCGCGGATGCGCGGCAGGATTTTGGCCGAAAACCAGCCCACCGCGTCCACATTGGGCCAGTAATCCATGGCCCCGGTGAACACCATGGTGGGGCCGGTGAACGGCGCTGGGTAAGGCCCCGGGGCGAAGGTATCCAGGTCGATGCCGTTGGATATGCCGCGGATTTTTGCCGCCGTTTCGGGCGCTTGGCGGCGGAACAATTGGGCTTCGGCTTCCGACACAAACGTGACCGCATCCGCGCTAACCGCCATGGCGCGGTCGAATTCCAGCAGCCGTGCGGCCTCGCGGCGGTAGACCCACGACATGGGCCAGGACTGGCGCTCGGCATATTGGCGCCATTTGTCGGAATCCACGTCCACGAAATCCATGACCACGCGGGGCGGCCGTTGGACCCCGCGCAGATATTGCCCCATGACCGACGAATACAGGAACGCCGCGTCCGGCTTTACCCTGCGCACCCAGGCGGCAAGGCGGGCGTCGGCGAAATAGGCCTCGGACAGCGGTCCGCCCCGGACCAAGGCGCGTAAAGCCCGCAACCGGGCGGCGCGCGGGTTCAGCTCGATGCACATGGTCTCGGCGCAGAATTCGTTCAGCGCGTCCACATATTGGCGGTCGGCGGGGTCGTCGATGAAGCAGCCCAGATGGATGCGCCAGCTTTTCGCGAGGTGCTTGAGCACGGCAAAGGACCTGATCTTGTCACCCTTGTTGGGCGGGTAGGGCAGGCGTTGGGTCAAGAACAAGAGTGTCTTCATACTCGCCTTCCGCCTAGTTGCTGAGCGTGCAGGGACGGTAGATCATATGCCGCCAAATTTAACAAATCCAACGCGGCTTAATATGAAACAAGTAGATGTGACTGTAGTCAAATATGCCAGTGGCGCTTTGGCGGACTGGCGTTCTGCCGCACTTGTTGCAATTGTCTTCGTTTCTGCATTGTCTGTTGTCTATATCGGAACGGTTAGTGGTATTGTTAATCTGTGGTCGGTCAGCTCGGCCTATAATCATGGCTTTCTGATCCTGCCTCTTGCCCTGTGGCTGATTTGGGACGGGCGCGGGCGTCTGCAGGGCATGACGCCCGCGCCGTCGTCCTGGGGGGTGGCCGCCATGGCGGGCTTTGCCGTGCTGTGGCTGCTGGCCCATCTGGCCGGCATTGCCGAGGGCACCCATTTCGCCCTGATCGGCATGGTGCAAAGCGCGCTGCTCAGTGTCGTGGGCCGGGCCGCTTATCTCCGCCTGCTGCTGCCGTTTTCCTATCTTTGGCTGATGGTTCCCACCGGCGAGGGTCTGCTGCCGCTGCTGCAGGACTACACCGCCGGGGCGGCCTCGGCCCTGCTGAGTGCCGTGGGCGTGCCGACCCTGCTGGAAGGGCTGCACATCGAGGTGCCCTCGGGAAGTTATTTCGTGGCGCCGGGCTGCGCGGGGCTCAACTTCCTGCTGTCGGGGTTGGCGGTCTCGCTGGCCTATGCGGCGCTGATCTACCAGCGCCCGTGGAAGCGCGTGGCCTTCGTCGCCGCCATGGTGGCGGTGGCCATCGGCGGCAATTGGCTGCGGGTGTTCCTGATCGTGCTGGTGGGGCATCTGACCGACAACCAAGCCGATATCGTGGACGATCATCTGCTGTGGGGCTGGGGCGGCTTTACCGTGCTGATGCTGGCGGTCATGGCGCTGGGGAACCGCTTCCGTGATCCCGCGCCCGACCCTGTACCAGGGTTCCATGGCGGGCTGGCCGTGGGCCGCTTCATTCCCATGGCGGCGGCGGCCGCTTTGGTGGCGGTGGCGGCACTGGTGGCCGCAGGCATGCTGTCGCCCGACCGCGCTTCCGCCGGGACGGCGCATATGAACCTGTCCTGCGGCACCGCCGCCATCACCATCGGCCCGCCCGGCTGGTCACCCGAATTGGACCGCGTGGATGCCGCCGGCAGTGTGGGCTGTCTGGTGGCCGGCCAAGCCGTGGATTTGACCATGGTTGTGCTGGAACGCCCGGTGCGCCAAGGCAAGCTGCTGGGCATGGAACACCGCATGGCCGACCCGGCGCGCTGGCGGATCATGGACCGCCAAATTCAATGGACCGAGATCAACGGTGTGCGCGCCCCGGTGCAAGCCTTCGTGCTGGAAGCGGGCGGGCGGCAACGTTTGATGTGGATGGCGGTGTGGGTGGACGGCGCGTGGCGCCAGCCGGGCCTTGCGGCCATGGCGGCGGATTTGCGGTCCGAATTACTGGCCGGGCGCCGTCATGCGGCCGTGGTGTCAGTGGCGACGGATTTGAACGAGGCCAGTCCCGCTGCCCTGGCCCAATTGCTGGCCCATCTGCCGTTTGAACAATAAGGGGGAGGACGCGCATGTGCGGTCTGGTAGGTATCTTCGATCCGCGCAACAGCCGTCCCATGAATGGCACTCTGTTGCGCCGTATGAACCAAACCATCCAGCACCGGGGACCGGACGGTGACGGCGAGCATCTCGGCCCCGGCATCGCCTTGGCCCATCGCCGCCTTGCCATCATCGACGTCGGCGGCGGCCATCAGCCGCTGTACAACGAAGACGGCTCGGTAGTGGTGGTGTTCAACGGCGAAATCTACAATTTCCAGGAACTGGTCGCCGAGCTTGAAGCCCTGGGCCACACCTTCCGCACCCATAGCGACACAGAAGTGATCGTCCATGCCTGGGAAAGCTGGGGCGCGGCCTCGGTGAAGCGGTTCCGCGGCATGTTCGCCTTTGCCCTGTGGGACGAAAACGCCGAGACCCTGTTCCTGGCCCGTGACCGTCTGGGCAAGAAGCCGTTGTATTACGCCGACATGCCCGATGGCACCCTGGCCTTCGGCTCGGAACTGAAGGCGTTGCGCGCCCATCCCGACATGCCGTGCGAGCTTGATCCCCAGGCGGTGGAATGCTTCTTCGCCTATGGCTATGTGCCTGATCCGCTGTCCATCTACCGCGCCGTACGCAAGCTGCCGCCGGCCCACCGCATGGTGTGGCGGCGCGGCGGCGCCCCCCGCATGGAAGCCTATTGGGATCTGCCCATGGCAGCACCCTTGGCCATCAGCGTGGACGAGGCCGCCGAGGAACTGCGCCCGCGTCTGGCGGAAGTCACCCGCATGCGCATGATCTCGGACGTGCCGTTGGGGGCGTTCCTGTCGGGCGGAGTGGATTCCAGCGCCGTGGTGGCGTCCATGGCCTCGGCCAGTTCCGACCCGGTGCGCACCTTTTCCATTTCCTTCGGCGAGTCCAGCCATGACGAATCCGCCTATGCCCGGCGCATGGCCGAGCGCTACCACACCTCCCATGTCTCGCGCGAAGTCAGCCCCGACGATTTCGACCTGCTGGATAAGTTGGCCGCCATCTACGACGAGCCGTTCGGCGACCCGTCCGCCATGCCCACCTACGCCGTGTGCAAGATCGCGCGGGAACGGGTGACTGTGGCGTTGTCAGGGGATGGTGGCGACGAATTGTTCGGCGGATACCGCCGCTACGCCATGCATGTGCGGGCGGAAAAAATCCGCCGCCTGCTGCCCCGTGGAGTGCGGGCGCCGTTGTTCGGGGCGTTGGCACAGGTCTACCCCAAGGCCGATTGGGCGCCGCGCTGGCTGCGGGCGCGAACCACCTTCCGCGAATTGGCCGACGACACCGCCGGCGCTTATTTCAACGCCGTTTCCCTGTTGGATGACGACACCCGCGCCCGGCTGTTCTCGCCCCAGGCGCGGCGGCAGATGCAGGGTTACCGTGCCGGCGATCTGTTGCGCGGACATCTGGAAGCCGCGCCCACCGACGACCCGTTGATGCAAATCCAATATGCCGACATGAAGACCTGGCTGCCCGGCGGCATCCTGGTCAAGGTGGACCGCGCCAGCATGGCGAACTCGCTGGAGGTCCGGGCGCCGCTGCTGGACCACTGCTTGGCGGAATGGGCGGCGCTGCTGCCCCCTGCGGCCAAGCTCGACAAGTTGGTGTTGAAGCGGGCGGTGGAACCGTTGGTGGACAAAGACCTGCTGTATCGGCCCAAGCAAGGCTTTTCCATGCCATTACGGCGCTGGTTCAAGGGGCCGTTGCGGGCGCGGATCGCGACGCTGGCGGATAGTCCGGTACTGGCGGGGTGTGGGCTGTTCAATCTGCCCGAGATCGCCCGCATGGCCGAATTGCACCAAGCGGGCTTGCGTGACTACAGCGCGGGGTTGTGGCTGTTGCTGATGTTCGAGGCGTTTTTAAAGACGCAGGATTGAAGGCCCGGACATCTATTGTTCGCGTCACGCCGGACAAGCGCAGCGCCGATCCGGGGTCCATGGTGGTGCACCAAAAAATGAATCCCGGGTCTTCGCCACGGCTGTCCGGTTTAAATTTTGGTGTCGCCCGGAAATGCATGGGCAGCGCGCCTTTGCGGACCCATCGGTCAAATGGGACGCGGGAAATTAACCACAGAGACACAGAGGCACAGAGAGGCTTTACCAGACGGAGCCCGATCGGGTTCCGCTTGCTCGGTATCTCTGTGTCTCTGTGGTTAACTAACGATGCCCGCTAAGGGGCAAGTCGTCGATTTTCTGATAGTTTGTCATCCCGAGCAGCGAGGGATCTCATCCTGGCACATTGGAGTCCAGTTCTGACACGGTGTGCCAAGCGGAGATCCCTCCTCCCGTTGGTCGTTCGGGATGACAGTCTGATTTAAACCGGATAGCCGTGGAATAAATTCGGGCATGACGTCGAGGGCGTGGAAATGACGGGCATCACAACCCGAAAAACGCCCTCAGCCGCACCAGCAAATCCCCCGGCTCCACCGGCGTTTCCGTCTGCGCCCGGCGCGCGGCCAAGCGTTCGCGGTTGTGGCGTTGGCGTTGCGCCATCAGGGCGGCAAGGCCCTCGGCCAATTGCGGACGGGCACGCAGGATCGGTTCCACATGCTCCTTGCGGATTTCAAACACCACCCCGTCGGTCAGCGCCACCACCGAGGCGCTACGCGGCTGGCCGGTCAGCAGGGACACTTCGCCCAACACCTCGCCGGGGACCATGCGGTCAAGCACCGCGTCATCCAGCCGCACCTCCAGCACACCGTCCGCCAGCAGGTAAAGCGACCCGCCGGGATCGCCTTGGGCGAACAGGCCCTCGCCCTCCACGAAGCGGCGTTCCACCATTCGGGCGGCCAATTCGTCCAACTCAGTGGCGGCGAAATCGCGGAACAGGGGGATGCGGTGCAATTCGTCGCTGATGCCGCCGCCCGTTGTTTGGACCCGGCGGCCTACCTCCACCTCGCGACGGGGAAAGGCCGGCACCAGCCCCGCTTGCTGTAATCCGTGGGCGACGCTGGCGGCGACCGCATCGCGGCAGGGAATGTCGTCAGCGTAATCGCCCACCCAATAGCGCACCAAATAAACCATGCCGCGTTCATCGAAGCCGTCAGCTTGGACTTCCGGGCGGGGATTGCTAAGCACCCGCCCGGCCCCCAGCACCGCCGCCAGCAGGACCCGGCGGGCGCGGTCCACCGGTACGCTGACCGGCAGGGCCACCTTGATTTGGGCGCGGTAATGGCGCTCGGGAAGGCTGTAATTGACCACCTTGGCCCCGGCAATGACGCCGTTGGGCACCACCACCGAGAGTTGATCGCGGGTGGTCAGGCGGGTGGCGCGCCAGTTGATCTCGGCCACCTTCCCCACCAAACCGCCCTCCAACTGGACCCAATCACCGATGCGGTAGGGGTGCTCCATGTTGATGGCGATGCCGGAAAACACGTCGGCGATCATGCCGCGCAGGGCAAAGCCGAGGACCGCCACC
>JACMLB010000426.1 GCA_014379805.1 Rhodospirillales bacterium | reverse complement strand
CGCCGCTGGCCCTCGGCATAGATGGTGTCGAAGGCGAGCGACGACTTGCCCGAGCCCGACAGGCCGGTGATCACCACCAGCTTGTCGCGGGGAATGTCCACGTCGACGTTCTTCAGATTGTGCTCGCGCGCTCCACGCACGCGGATGAAGCCGGACATAAGCCGTTCGCCCCCGAAACTCGACAAGGGGAGCGATGTTAGAGACTTTTTAATCTGGGATAAAGGCCGCCCTCCGCACCGCCAGTGCAAAAGTGGGTTACCCGGCGCGCAAGGCTTTCACGGGACCCGCCCATCGAATGGCCTTACTCCCTTTGGCGAGCACACAAGGTTGAACCGGCTCACCACATTTCCGTGGGGAAAGGAGGTGGCCATGCCCCAAGGCGTGAGAGTCAAACTGGTCGCCACGGGCTTTCCGTGGCTGGCTTTATTAGTCGGTATCGTCGTGCTGGTGGCGGTCTCGGTGGCTGGGCTGTGGTTGGGATTTCCCCTGCCTGGAGTGTCGGTGGTGTCGGCGCTGGCCGGCTTCGTGGGGTTCGCAGCCATGCTTAGGCCACAATGATTATAAGGCTCTGCGTTGCTCGGTGAATCCTTCCATTGACGGCGGGCTTAGCCCCGCCTAATGAAGGGCCGGCCGAAGCCCCGCGCGGAGTGGTTCCTTTGCGTCTCCTGACTGTCGTTTTCGTCGTCGCAATCACCGCCTTGTCCAGCCTTGCCGGCTGGTGGTGGTGCAACCGCCCGGTCCCCGTCGGCCTGACCTTCGACGAGCCGTTCCCGTCGGTGTCCTTCGCCCCGTTCCGGCGCGGCCAAAGCCCCATCTCCAAGACCTATCCGCCGCCGGCCCAGATCGATGAAGATCTGAAGAGTCTGGTGGGCGTCGCCAAGGGCGTGCGCACCTATACGGCGCGCGAGGGGCTGGAGATCGTGCCTGATCTGGCGCGCAAATACGGCCTGGAAGTGACACATTCGGCGTGGCTGGGCGCCAAGAAGGACGTGAACGAGCAAGAGGTCCAGAACCTCATCGAGGCGGCCAACAAATACCCGGATTCCATCAAGCGGGTGATCGTCGGCAACGAAGTGCTGCTGCGCCAGGACCTCAAGCCCGACGAATTGATCGCCTATATCCGCCAAGTGCGCGCGGCGGTGAAGCAGCCGGTGTCCTATGCGGACGTCTGGGCGTTCTACCTGCGCTATCCCCAGGTGGCGGACGAGGTGGACTTCATCACCATCCACATCCTGCCCTATTGGGAAGACGAGCCCATCGGCGTGGATGGTGCTGCAGAACACATCGTCAAAATCTACCACCTGATCCAAGAGAAATTCCCCGGCAAGCCCATCCTGATCGGCGAGGCCGGCTGGCCCACGCGCGGGCGCAATCGAGGCCCGGCGGCGGTCAATATGGAGAACGCCGCCAAGTTCGTGCGTACCCTGACCAAGGTCTCCAAGGAAAACGGCTTCGATTACAACGTGGTCGAGGCGTTCGATCAGCCGTGGAAGGCCAAGATGGAAGGCACCGTGGGTGCGTTCTGGGGTGTGGTGGACAGCGATCGTAAGGTCAAATTTTCCATGTCGGGGCCGGTTCAGGCCAATCCCAATTGGCTGATGCACGGGGCGATTTCCGTGCTGTTGGGCAGCGTGGCCGCGCTGGTCTTCCTGCGTCGCGCCGCGCTTTATTCCTGTGGCCGGATCGTGTTGCTTGCCGCTTTTGCTCAGGCGTTGGCGGCGCTGGTGGTGTGGCAGGGGCTGAACGCCCAATGGATCGCCTACAGCACGTTCCAGGATATTTGGGCGGCCCTGCGCATCGCCCTGCATGGCGCGCTGGCGTGGCTGATCTTCAAGACCGCCGCGCTGAGCCTTCGCAATGAAGCCCCGCTGGCCTCAAGCCGTTGGGGCGAGCGTCTGGTGCTGGTCTACGGCCTGTGCGCCTGGGCGGTGACCATGCTGCTGTTCTTCAATGGCCGCTATCGCGACATTCCCAATCTGGAATTCCTGGTGCCATGCTTCGGCCTGACCGCCTGGGCGCTGATCCGCTTCTGGGTGCTGGGCTTGCCGTGGCGCAAGGCTTTCGCCGTGGGCCGTCTGTTCGCCGGCTCCATTCCCGCCCAATTGGGTCCGGCCAAGGAAATGACTTGGATGCTGGCGGTGGCGGTTGTGATGGCCCCGTTATCGGAATCCTTGGCGCTGTATTTGGGTGAGGACTTCCAGTCCATGCACCCGCTGCTGTCCGATCAACTTCCTATGCTGGCGGAAATCGCTGTGGCTAATGGCGAAATGCTGGTCTGGGCCGCCATGGTCGCCATCATGACGCTGCCGTATCTGGCGGAATGGCGGTTGGCGAAGAAGAGTAGGCGCTAACAAAACTAGCGTCACCCCCGCGATAGCGGGGGTCCATGTTGGCGAGCGGATGATTCAAGTGGAATAGACGAGGGTGCGGACACATGGATTCCCGCTTTCGCGGGAATGACGATTATTTTGCCCGCACCCTGTTACGTTTGCTTTACCGCTTCGCCAGCAGTTTCGCCACTTCCAGCGCCGTATAGGTCAGCACCGCATCGGCGCCGGCGCGCTTGAAGCCCATCAGGCTTTCCACGATGACCTTGTCCCAATCTAGCCAGCCGTTCAGCGCGGCGGCCTTCATCATGGCGTATTCACCCGACACCTGATAGGCGAGGGTGGGGACCGAGAAGGCGTCTTTGACCCGCCGCACGATGTCCAGATAGGGCAGGCCGGGCTTGACCATGACCATGTCGGCGCCTTCCTGTAAATCCAGGGCGACTTCGCGCAGGGCTTCGTCGCTGTTGGCGGCGTCCATCTGGTAGTTTTTCTTGTCGCCCTTCAGCGCCGAGCCGGAGCCCACCGCATCGCGGAACGGGCCGTAGAAGGCGGACGCGTATTTGGCGGCGTAGGACAGGATTTGCACATGATCCAGCCCGGCACCGTCCAGACCCAGGCGCATGGCGCGGATGCGGCCGTCCATCATGTCCGAGGGGGCGACGATGTCGCAGCCGGCTTCGGCCTGAACCACCGCCATGCGGGTCAGGACGTCCACCGTCTCGTCATTGACCACATAGCCGTCGCGGACCAGACCGTCATGGCCGTCGGAATTGAATGGGTCCAATGCCACGTCGCAAATGATGCCAATCTGCGGCACTGCCTGCTTGATGGCGCGTACTGTCCGGCACACTAGATTATTGGGATTGGTGGCCTCAATGGCGTCGGGGGTCTTCAGCGAGGCATCGACCGAGGGGAACAGGGCGATGGCGGGAATGCCCAAATCAGCCGCCTCGCGCGCCGCTTCCACCAGTAAATCGATGGACAACCGCGCCACGCCGGGCATGGAGGTGATATCCTGACGCACCTTGGTGCCTTCGACCACGAAGAGCGGCCACACCAGATCGCTTACCGACAATGTGTTCTCGGCGACCAACCGGCGCGACCAATCGTGGCGGCGGGTGCGGCGCATGCGGGTGTGGGGGAATTCAGCGTGGGGCAGGAAGGACGGCACGTTTACACTCCTGAAAGAGGCGTCGCCTTGAATCGCATAACCGCCAGCCGCTCGCCAGTGAAGAATTTTCCATGAAAAAAGGGCCGGCCCATTATTGGCCGGCCCCTTCAAGACTGAGACTTATGCTATGCGGCGTCCAGGGCCTGCGCCAGATCGGCCAGAATGTCGTCGATGTGCTCGATGCCCACGGACAGGCGCACATAGCCCGGCGTCACGCCCGTGGCCAGCTGGTCCTCGGTGGAAAGCTGCGAGTGGGTGGTGCTGGCCGGGTGAATGGCCAGTGACCGCGCGTCGCCAATATTTGCCACGTGGTAGAACAGCTCCAGCTTGTCGATGAAGCGCTTGCCGGCCTCGGCGCCGTCCTTGAGTTCAAAGCCCACAAGCCCGCCATAGCCGCCCTTCAGCACCGCATCGGCTCGGCGGCGGTGTTCACCGGTCTGCTGGCTGGGGTGAATGACCGAGGCCACCTTGGGATGCTTGGCCAGATAGTCCGCCACCGCCTGGGCATTCTGGTTGTGAGCGCGGATGCGCAGCGGCAGCGTTTCCAGCCCCTGGATGGCCTGGAAGGCGTTGAACGGGCTGGTGGCGGCACCAATGTCGCGCAGCAAGGTGACGCGGGCGCGCAAGATGTAAGCGATGGGGCCCAACGGCTTGACCGCCTGGGTCCACACGGCGCCGTGATAGCTGGGATCGGGCTCGTTCAGCAGGGGGAAGCGCTTGGCGTGCTTTTCCCAATCGAACTTGCCGCTATCGATGATGGCGCCACCTATGGAGGTGCCATGGCCGCCAATATACTTGGTGGTGGAATAGACGACGATATGAGCGCCCAAATCCAACGGCTTGGCAATGATGGGGGCGGCAGTGTTGTCAATGATCAGCGGCACGCCAACCTTGTCGGCCAGCTTGGCGACCTCGGCGATGGGGAACACCTGCAGCTTGGGATTGGGCAGGGTCTCTGCGTACCAAGCGCGGGTGCGCTCGTCGGTGGCGCGGACAAAGGCTTCGGGATCGGCGGGATCGACGAAGCGGGCCTCGATGCCCAGCTGCTTGAAGACGTTGGCGAACAGGTTCCAGGTTCCGCCGTAAAGATCGGTGGAGGTGACGAAGTTGTCACCGGCTGACGCCACATTCAGGATGGCGAACGTGCTGGCGGCCTGACCAGAGGACACGGCCAAGGCGGCGACGCCGCCTTCCAGGGCGGCAAGGCGCTGTTCCAGCACGTCGGTGGTCGGATTCATGATGCGGGTATAGATATTGCCCAATTCCTTGAGCGCGAACAAATTACCGGCATGCTCGGTGTCGCGGAATTGGTAGGATGTGGTTTGGTAGATGGGCACTGCGACCGCATTGGTGGCGGGATCGCTGCGATAGCCGGCGTGGAGAACCAGAGTCTCGGGATGAAGGCTTTTCAACGACATACTTTGGTCTCCTGTTATGCGCTGGCTGCGCCGCGATGGTTGAAAAATTCCACAGCCCAAAAGCGTTGTCAATGAGAAAAGACTATCAGAATAATAGACTAATTGGGTTGGAGCGAGCCATCTGATGCTCAACGCCCTTGGGTGGGCGCGGTTCGCCGGCGCGGGCCATCATTTTTTGACAAGGCGCCCCCAGTATCGGACTCTGTGGTGGCGAAGACCTATAGGGGAGCGTGGGAATGGCCGGCCGTGAGGCTCTGTTCGAATACAGGCGCATTGGCGCCTATGTCAAAGTCACGGCCATCGACTGCCTGACCGGGCTTGAAGTCTCCATCGTCGGCGACGCCAAGGCTGGGGAATTGCGGCTGAAGCAGACGGCCTTGAAGAAGCTGGAATATGTTTTGGCGAAGCAGGCGACGGCGGGCCGCTGATGTCCGGCTGCCTCACGAAGCCGTTAATAACCCAAACAAAAGGCCGCGGACCTTTCAAGGTGCCGCGGCCTTTCGTTGAATAACGCGAGATTAACGGGCCTTGCGGCGGCCCGGCTTCTCGGTGCCTTCGGCGGCCTTGCGGCCAAGACCGATCTTCTTGGCAAAGTCAGAGCGCTGGGCGGCATAGTTTGGCGCCACCATGGGATAGTCCGGCGGCAGACCCCACTTGGCCCGATACTCGTCTGGGGTCATGTTGTAAGTGGTCCGCAGATGCCGCTTGAGCATCTTCAGCTTCTTCCCGTCCTCAAGGCAGATGATGTAGTCGGGAGTGACCGACTTCTTCACCGGAACCGCGGGCTTCGGCGCTTCGGCCTTGGCCTCGGGGGCGCCGTTCTCCAACGAAGACAGCGAAGCGTAGACCGTGTGAATGATCTCCGGGATTTGGCCGGCGGGCAACGGGTTCTTGCTCACATAGGCGGCGACAACGTCGACGGCCATACGAAGAATGTCGTCACGATTGGTCTTGTCGGCGGTGATGTCAGTCATTTGTGTATCCGCAGAGGTTCTTGCAGAGGCTGAATCAATCATGCACCACCCATTGTCGCTGTCAATTCCAATCTGCAACGCTCGAATAATGAGTTCTTTGGAAGTCTGCCGTATTCAATAAATGCCCCCCATTCGGGAGAGGGCAATACCCCAATAGTCTGTGGTTAATCCGATGTTCATTTGGCGGAGTGGGGTGGGGGCGTGGGCGTTCTCGGATGATTATGGTCCGGCCATGTTGCGTTGCGCAGATGGCCCATGAGTTAGTGGCGCATTGGCAAGACACGCCGACATATGGTATCTACCGGCCATTGTTCTCTCCTGATCGCCTGGGATCTTTTCGGCATGACCAAGGAAACCATCGCGCTGGCCTCCGATCACGGCGGCGTCGAATTGAAAATCGCCCTCGCCAAGCAATTGGAGGGTGCTGGGTTCGCCGTGCTCGACCTCGGCACCGACGGGGCGCAATCCGTGGACTACCCCGATTTCGCCGTCGCCATGGCGGATGCGCTGAAGCAGGGCAAGGCCGCGCGCGGCGTGCTGATCTGCGGCTCGGGCATTGGCATCTCCATCGCCGCCAACCGCTTCGCCCATGTGCGCGCAGCCCTGGTGCACGATGCCTATGGCGCACGCATGTGCCGCCTGCATAACGACGCCAATGTTCTGGTGCTGGGGGG
>JACMLB010000425.1 GCA_014379805.1 Rhodospirillales bacterium | reverse complement strand
TTCACCGTGTACGGCCCGTGGGGCCGCCCCGACATGGCCGCCTATCTGTTCGCCAAGGCCATCCTGGCCGGCGAGCCCATCACCATTTTCAACAATGGCGATATGCGGCGCGACTTCACTTATATCGACGACATCGTCTCGGGCATTGTCGGCGTGCTGGATCATCCGGCGGCTGACGACGGCAGCGCGCCGCCGGCCAGGATTTACAACATCGGCAATACTCGGTCGGAAAAGCTGATGGATTTCATCGGCTTGGTCGAGGACTGCCTGGGCCGCAAGGCGGACTACCAGTTTGCTCCCATGCAGCCGGGCGACGTGAAGGAAACCTACGCCGATATCTCGGCCATCCAGCGCGATTGCGGCTTTGCCCCGACCACACCGATCAGCGAGGGCGTGCCGAAGTTCATTGCGTGGTTCAAGCAGTATCACGGGGTGTGAGGGTGTGATTAACCCTCTCCCCTCGCGGGAGAGGGTGGCGCAAAGCGCCGGGAGAGGGGGAGTTGCAAAGGTGGTGCTGTGTGGCTCCCCCCTCTCCCTCCCATGCATTGCATGGGCCCCTCCCTCCCCCGCGAGGGGGGAGGGGTTAGTTTCCGTACAGCCCCTCCAGCCTTTCCCCATATTTCTCCCGGATTACATGCCGCCTGATTTTCAGGGTCGGCGTCAGCATGCCGTTATCGGTGGTGAAGCCCTCGGGGGTCACCACGGTGCGGCGGATTTTTTCCGTGGTGGATAGGGTTCGGTTGACCCGCTCCACCGCGTCACCCATGGCGCGGCGGAAGTCGGGATCATCCAGCAATTCGTCCAGATCCCCCGCTTTGCCATGGTCCCGCGCCCAGGCTTCGGCCCAGGCTGCGTCCGGCACCAGCAGGGCGACCAGATGGGGGCGGCGGTCGCCCATGACCATGGCTTGGGATATCTCGGGCTGCAGGGTCAGGAAGCCCTCGACCCGTTGGGGCGAGATGTTGTCGCCGCCCGAATTGACGATGATGTCCTTCTTGCGATCGGTGATGCGGATATAGCCGTCCGCATCCATCTCGCCGATATCGCCCGTATGCAGCCAGCCGTCGCGCACCGCATGAGCCGTGCCCGCCGGGTCGTTCCAATAGCCCTGCATGACCACTTCGCCGCGCACCAGAATCTCGCCATCCTCGGCCATGCGCACCTCGATGCCGGCCAAGGGCGGGCCGACGGAGTCGATCTTGATCTTGGGGGGAGGGTTGCAGCTGATAGCCGGCCCGGCCTCGGTCTGGCCGTAGCCTTGCAGGATGCGGATTCCCAAAGCGGTAAAGAACAGCCCGACCTCATACGATAGCGGCGCGCCGCCCGAGACCAGCGCCTTCAGCCGTCCGCCAAAGCGGGCGCGGACTTTGTCGCGCACCAGCTTGTCCACCACCCGGTCCATCAGCGCATCCACCGGTCCCAAGCGTCCCTTGGTGTAGCGCTTGGCCCCCAGGGTCACCGCCCGCATGAACAGCTTTTCCTTCATGCCGCCCTGGCGCTGCACGGCGTGCAGGATGCGCGCCCGCATGGATTCGTACAGGCGCGGCACGGCGGTCATGATGGTGGGGTGGGTCTCGGCCATGTTGTTGGCCAATTGGTCGATGCTTTCCGCGTAATAGATTTGCGCGCCCAGCGAGATGGGGAACATCAACCCCACCGTGTGCTCGTAGGAATGGGACAGCGGCAGGAAGGACAGGAACACCTCGTCGCCGCTGGCAATGCTTTCCAGCAGATACCAGGCGCCCCAGCAATCGGCCAGCAGGGCGCCGTGGGACAGCATGACCCCGCGCGGCGCGCCGCCGGTGCCCGAGGTATAGATGATGCAGGCGGTGTCGCTGCGCCCGGTGCCCTCGATGGTGTCCGCCAACTGGTCTTCAAAGCCGCGCCCAAGGGCCAGGGCGTCGTGCCATGAGATCAGGCTGGCGCCATTGGACTGTTTCACCTCGGGCGGGTCCATGGCAATGATGGTGGGCGGGCAGCCGGTTTGCCCGGCGGCGGCCAATACCTTTTCCGTCAGCGCGCGGGTGGACGTCACCACGAAGCGGGCGCCGCTATTGTTCAGGATGTGCAGGTGATCGGCAGAGGTATTGGTGACGTAGGCCGGTACGGACACGCCACCGGCCGCCATGGTGGCCAGATCGGCCATGGCCCATTCCGGGCGGTTCTCGGACACGATCATGAGGCGGTCGCCGGGCTTCAGGCCCAGAGCCTTCAAACCGGCGGCCAGGGCCAGCACATCGGCCTTCACTTCAGCCCAGGATTGTCCGGTCCACACGCCGCCGCGCTTGGCCCACAGGAACGGGCGGTCGCCGCCGCGTTCGGCCTGTTGCAGGAACATGGCGGTGATGCTTTTGCACGCCGACGTGTCGATAACCATCCCTGCACCCTTGATTACGTTGCCAAGGCACCGTTTGATAGGGCTTCTCTTGGCCGATTTGGCAACCATACCCATATCCCGTCCCGGGCAAGGAGTCATCAATGACCGTCAGTCAGAACGCCAACCTCGGCACCCTCCCGGAATGGGACCTTTCCGACCTT
>JACMLB010000424.1 GCA_014379805.1 Rhodospirillales bacterium | reverse complement strand
GCAAGACGCGCCGCCGCATCAGCCCGACCGGCCGCGCGCGCGCACCCCGCCGCCCGGGCAAGGGTGCCGGGCTGGGTGAACAGAGATTCAAGACGGCCTGCCAGCGCTTCCGGCGTGAAGGCGGGCTGCGGCATCAGCCACGCCCCGCCGGCCTCGTCGACCGCGCGGGCATTGGCGGTCTGGTGATCGTCGATAGCATGCGGGTATGGCACCAAGATGGCAGGGCGCCCCAAAGCGGTCAGCTCGGCCATGGTCGAGGCGCCAGAGCGGGCGATGACCAGATGGGCGGCGCTCATGCGCTCGGGCACATCGGCGAAGAAGCTTTCCAGATCGGCCTCGATACCAGCGTCGGCGTAGGCGGCGCGCACCGATTCAAGGTCCTCGGGGCGGCATTGCTGGGCCACCTTCAGGCGCGCACGCAAGGGCTCGGGCAGCAGGGCCAGGGCGGCGGGGATGACCTCGGACAGAATGCGGGCGCCCTGGCTGCCGCCCAGCACCAGCAGGTGCACGGGCTGGTCGTCTGAAAGCGCCGGGAAGGGGGCGTCGCGCAAGGCGGCAATGGCGGCGCGCACCGGCATGCCCGTATGGGTCAGCTTGGGCAACCAGGCCTCGTCCACATGGGCGACGTTGGCGTAGGACGTGGCGATGCGCTTAACCCGGCCGGCCAGCAGCCGGTTGGCGCGGCCCAGTACGGCGTTCTGTTCGTGTATGATGGTGGGAATACCCAGCAGCGTGGCAGCCACCATGGTGGGGACCGAGGCATAGCCACCGAAGCCGACCACTACGGCGGGACGCTCGCGCTTGAGGATGGCGCGGGCCTGGATGACGCCTAAGGCCAATTCGGCCACACCGCGCAGCTTGGACAACGGTCCGCGCCCGGCGATGCCGCCGGCGGCGATGCGGAAGGTCTCGATGCTGCCCAATGTGCCGCCATAGGCATGGCCGCGACGGTCGGTGACCAGACCCAAGCGCCAGCCGCGATCCATCAGCGACTGGGCCAAGGCTTCGGCGGGGAAGACGTGGCCGCCGGTGCCCCCGGCGGCGAGCATGGCGTAGCTCATCGCTCAAGCCCCTCCGTGCCGTAGCGGGTGCGGGTCAGCGCCAGGACCATGCCCATGCCCAAGGCCAGCGCCAGCATGGACGAACCGCCATAGCTGATGAACGGCAGAGTCATGCCCTTGGTGGGCATCAGGCGCAGGGTCGAGGCCATGTTGATGAAGGCCTGCAGGCCGAACTGGACCAACAGGCCGGCGGTGGCGAGAACCACGAACAGGTTTTCCTCCTTCATCAGGCGCGAGAAACCGCGCAGCACGATGAAGGCGAACAGGGCGACCACCACCAGGCACAGGGCGATGCCGAATTCCTCGCCAGCCACGGCCAGGATGAAGTCCGTATGGGCGTCGGGAAGCACCAGCTTGACCCGGCCTTCGCCGGGGCCACGGCCGAACATGCCGCCATTCTTGAAGGCGTTCAGCGCGGTCATGACCTGATAGGCGTCGCCCGCCGCAGGGTCGAGGAAGCGGTCGACGCGGGACTGTACGTGGGAAAAGGCAAAATAGGCGCCGATTCCGCCAAACACGGCCAGCACCACCAGACCCAGCACCAGGATGATGGGCAGGCCGGCCAGGAAGAACTGAGCCCCCCAGATGGCCGAGATAATCAGGGTCTGGCCCACATCGGGCTGGCGCAGCAGCAGGCCGGCGGTCAGCACAAACAGGCCGGTGGCGATGGCCTTGCCGGGGAAGCCGGGGTTCAGCCGGCTTTCGGCGAACATCCAGGCGCAGATGATGGCAAAGGCCGGCTTGGTGAATTCCGACGGCTGAATGGTCATGCCGGCGATATTGATCCAGCGAGTAGCGCCTTTGACTTCGGGGCCGATAAACAGCACGGCGATCAGCAGCACCACTGCGCCCGCATAGCCGAGGACGCCCATGCGGCGCACCTGCTTGGGGCTTAGCAACGAGACCGAGATCATGACGATCAAAGCCGGGGCCAGGAACATGAACTGGCGGCGGATGAAGTGGAAGCTGTCGGCGCCGATGCGGTCGGCCACGGCGGGGCTGGCCGCCATGGTCAGCAGGATGCCGATGCCCACCAGCAGGAACAGCGCCCCGATGGTCCAGCGGTCAACGGTCCACCACCAGCGTCCCAGAACAGAAGTGTCGGTGCGGCCAAAATTCATTTGAGGCCCTCCACCAATTGGCGGAAGACGTCGCCACGATGCTCGAAGCTTTTGAACTGGTCCCAGGACGCGCAGGCCGGCGACAGCAGCACCACGTCGCCGGGTTCGGCCATGGCGTGGGCCGAGGTCACGGCGGTGACCAGCTCGCCGCATTTGCTGTAGGGGACGCGGCCGTCCAAGGTTTTGGCGAAGGCGTCGGTGGCCTCGCCGATCAGATAGGCGTGGGCGATGCGGCTGAAATGGGGCACCAGCGACTCGATGCCGCCTTCCTTGGCCTGTCCGCCCAGGATCCAGTGGATGCGCCCGTAACACACCAGCGCCTTTTCAACGGCGTCGGCATTGGTGCCCTTGGAATCGTTTACATAGGTCACGCCGTCGATCACCGCGACCAGCTGCTGGCGATGGGCTAGACCGGGATAGCTGGCCAGGGCCTTGGCGATCAATTCGGGGGCAATGCCATCGGCGCGGGCCAGGGCGAACACGGCGCAGGCGTTTTGCCAATTGTGGCGGCCGGGCAGGCGGGCGATGGGGCGCAAATCCACCACGTCCACACCATCCATCCGCAGGATGCCGTCGGCGGCGGAAATGCCGCGCTCCAGGGTCTGTTCGGCGGAGATGCGGATTGCTTCGGGAAGTTCGTCGGCCATGCGGGCGCAATGATCGTCATCCACGCCGATAACGGCGGTGCCACCAGCAGCGATCAAATCGAACAGGCGGCGCTTGGCGTTGACGTAGCCGTCCATGCCGCCATGACGGCCCAGATGGTCGGGGGTGATGTTCAGCAGCACGCCGGCCTGGACGCGCAGCGAATTCACCAGTTCCAGCTGATAGCTGGACAGCTCCAACACATAACGGCCCTCGACGGACAGATCGGGCATGTCCAGGGCGGCGGTGCCCAGATTGCCGCCAGCGGCCACGTCGCGCCCAGCCTCAGCCAGCACATGGGCCAGCAGGGTGGTGGTGGTGCTCTTGCCGTTGGTGCCGGTCACAGCAAGCATGCGGTTGGAGGGCTTGGCCAGGGCCAGCAGTTCCACGTCGCACACCACGGGGATGTTGGCTGCGCGGGCCTTGGCAGCCAGGGGATGGGCCTTTTCCACCGGGTGGGTGTGGGGGATGCCGGGGCTCCACACCACCAGATCGACGCCGGTAAGGTCCGGGGCAGCGACCGGAACGCCCGCATCCGCTGCCGCTGTGCGCGAGGCCTCGTTGTCGTCCCACGCCGTGACCTGCGCCCCGCTTGCCATCAGCGCACGCGCGGTCGCGGTCCCGGATTTACCCAGGCCCATGACCACCACGTTCTTGCCGCTGAGGAAGGGGACGAGGATCATTTGCGGCCTACCGCAGCTTGAGGGTGGAAAGGCCGACCAGGGCCAGGATGCCGG
>JACMLB010000423.1 GCA_014379805.1 Rhodospirillales bacterium | reverse complement strand
CCCGTCGGCGGACGGGCCGGGGCCGCGCATGGTGTGCGGGCCTTTGATCAGGTGGCGGGCGAACAGGCGCGAGATGGGCGGGATCATAAATCATGCCCCGAATACGAACAGTTGAACGACTTGTTGCACAGCGGGAAGTCGGCGACGATGTTGCCTTCGATGGCAGCTTCAAGCAGGGGCCATTGGAACCACGATGGGTCGTGGGGATGGCAGCGCACCACTTTGCCAATCTCTGAAACGCGCACCCACACCACCACTTCGCCACGGAAGCTTTCCACGATGGCAAGGCCTTCGCCCGCGCGCATGGGCAGGGGCGCGGTCAGGGGGCCAGCGGGCATGCGGGCCAGGATTTGCTCGATCAGGCTCAGGCTTTGGCGGATCTCCGCCGCGCGCACCATGATGCGGGCGTGGACGTCGCCTTCGGCCATGACCGGGATTTCGAAATCCAAATCGTCATAGGGCGCGTAGCCGGGAATCTTGCGGGCGTCATGACCCCGTGACGAGGCGCGGCCGACGAAGCCGCCGGCACCGAAGCGGTGGACCAGCGAGCCGGGAACCACTCCGGTGCCGGTGGTGCGGTCCAGCAGCGACGGGGTTTCCTCGTACAAATGCAGGGCGCGCTTGAAATCCTTGGCGATCACATGCAGCACGCGGCGCAGGATGACGCGGCTGTCATCGGTCAAATCCACGGCGACCCCGCCGGGAATGATGCGGTCCATGAGCAGGCGGTGGCCGAAACAGGCCATATTGGCTTGCAGGATATTTTCGCGCAGCACGCCCATATGGCTGAGCATCAGGGCGAAGGCGGCATCGTTGCAGATGGCGCCGATGTCGAACAGATGGTTGGCGATGCGCTCCAGCTCGGCCATCAGGGCGCGCAGGTAATGGGCGCGCGGCGGCGGCTCGCAGCCCAGGGCCGCTTCCACCGCGCGGGCGAAGCCCAACCCATAGGCCACGGTGGAATCGCCCGAGACGCGGGCAATGATGCGTCCGGCATCGACGATGGGCTTGCCTTGCACCACCCCTTCGATGCCCTTGTGCACATAGCCCAGCCGTTCCTCCAGCCGGACCACCGTCTCGCCCTGAGCGTGGAAGCGGAAATGGCCGGGCTCGATGATGCCGGCATGGACCGGGCCGACGGGAATCTGGTGCAGGCCCTCGCCCTCGGCGGTACGAAATTTATAGAGGTGGGGGCCGTCTTCGGTGGCGCGCGGGGTGCCCAGGGGATGCTTGATCCCCCAGCGGCCATGATCCAGCCAAGGGCGTTGGTCGGTGCCGCCTTGGGGGGCCAAGCCGTACAAATCATGGATGGCCCGTTCTATCCGAATGGCGCCCGGGCGCCAGCGGCCCAGGCCCACGAAGCGGTGGTTGACGCAAGGGTGCGAGACCACGGCGATGTGGCCGTTATCCTCGTCGCGGAACACCGCGTGGACCTCGTTGGGCTCGGCCCATTCCGCCAGCAGCACCCAATCGGCGGCGGACAGCTTGTCCTCGAAGGCGCGCCAGCCGCGTGCGTCCAACTGAAAGCGCGGCCAGGGCCGGTGGCCCGGCACTTCGTGGCCCACGGTAAGGAAATCCAGTAGCGACACGTTGCCCAGCATGACGGCTACCCCAGCAATCTGGCGACATTTTGGAACCAATTGGTCAGTGCGGGCGGCAAGTAAAGCCCGGCCACCACCACCAGCAGCAGATGCAGCCACAGCGGCGTATAGGCCAGCACGCTGGACCACGTGGTGGCATGGCCGTGGGGATGGGCCGGCGGGGGCGGCGCTGCCCCGAAGGCCATGTCTTGGAGGCGCATGACCAAGGCGGCGAAGGCCAGCAACAGGCCAAGCCCCAAGGGCACCGCCAGCAGCGGCTCGCGGGCGAAGGTCGAGCTGATGACCAGGAACTCGCTCATGAATACGCCCATGGGCGGCATGCCGGCGATGGCCAGCACCGCCAGCACGAAGGCCCAGCCCAGCAGCGGGTGGGTGACGGTCAGGCCGCGGATGTCGGCGATGCGCTTGGTGCCGGCGTTCTGGGTAATGATGCCCACGGCGAAGAAGATGGCCGATTTGGTCAGCGAATGCATGGTCATGTGCATCAGCCCGGCGAAGTTGGCCACAGCGCCGCCCATGCCGAAGGCGAAGGTGATGACGCCCATATGCTCGATGGAGGAATAGGCGAACAGTCGTTTGATGTCGCCGCGCCGGTACAGCATGAAAGCGGCCACGAACAGCGACGAGAAGCCCATGATGATCATCAGCGGGCCAGGCGCCAGGGTCTGGCCGTTGGCGGCGATGATCATCTTGAAGCGCAGCAGGGCATACAGCGCCACGTTCAGCAGCAGGCCGGACAGCACCGCCGAGATGGGCGTCGGGCCTTCCGCATGGGCGTCGGGCAACCACGCATGCAGCGGCGCCAGACCCACCTTGGTGCCATAGCCCACCAGCACGAAGACGAAGGCCAAGTTCAACAGATCGGGCTGGAAGGCGGCGGCGCGCTTGACCAGCAGCGTCCACGCCATGGCGTCGGCGCCATCGCCCATGACCGGCTGGGCAGCCAGATAGACCAGGGTGGTGCCGAACAACGCCAGCCCAATGCCGACGGAACACAGGATGAAGTATTTCCACGCCGCCTCGATGGCCTCGCGCGAGCGGTACAGGCTGACCATCAGCACGGTGGTCAGGGTCGCCGCCTCGACCGCCACCCACATGACGCCGATGTTGTTGGCGGTCAGCGCCAGCAGCATGGTGAACAGGAAGGCCTGATACATGGAGTGGTAGAAGCGCAGATGCAGATCGCTCAGGCGCTCCGCTTCGGTCTCGCGGGCGATATAGGCGGCGGAGAAGATGGCGCTGGTGAAGCCGATGAAGGCGGTCAACGCCACCAGATAGACGTTGAAATCGTCGATGAAGAACAGCCGGGTCGCCGCGGGCCGATGGTCGAACAGCATCAGCGTGGCGGCAAAGGTGGCGCCCGAGATCAGCACATTCAGCCAGGACGCCACCCGCCAATTGGGCAAGATGGCGAGAAAGCCCGCCGCCCCCAGGGGGATGGCGAGAATCCACATCAACGGATTGTCGAGACCAGGCAGCATCATTGTCGGTCGCCCCGGAAGGTCTCGAGATATTGCAGATCCAGCGAGTCGAAGCGCTCGCGGATGCGGAAGAAGAAGATGCCGAACAGGGCCATGGCGACCAGGACCGAGAAGGCGACGGAGATTTCCACCACCAGGGGCATGCCCTTGGCCGAGACGGCGGCCAGGATCAGCCCGTTCTCCAGCGCCATGAAGCCGACCACCTGGGTCACCGCGTTCTGGCGGGTGATCATCATCAGCATGCCCAGCAGCACCACGCTCATGGCCAGGGCCAGACTCTCGCGGGTCAGGGCGGCGGCTTTGGCGGTGATGGGCAGCACCAGCAGGATGCTTAGTGCCACCAGCGCCACGCCGATAATCATGGTCCAGCCGATGGACAAAGCGGTCTCAACCGTGCGGTGGATGCCCAGTTTCTCCACCAGCCAATGCAGGGCGAAGGGCACCAGGATGGCCTTGAACACCAAAGCGATGCCGGCGGTGAAATAAAGATGGGGGGCGTCCTGCACATGGGCCTGCCACGCGGCGGCGGCGGCCAAAGCGAGGGCCTGGAACGAGAAGGTATTGAGCACGGCGAACAGGCGGCGCTGATACAGCAGGCCGAAACCGGCCATCAACACGGTGGCACCGATCAGATGGGCGACGTCGTAGTTCATGGCTTGCGACATCAGACCGCCTCCGACACGTACAGGAAGATGGTGGCAAGCAGGCCCAGCAGCAGCGCGCCGCCCAGGAAATCGGCGTAGCGGAATACCCGCATCTTGGCGATGGCGGTTTCAAAAACGGCCAGTGCGGTGGCCAAAGCCATAATCTTGCCCAGGAACGAGGCCATGCCCATGGCGACGCCTTCGGCCCCGGCACCCGGCTGGGCCATGCCCCACGGCGCGAACAGACACGCGATCAGCGCCATGTACAGGGTCAGCTTGACCATGGCGGCGGCTTCGATCATGGCGAGGTGGCGGCCGGAATATTCCAGCACCATGGCCTCGTGCACCATGGTCAGTTCCAGGTGGGTGGACGGGTTATCGATGGGCACCCGGCCATTTTCCGCAATGGCGACCATGACCATGGCGGCCAGGGCCAACCCCAAACTGACCTCGAGGCCCACATTGCCGCCCAGGACGAAGGCAACGATCTGCGCCGGTTGGGTGGTACCCGAGACCAGGGATAGGGAAAAGCTGACCATGAGCATGGCGGGCTCGGCCAGGGACGCGATCAGCATCTCGCGCGACGCACCCAGGCCACCAAAGGCGGTGCCCACATCCATGCCGGCCAAGGCAATCCAGAACCGTCCCAGCGCCAGCAGCGCCACCAGGGCGATCAGATCGGCGGCGGGGGCCAGCCACATATTGGTGGTGAAGGTGGGGATGATGCAGGCGGCCAGCCACACGGTGGCGAAGGCCACATAGGGCGCGGTGCGGAAAATCCACGACGCCGAATGGGCGACGATGGCTTCCTTTTGCAGCAGGCGGTACAGGTCCCGATAGGGCTGCCACGCAGGTGCGCCGCGCCGTCCGTTCAGCCGCGCCTTGACCAGCCTCACATAGCCGGTGACCAGGGGCGCCAGCGCCACCACCAGGATGATTTGGACAAATTGCCAAAGGATCGCCGTCATTGCTGCTGCCTCACCGCCACCACCAGCAGCATGAACACCAGGGTGCAGAACATCATCAGCAGATAGCGGCGCACGGTCAGGTATTGCAGCCGGTTGACCTGATCGGCGATGGCACCGACGATCCGGCCCAGGCGTTCATACAGGCCGACCCAGATGGGGTCGATCATGTGGACTTGGTGGCGGGCGGGCGAATCGTCGCCGGGCTCGGGCATCACCACGGTTTCGCGGGCGCGGAAGATGGTATGGGCGAAGGACCGGCGCAGGGGCTGCGAGAACGATTGGCCGGTGTACTGGCTGTTGGGAATGTCTTCGTTATGGCCGCAATCCCAGGCCGGTGCCGCCCGCATGGCGATGGTGCCGAAGCGGTGCACCAGCAAGATGGCGAAACCAAACAGCGCAAGGCCAACCATCACCAGCACCGTGCCGGAATAAGAGCCCCGAGTGTTGGAGACCGGCGACAGGAACGGCCAGCCCAGATCGGAGGACACGGCGAACTGCACCCCGGTCAGGGGCTGCACCACCGCCGACAGATGGTCGGTCACGGTGACCGGGATGACGCCCAGGATGACGCATAACGCGGCCAGGGCGACCATGGACCAGCGCATGCCGAAGCTGACCTCGCCAGCCTCAGCCGCCGCCGCCGAGCGGGGCCGGCCCAGGAAGGCGATGCCGAAGGCGCGCACGAAACAGGTGGCCGCCAAAGCCGCCGCCAGGGCCAGGAAGGCGCAGACCACGGGCACGCCGAATTTCATGGCCCAATGGGGAATTTCCGGGCCTTTGAACAAGGCTTGCAGCACCAGCCATTCCGACACGAAGCCGTTGAGCGGCGGCAGCGCCGAAATGGCGGCGGCGCCCACCAGGAAGGTGGCACCGGTCCACGGCATGCGCTTGAGCAATCCGCCCAAGGCGCCCAAAGAACGCTCGCCGGTGGCGGTGATGACGGCGCCGGCGCCCAGGAACAGCAGGGTCTTGAAGATGGCGTGGTTCAGCATGTGGTAAAGGCCGGCCACCAGGGCCAGCGCCGCCAGCTCGCGCGTTCCGGCAGCCTTGAAGGCGATGGCGAGGCCCAGGCCGATGACGGCGACGCCGATATTTTCCACCGTGGAATAGGCCAGCAGCTTTTTGATGTCGTCCTGCAGCACGGCGTACAGCACGCCCATGACCGCAGTGATGCCGCCCACCACCATCATGGTGGCGCCCCATTGCCAACCCACATCCCCATGCAAATCGAACAGCACGCGGATCAGGCCGTACAGCGCCACCTTGGTCATGACGCCGCTCATGAGTGCCGAGACGTGGCTGGGCGCCGCCGGATGGGCCAAAGGCAGCCACGCATGCAGCGGGATCAGACCGGCCTTGGAGCCCGCACCCAGCAGCACCAGCAGCACCACCAGCGAGCCGGCCCATGGGCTCAGTTCGTGGGCGCGCATGGCGGCGAAGGTGTAGTCGCCGCCATGGCCGGCCATCAGGCCGAAACAGGGCAGCAGGCAGAAGGTGCCGAAGGTTGCCATGGTCAGGTAGACCATGCCGGCGCGGCGGTTTTCGGCCTTTTCGTGATCGGCCAGCACCATCAGCCAGGACGCCAGCGACATGAACTCCCACGCCACCAGGAACATGAAGGCGTCGTCGGCCACCAGCACGGAATTCATGCCGAACAGGAACATGGGATAGAACGGCGTGACCCGGCGGCGCTCGGGCAGATGGTCGGAATAGCCCACCCCGAAGGCCGAGGCGGCGGCAGCCGGCACGTTGATGATCAGCAGGAACAAGGCGGACAGGTTATCGACGCGGAAATGGGCGTGCAGCCAGGGCAGCCCGAACGGCAGCACCACCGACGGCGCCCCATTATGCCCGCCCAGATGCTCCAGCCCCGCCGAGATCAGCGCCACCGACGACAGGAAGGCCCCGGCATAAACCACGCCGTGGCTCCAGTCCTTGCGGCCGGTCACGATGGCGAACAGCGACAGCAACGGCAGCGCCAGCAAGGCGGCGGCAATCAGCATGAACGCCGGTTCCCCCGACGCGGCCTTAGGCCGGTCACGTCAGAACGCACCATATCCTCCACCCCCTGTGGCAGGTTTAAGTTGAGACGCCAGCGGTTGCGCCTGTGTGGGGTGAGGGAATCATAGCATGCGAAGCCGAAACGGCAAGGCGCGCAAGCCCGGCGGCGGTACATCGAAGGGAGAGCTCCAAGCGACACCTATGGCGGGTATTCCCGCAACAAGTGACCCCAGGCACTATCATGACGGACTCCTCAGTGGCGAAATCGACCCAAGCGGTTGTGTGTCTCGAAAGTGAATGCGGAATGCGTGCATTGTGCGTAAACTTGCTATAGCATCTCCTATTGGTGGTGATGTGGACTGGGGCAAGAAAGCCTCGGCGAGTTTGCCAATTCCAATAGAATGTTTGTGACGGCAGCTCACTCCCCTGTCTCTCCCATCGCTGGACGAAACCGCTCGACGTGTGCCGTGTGCACCGAAGGGGAGAGAACGCATGACTGTTTACAATGGTACCAAGCAGCGCGATGTGATCACCGGCAGCGCTGGGGATGATTCCATTTACGGCAATGATGGGAACGACACCCTCAATGGCGGCGCTGGTAACGATTACATCAACGGCGGAGCAGGAACCGACAGCCTGAATGGCGGTGCCGGAAACGACACTTTGGTGGGCGCGGCCGGCGACACGCTGGACGGCGGCGATAACTTCGACACGGCTGTGTTTACCGGCAATGCCGCCGATTACACCAGAACGTTGATCGGCGCGGGCACCTATTCAGTGCGCCACAACACTACCGGCCAGACCACCACGCTGGTGCGGGTCGAGTCCATCCAGTTCGCCGACATGACCGTGCGCATCATCAACCAGGGTCCCGTATCCGTGGCTGACAGCCTGACCACCGCCGAGGACACGGCACTGGTGATCGCCCCCGCCGCTTTGCTCGGCAATGACAGCGATCTGGACGGCGACACCTTGTCCATCACCTCGGTGGGCAACGCGGTGGGCGGCACCGTCGCCATCATGGGCGGCAACGTCGTGTTTACCCCGACGGCTAACTTCAACGGTGCGGCCAGCTTCACTTACTCCGTGTCGGATGGCTTCGGCGGCACCGCCACGGCGACCGCCAGCGTGGCGGTCAGTGCGGTCAATGACGGCCCGGTGGCCGTGGGCGACAGCCTGACCACCGTCGAAGACACTGCGCTGGTGATTGCGCCGGCCACCCTGCTTGCCAATGACAGCGATTTGGACGGCGATACCCTGTCCATCGCTTCGGTGGGCAACGCGGTGGGCGGCACCGTCGCCATCGTGGGCGGCAACGTCGTGTTTACCCCGACGGCTAACTTCAACGGTGCGGCCAGCTTTAGCTATACCGTGACCGACGGCTTCGGCGGCACCGCGACGGCGACCGCCAGCGTGGCGGTCAGTGCGGTCAATGACGGCCCGGTGGCCGTGGCCGACAGCCTGACCACCGCCGAGGACACCGCGCTGGTGATTGCTCCCGCCAGCCTGCTCGGCAATGACAGCGATCTGGACGGCGATACCCTGTCCATCGCGTCGGTGGGTAGCGCGGTGGGTGGCACTGTCGCCATCGTGGGCGGCAACGTGGTGTTCACCCCGACGGCCAACTTCAACGGCGCGGCCAGCTTCAGCTACACCGTGTCGGATGGCTTCGGCGGCACCGCGACGGCCATCGCCAACGTGGCGGTAGGTGCGGTCAATGACAGCCCGGTGGCCGTGGGCGAGGCCTATGTAACGCAGGAGGATACCGCGTTGGTGATCGCTCCCGCCAGCTTGCTCGCCAATGACAGCGATGTGGACGGTGGCATGCTTTCCATCGAGTCTGTGGGCAACGCCGTGGGCGGCGCCGTGGCGCTGGTGGACGGCCAGGTGGTGTTCACGCCGGCGTCTGGGTTCGAGGGACAGGCCAGCTTTGCTTATTCCGTAAGCGACGGTCAGGGCGGCCTGGACTCCACCGAGGTGCTGGTCCAGGTGACCCCGGTCAATCATGCGCCCGTAACCGTGGCCGACACCTTCTCGACCCGGCAGGGCGTCGCCATCACCATTCCGGTGGCCGGTCTGCTCGCCAATGACAGCGATCCTGACGGCGATGCGCTCAGCGTCGATGGCGGGTTCTGGTCCATGGACGGCTATGTTCAGGTGATCGACGGCAACGTCGTCTTCCAGCCCTACTCAAGTTTCTCGGGCACCACCAGCATCCAGTATTACGTCCGTGACAGCTTCGGCGCCATGTCCTCCGCAACCTTGAACATCGAGGTGGGAGCCGCCGTTGCCCCGGTCGCCGTGGATGATACCATCACCGTGTCGGGCAACACGTCGGTGATGATCGACACCCAGTTGTTGCTCGCCAACGACACCGATGCCAATGGCGCTCCGCTCAGTGTTTCGTGGGTCGGCAATTTCAGCAATGGTTGGGGCAGCTTGGTGGGAAGCACCATCCAGTATTTGCCCTACCCGGGCGCCACCGGGCCGGTGACCTTCGACTACCAGCTCTCGAACGGGAGCACGAACTATGGCACGGCTCGGGTTACGCTGGACTTCGGCCCGGTCAATCAGGCCCCGACCAGCGGCGCTGACGTCTTCGTTGCGCAGGCTTTGAGCCCGCAGCCGGTAATCATCACCCAGGCACAGTTGTTGGCCAACGATACCGATGCCGAGGGCGACGCCTTCTCCATCACCAGTGTCGGCGGTGCTTTCCATGGGACCGTAGCCTACGACCAGGCCGGCAACATCGTCTTCACGCCCGATGCGGGCTTTTCGGGTCTGGCAACATTCCAATACGTCACCACCGACTCCCAAGGTGCTTCAAGCACCCATACGGTGACCGTGGACGTGCCCGCCCTGCCCACGCTGACCGTGAGCACTGTGATGGCGGGGACCGAACAGACCGTTGCCGTGTCGTATGCAAATCCGGGCTGGGATAGCCCGGATGCTGTCGCGCTGACAGGTGGCGGTCATGTTGTCGCGTGGCGGGACGGCGATTCGGCGATCGTCCGTGTGTTCAGCCAGACCGGCGAGGCCGTCGCCGAAATCCACCCGTCGGCCAATGTCACGGACTATCCGGGTTTGGTGAAGATGACGGCCTTGCCGGATGGCGGTTTCGCCGCCGTCTGGGCGGGTTATGCCGCAAACGGGGGGGCGTACTCAGCCTTCGTCCAACGCTTCCAGGCCGATGGCGCGACGGCTGGTGCCCTGCTAATCCCGGTTTCGGGAAGCGGTGTCATTGACCCCGCAGTGACTGCCTTGCAGGACGGCAGTCTTGTTCTGATCTACAGCTATAACGAACAGACTCAATACGGAACGCCATACATTCTTGGGAATAAGATCGGTGCCGATGGAACAGTCGGACCCCAGTTCCGTGTCGATACGTCGAACGGGATTTGCTACGACGGCGATGTGCATGTGGTGACGCTGCAGGGCGGCGGCTTCTTGGTCAATTATCGGACTATGGAATACGGTTACGACGAACAGCGGTACCAGATGTTCGACGCCGACGGTGTGAAGGTCGGCCCCGAGAAGAGCATCGCCGAATCGTGGACCCCCAACATCGCCTCCTTTGGTGACGGGTTTATCGCTACTTGGGCGGGCATCGACAACATCATTCACGTTGAGGCTTACGGTGCCGACGGCTCGGCTCTTTTCGCGCCGCAGGCCTTTTCCACAGGGTTCTGGTCCCAAGGCAGCCCGTCGGTTACGGCGCTCAACGATGGCGGCTACTTATTGTCGTGGACGGTTGGCGTGCAAACCTCGCCGTACGACCTTCAGAGCGACGTTTTTGCCCAGCGTTTCGACGCACAGGGAAATGCAGTAACCCAGCCGTTTACCGTGCACGCGCCCGATCACGCCGATCAACAGAACGTGGAGATCATTCAACGGGCCGATGGTTCGCTGATCGCCGTCTGGAGCAGTGAAACAAGCGGCGCTAAAACCATCGAAACCGCCGTGTTGGCGGAATACACTCGCATCGCTGGCAATAATGCCGAGAACACGCTAGACGGCGGCGCCGGCATGGACATGCTGGTGGGCGGCGGCCGGGCCGACACTTATCTGGCCGGTAACGGTTCGGGCGCCGATGTGGTGGACAACAAGGGCCAGGGGGCCGATGGCGACCGCGTGCTGTTCGGCACCGACGTGGCTGCCGACCAGCTGTGGTTCCAGCGGGTGGGCGACAGCTTGAAGGTATCGGTGGTGGGCACCGCTGACAGCGTGACCGTGGATGCTTGGTACAAGTCGGACATGAACCACGTGTCCAGCTTCCAGACCGCCGATGGTCACACCTTGGCCGATACCCAGGTGGAAGGCTTGGTCCAGGCCATGGCGACCTTCGCGCCGCCGTCTTTGGGTCAGACCGAATTGACCGCTGAACAGCATCAGGCGCTGGACACGGTCATCGCCGCCAACTGGCAGCACAGCTAAGCGGGAAAAGTCCTCCCCCAGCGTCGGCTGGGGGAGGATGTTCGCCTTAGCCCACCAAACCCTTCTCCATCACACTCGCCAAGCGGCGGGCGAAGTCCACCGGGTCGGCCGGGGGTTCGCCTTCGACGATGCGGGCCTGATCCAGCAGCAGCAGGGCCATGTCTTCAATGGCCTCGCGGCCCGAGGATTTGACCTTGTCGGCCAGGCCCTTGATCAGGGCGTGGCGCGGGTTGACCTCCAGCACGCGGGGGCTGTTGTGGTCCAGCTGCTTGTGAGCTTTCAGCAGCTTCTCCAGATGCAGGCTCATCTGGCCGGAATCGGCCACCAGACACACCGCCGAGCTGGTCAGGCGGTCCGACGCGCGCACGTCCTTGACCCGCTCGCCCAAGGACAGCTTCAGCGCGGCGATCAGGGTGTCCAGGGCTTCGGTGGGGGCGGCTTCGGGCTTGTCCTCATCGGGCTTGTCCTCGCCCTTGACCTTGGAGAAGTCCACCGAGCCTTCGGTCACCGCCACCAGCTTCTTGCCCTGGATGTCGCCCACGGCGGGAACCCAGAACTCGTCGATGGGGTCGGTCAGCAGCAGCACCTCAATGCCCTTGGCAAGGAAGCCTTCCAATTGGGGGCTTTTCTTCAGGGCGGTAATGTCGTCGCCGGTGGCGTAATAGATGGCCTCCTGGCCCTCCTTCATGCGGCCCGCGACCTCGTCAAGGGTGGTCCAGCCGTTGCTGGTGGTGGTCTTGAAGCGGCACAGGGGCAGGATGTCGGCCTTGCGGTCGTAATCCTCGTAGATGCCTTCCTTCAGCACGGCGCCGAAGGTTTCCCAGAAGGTGGCGTAGGCGTCGGCGTCGTCTTCGGCCTTCTTCTTCAGCTCGGACAGCACGCGCTTGACCAGACCGGTCTTCATCTTGGCCAGCACCGGGTTGTGCTGCAGCATCTCGCGGCTGACGTTCAGCGGCAGATCCTGGCTGTCCACTACGCCACGCAGGAAGCGCAGATAGGGCGGCAGCAGTTCCTCGGCCTCGTCGGTGATGAAGACGCGCTTCACGTACAGTTTGACGTGGTGCTTGCGGTCGGGATGGAAGATGTCGAACGGCTTGGAGGCGGGAATATACAGCAGGCCGGTATATTCGATGGCGCCTTCGGCCTTGTAATGGATGGTCAGCCACGGGTCGTCGAAGGCGTGGGCCACGTGGTGATAGAACTCGGTATATTGCTCAGGCGTGATCTCGGATTTGGACCGGGTCCACAGGGCCGAGGCCGAGTTCACCGGCTCTTCCTTGTCGCCGTCCTTCAGGGTCACCGGGATGGCGATGTGGTCCGAGTAGTGCTTGACCAGCTGGGTCAGGCGCTGGGGCTCCAGGAATTCCTTTTCCGCCTCGCGCAGATGCAGGGTGATGGTGGCGCCGCGGGTGGCTTCCGCGCATTCCGCGATGGTGAAGGCGCCCTTGCCGTCGCTTTCCCAGCGCCAGCCCTGGGCGTCGCCCGCCTTGCGGGTCAGCACGGTGACCTTTTCCGCCACCATGAAGGCGGAATAGAAGCCGACGCCGAACTGGCCGATCAGCGCCATGTCCTTCTTGGCGTCGCCGGTCATGTGGCTCATGAATTCAGCCGTGCCGGATTTGGCGATGGTGCCCAGATTGGCGACCAGCTCGTCCTTGGTCATGCCGATGCCGTTATCGGCGATGGTCAGGGTGTTGGCGCTCGCGTCCGGGATCAGGCGGATGCGGAATTCCGTGTCGCCGGCCATCAACTGGGCGTCGGTCAGGGCGGCATAGCGCAGCTTGTCGCAGGCGTCGGACGCGTTGGAAATCAATTCCCGCAGGAAGATTTCTTTATTGGAGTAGAGCGAGTGGACCACGATATTCAACAGTTTGGCGACTTCCGCCTGAAACTCCCGCTTCTCTTCGGCCATAATCTGATCCCGTTTCTGTTATAATTATCCAACCGGTCATGCGCTAAACGCGCAGGCGCCCTGATATGAGGTAGCAACCGATGGGTTGCAAGTACCGAACTAATCCAGAAGAATGGGTTTCTTGCGCATCGGCGTTGCCCTCGTGCAGTCAAATCGGTATGTATAGCGGCCCCGAAAGTTGGGTCGGGCCCCTATGGGGAAATTTTCCGCCGCAGCCCTAGAGCCGCGCGGCCTTTGAGAAGCAGGAGACGTTCATGCAGATTCCTCTCCAGATCACCTTTCACGGGATCGATCATTCGGACGCCGCGGAAGAGCGCGTTCGCGAGAAGGTGGCTAAACTGGAGCAGTTCTTCGACCGTATCACCAGCTGCCGGGTG
>JACMLB010000051.1 GCA_014379805.1 Rhodospirillales bacterium | reverse complement strand
CGTGGAGCGCGCCCGCTTCGACAAGATGCTGTCTTCCGCCGAAATCGGCACGCTGATCGCGGCGCTGGGCACCGGCATTGGCCGCGAAGACTTCAACATCGCCAAGACCCGCTACCACAAGATCATCATCATGACCGATGCTGACGTGGACGGCTCGCACATCCGCACCCTGCTGCTGACCTTCTTCTTCCGCCAGATGCCCGAGATTATCGAAAAGGGCTATCTGTATATCGCCCAGCCGCCGCTTTACCGCGCCAAGCGCGGGCAGTCCGAGGTCTACCTCAAGGACGAGCGGGCCATGGAAGAATACCTCATCGACGGCGGCTTGGCCGATGCGGTGATGAAGCTGGGCACCGGAGTCCAGGTGGCCGGCGTCGAACTGCGCGGCCTGACCGAGCAAGCCCGCCACGTGCGCAATCTGCTGCTGCCGCTGTCGCGTCGCGTACCCATGCGCATCGTTGAACAGACCGCCATCGCCGGGGCCTTCAACCCGGCCCTACTGACCGACGCGGCGGAAGGCAACGCCATGGTCGCCACCGTCGCCGCCCGCCTGAACGCGTTGGAAAGCGCGCTGGAGCGCGGCTGGGCCGGTGAATGGCTGGAAGGCACCGGTTGGCTGTTCAGCCGCACCCTGCGCGGCGTGACCGAGAACCATCTGCTGGATTCGGCCATCATCCGCTCGGCCGAAGCCCGCCGCCTGTTCGACATGGCGCCCATGCTGCGTGAAACCTACCAGGACGCAGCAATCCTGACCGCCAAGGACAAGAACACCACCATCAGCGGCCCGGTGGCCTTGGTGACGGCGATCATGGACCAGGGCAAGAAGGGCATCGGCATCCAGCGCTATAAAGGCTTGGGCGAAATGAACCCCGAGCAGCTGTGGGAAACCACCCTGGACCCCGAAGCCCGCTCGCTGCTGCAGGTCAGGGTCGCCCATGCCGACGACGCCGAGGAAGTGTTCTCGACATTGATGGGCGACGTGGTCGAACCGCGCCGCGATTTCATTCAGACGAATGCACTGAAGGTGTCCAATCTGGACGTGTGATGCGGTTGTTGTCGGGTGATGCATAAAGCGCAAATGTGACGCGTAACGTGCAAAATCTGGACGAATAAAATGCAAAGGTCGCCCCGCAAAGGGCGGCCTTTATGCGTTACGACCTGCAGCTTGTTCGCAGCCTTTCCTGGAAAGAGCGGGTCCTTTGATGAGCAGCGCCCTTCCGGCAGGGTTAACACCCGATAGCTTCGGCGCAGTCGATCCGCACACATTTCTCGGCTACTACTTGGGGGTATCCCCCAGTTGGCTCACGCCCGAATGGTTGGCTCGCCCAAAAGGGCCACTGTGAACCTCTCGCCTCTTTGGCAAGAGCCCGCTTGGTCCATACGGACATCGGATACACGGCGGTTGACAAAAAGCGACATTTTTCGTATTCAGTTGCGTACACCATGCCGCAACTGGACTGCCTCCCCATGGACCACGCCGAAGCCTTCTTGTTAGACCAGGTGCCCTTAACCAAACGCTCATTGATTCCCTCAACGCTTAAAAATTCTTACGCAGCTGCGAGCCTCTTAATTGAGGGCGAGCCGATCCTTCAGGTTCCAAGTGCGCAAGACAATAGGGGGCGCATCATCCAGTGGGCTGTTGACATGGCTTTCGAAAGACTCTGCAAGAGCGGCCAGTGGTCCTACGAGTGCCGATGGAGACCTTTTGCGAAGCCCACTGGGCGGTTTCTTGAGATCATGCCTTCTCATTCGGTTGTAACCATCAGCCAAGTTGCAGACCCGAGCAAGCAACCCCGGGACGTCGTGTTCCGAGCCAATCGACGCCTCAGCAATCAGGGGTGGTTAACCGGGCTCCCCAACCCAAAAGTTGATTACGACACCGTTGGATTACCCCACGTTCTTCTCATCCATGGGCATCAAAACTTAAATTTTGCTCATCTAGGGATTCCTAACGAACACCACAGTCAAGGGTATCGTTACCGGACGAAGAATCTGCTAATGATGCCGCACGAAGTGCGGTCCCCGGAGCCTCCGCCTGAGGACACCGACATTGAAGCGGTTATGACGCTCAAGGAAGAGATTGATAAGTGGCGTAAGGACAATGGAAAATAACAATATCGTTTCTTTTCCAGGCAATACAGCCGCCCGCGCAAATCAAGCCGGGCGGCAATTGATTCCTTCTCGTTTTCGTGATGCCCGAAGGGCAAAACGGATGACGCAGGAGGAGCTTGGCTCGAAGGTTGGCGTAAGCCGACAAGCAATTTCGTCTTATGAGGCTGGCGACAAGACGCCAGAGCCAAGTACATTCTTGAAGTTGACCGAGGCCCTAGACCAGCCAACATCTTTTTTTACAAAAGAAGACTTAAAGACATTTGGGGATTTTGGACCGAGGTTCTTTCGAAAATCAGGCCCTGAGACCGTGCGTCGCAACGATGCGTGTACAGTTCTTGGAGAATGGTTTGTCCAGATCGCAAGCTACTTAGATGATTACGTAAATTATCCTCCTGTAAATTTGATGCGCGCTTCCGCTTCAGATACAAGTGGGCGCTATTCGCTGGAGGAAATTGAGGAAATCGCAGACGCCTTCCGACGCCACTGTGGCTTAGGGCCTGGGCCGATTTCTAATGTTGCAGCCCTCCTTGAGAGCAAAGGGGTGGCGATATGCCACTATCAAATCACCGAAGAGAGAATTGATGCATTCTCATTCTGGAATGGTAACCGGCCGTTTATTTTCATGGCATCGGAACGTGAATCAGGCGCTCGAGTTCGGTTTGATCTTGCCCACGAGCTAGGGCATTTAATTCTCCATCGCTGGATAGAGCCGCAAGAATTACTGGACCCGAAATTATTGAAAGTAATTGAATCTGAGGCCGATCGGTTCGCCAGCGCCTTTTTGCTACCTCGCAGTTCATTCCCAAATGAAGTTTTTACGGCGAGGTTAGACGCATTCGTAAATCTAAAGAGGCGCTGGGGCGTATCCATTCAGGCACTGGTATACCGTTGTAGAGACCTTGAGCTAATTGATGATGCACAGTTCACTAATCTTTATAAGCAAATTTCATTTCGAAAATGGAGAAAGAAAGAGCCCTTAGATGACCCTAAGGAAATGAAGATTGAAAATCCAAAACTCCTTCGCCGTGCGATTGAATTAGTTCTAGAAAGCGGAAAAAAGCATCCAGAAGATCTGTGTGCGGAAATGGCGTTTAATCCAAGTCTGATAGAGACATTTTGCAACTTGCCACAGGGCACTTTGTCTCCCCGCCCCACAGATGAAATGGAACCGTCACTTAAGGAGTGACCTGTGCTCGTGATTGTTCCGATTAAAGCGTGATACTGCCCAAATGGGCCGTGAGGCAATGTGGGCCGGGATTACACCCAGCCCACATTGCGTTGACTATGCGAGAAGCAGTCTTGCTAACCGCCAAGCCGTCTGCTCCATCCGGTGATGCAGGGCCCAGCATAGACAGCCATAATGAGTGCGCTCAATTGGCGTGTTTCCGCAGCACGCACTATTTGGCCTTGTGCTGGGCGGCAATATCCTAGATTTACCCGCCTTGGGTCGTCACCCCCGTGGCACACCCACCTCAAGCACTTCCTCAGCCAGTTTTGCTTGCTGCCGGATGGCAGTCATTGCCGTTACGTTTCGCTTGGTGACCGCACTACCATCCCTAAGCTCGGCGCAACCGATTTCCACCAAGCCACTCGCGGTAAGCTCGTCACTCATAATTGCTGCCGCCCCGCCGGCACCTGGTGTCAGCACCCAGAATCGCCGAAAAAACGGCGACTGAAACGCCACGTCCCTCAGCACCCGATTCAGTTCGGCCCGACTGGGCTCGGCCGACAGCAGCGCAGGATAGAACCCGTCTACAAACCCGATCCCAAACTCCTTCACGCCCACGGCAATGGCGAACGGGTTGAAGTACGTGAACCTGAAGTCGCAGGATAGCCGGACGTCACCTTCGCCCGATAGCTTGTCCACGTCCCTTTTCAGCGCTTCCCAGCACGCCTGGTGGAAGGGAGTGGGGAAGAGCCGCCGGAGTTTGCTCACGGGGGCTTTAAGTTGCGGGAACGCTGGCACACCGCCGAACGGGTCGGCATTCAGGTAGACCGGTTGCGGCAGGCCCATGGCTTCGCGATAGATCTGCTCCACATCTTTAGTCCGGAGTGCCCCCTCCGCGATCTGGCCGGCTATTTCGAGCGCCCTTTCGGGCGCGATCTTGTATAGGCGGGCCAATATTTCGACCTTGGAGAATTGCGCGGTGCTGCCGTCCAAGCGGTCCAGCAGGCGCAAGCCGGGGTGCTGGCGGTCGAAATCGAACAGGAACGCGCGAGCCGTCGACATGCGGCGGAGGATAGCCGGCGCGTAGCGGGAGGCCTTGGCGGCCGCATCGATGAAGGCGACCGAGAGCTTGCCCTGCTTGCCGCCGATGTCGCTGGCGCGCACGGCCTCGAGCAGCTCGGCGATCCGCAGCCAGCCTTTCTTGTCGGCGCGGGCGTCGGCCAGAGCAGCCAGGGCTTCCTCTTCTGTCATCTTGTCGTCTCAGCTATCTCCGATGCCTGGAAATGTAAACTCTGCACATGGCTGTTGACAATACACATTTTTGGCATAAAGTTTACATCATGATGTAACTTTAGGGGTGCGCGATGCTGCTGTGCATGGACCAGGGAACCAGAGCCCGGCGGGTGATCACCCGCAGTCCGACCCGTACGGTCGGCCGGTTCCCCAGCCTCAAGGCTGCGCGGACCATCCATTGGGAATCCCAGCTCGAGCGCGACTTCGTCTACCTGCTGGAGCTTGACCCCATGGTCCTGTCCTACCGTGAGCAGCCGGAAACCGTCACGTTGCAGGTGGACGGCACGCCCCGCCGCTACACCCCCGACTTCCTGGTCCGTACCGCAGCCATCATGGTGGTGTACGAGGTCAAGCCGGCAGACAAAGTAGCGACGCCCGAGGTGGCTGCGTTGATGGCCTGCGCCGCCGAACATTATGCCGGCCGCGGCATGCGGTACCGAGTGGTGACAGAGAACGAGATCCGGGTGCAGCCCTACCTCAACAACGTCATGCTGGCGTTGCGTTACCAGCGGCACCCCGTCACGCCCGACGTCGTGGACATGGTTCGCCAACTGCTTGGAAGCCAGACGCTCTCAATAGGCGCCTTAGCCGATTGCCTGGCCGATGCCCGTGCCGGCATGGCCGAGGTGCTGGCGCTGCTGGCCACCCATTGGCTGGAGGCCGATCTCGCCGCCCGCCCGCTCGGCCGCGACACCCTTGTCCGCCTGCCCGGAGGGCGTTGAGCCATGCCCTCGCTGGCCCTAGCCCGCAATCAGCGCATCTGGATCGACGACGCGATGCATGAGGTGCGCGGGCGCACCAACGGCGAGGTCATCCATCTGGAACGGGTCCGCGACGGCGAGCTACGCGTTGTAACGCACCGTGAGCTGGCTGAACTGATTTGCGCCGATAAGGCCAAGATCGTCGTGGACCTGGGTAAGGGCCGCGAAGCCAAGATCATCGAGGACAATCTCGACCGCGAGATTGCCGCCCTGCCGGAACCGTCCCGGCGTGAACTGGACCGTCGGCAAGCCTATGTGCGGGCGATCGAGGAGGAAGGCGTCCTTACCCTGACCGACCGTTCGCTGTCGGGGCTCATCCGCCACGTGGCCGAACTGATGGGCGACGAGCGGCCGCCTCATTGGACCACGCTATACCGCTGGGTCACCAGACTGCGCAAAGCCTCCGGCGACATCCGCGCACTGGTCCCAGCCATCCATCGTCGCGGTAACCGCACCAGACGCCTGGACAGCGATGTCATCCGCTTAATCGACGAGGGGCTCGATCAGCGCTTCCTCAAACGGGAGAGAGCGCCGGCCCGCTCCGCCCACGATTACGTGGTGCGGATGATCGACGACATGAACCAAGTCGCCGATCCAGCAGTCCGCCTGCGTGCCCCGAGCCTCCGGACCATTTATCGCGCCATCACTCGACTAGACGATTACGAGGTCACCATGCGCCGGTTCGGAAAGCGCATTGCCGATTTGAAATACCGGGTCGCGGGTCAGGCGCCCAAGCCCACCCGGCCGCTGGAGCGGGTGGAGATCGACCACACCAAGCTGGACCTCATCGTGGTGGATGACGAACTTGGCCAAGCCATTGGCCGGCCCTGGCTGACGCTGGCGGTCGACGTCCACTCCCGCATGCCGGTCGGCTTCCACCTCGGCTTCGATGATCCCAGCTTCGACACCGTGATGCGTTGCCTGCATCACTCCGTACTGCCCAAGACGTACGTGCGCGAGCGCTATCCCGAGATCAAGAACGACTGGGCCTGCTACGGCGTGCCCGAGACGGTGGTGGTGGACAATGGCCGCGAGTTTCACTCGAAAGATTTCGAGCTCGCCTGCCATCAGCTAGGTGTCCAAATCCAGCACACACCCCGCAAATCGCCATGGATGAAGGGGACCGTCGAGCGGTTCTTCGGCCAACTGAACCAGGGCCTCATCCACAGCCAGCCGGGCACCACCTTCTCCAACATCTTCGACCGCGCCGATTACGACCCGCGCAAGAACGGCGTCATTCCGTTCTCGCTGCTGGTGGAGTTCCTGCACCACTGGGTTATCGAGGTCTATTCGCGTAGCGAGCACCGCGGCATCGCCGACATCCCGGCCGACCGCTGGGCCGCCGGCGTGCGCGAATACCCCGTACGCTTGCCCGCCAAAGCGGCCGACCTCGACATCGTGCTGTGGCGCACCCATCAAAAGCCGGTACACCATTACGGCATCGAGATCGCCTCCATCGTCTACAACAGCGAAGAATTAGGCGACCTGCGCCGCCGCCACGCCGGCAAACTCCGAACCACGGTCAAGTTCGACCCGGACGACCTGTCGCGCATCCTGGTGCTCGATCCCGAGCGCGGCGCATTCTTCAAGGTGCCCGCCGTCAGCCCCGATTACACCCGCGGCCTGACTTTGTGGCAGCACCGGGTCATTCGCGCCGAGGCCCGCCGACGCCGCAAGGGCCGCCTCGACATCGTGGACCTGGCCCGAGCCCGCGAATGGCTGACGGAAAAGGCCAACGAGATTTGGCGGGGTACCGGGAAGACCCGTATCCGCCAGAAAGTGGCCCGTTTCTTCGGCATCGACAGCCGTGACCGCCAGGGGCCTATGGACGCCCAGCCCCCTGTGATTGAGATCACCCCGCCACCTCCCACCGTCGCTCCGCAGCCGCGCCCGTTGCCGCCTGTGCCGGATGACGATGACTGGACCGGCGGCTACGACCTGCCGAAAAGGAGATGACCATGGCAGAGGCAGCGTCAACGGCTGAACTGGGTTCAGAGGAATCACTGACCAAAGATGAACGGCACCGGCGCGTCGAGGCCATCTTCATCCGCCACCCGCGCATCCGCGAGGTGGAGGACCGCATGGAAAAATTCCGCATGTGGTCGAAGGAGGCCCAGGAGCCCTATTGCCTGCTGGTGCTGGGCCCCTCGGGCGTCGGCAAGTCCACGCTGATCGCCGACTACCGGGCCCGCCACCCCCGCACCGTTACCGCCGACCGCACCATCGTGCCGGTGCTGACTGCCACCATCCCCGTCCCGGCCACCATGAAGACCATGGCCACCGAGCTCCTGGGAGCCTTGGGGGATCCGGCCGCCGAAAAGGGCACCCTGCACCAGAAGACCTGGCGGCTGTTCCGCCTGCTGAAGTCCTGCGCGGTCGAGCTCATCATCCTCGATGAGTTCCAGCACTTCATCGACCGCGACAGCGACAAGGTGCTGCGCTCGGTTGCCGATTGGCTCAAGGTGCTGATCGATACCGCCCGCATCCCAGTGGTGCTGACCGGACTGCATTATTCCCGCGCCGTGCTCGACAGCAACGAGCAGCTCCACCGCCGCTTCGGCACCCATGAAGCGCTGGAACCATTCCGCTGGGATGCTGGCGGTCATGACAGCTTCCGCCGCTTTCTCGGCCATCTCGATCAGTTGCTACCCTTTCCCGAGCGGTCCGGCCTAGCGGGCGACGACATGGCGCCGCGCCTGTTCGCCGCCTCGCAAGGGTTGATCGCTTCGGTGATGAAGGTGGTCCGCAAGGCGGCCCACGTGGCCATCGAGGCCAATGCTCCCTGCCTGTCGTTGGATTTCCTGGCCCGCTCCTATGCCGATGGCATCCTGCCCGGCGGAGAAGGTGCACCGAACCCCTTCACCACCTCATGGTCCGGCCAGCTTGCGTTCGAGCGAGTGGCGACCATGCCTCCCAGGGCTGTCGGCCCGCGCCTGCGCGGCACCGGCCGCACCGACCCCGTGACCCTGACGAGTTGAACCGATGATCCCCACCCTGCTGCACCGGCCGCAGCCGTTTCAGGACGAAAACCTGTCCGGCTACCTTCTCCGCGTCGCCGAATTGAACGGCTTCGCCACGCCTAAATGGATCTCCGAGCTGGCCAGCCTGCGGCGCAAGTTCGCCATCGTCCGGCAGGACATGCGGCCCATGGCTGAGTTGCTGGGCATCGACGTGGCGGAGTTGGAGCGGCGTTGCTATTGGCCAGCCGACTGGGCCGGTGATCGCCAGATGCATCTGTTCAGCGGCGAAGCCATCCACGTCCGCGCGCTGAATCTCGGCCGGCCGCGGATCTGCCCGGACTGCCTGAAGGCATCGCCCCACATCCGCCAATCCTGGGATCTGGCGCTGAGTGCCGTATGTTCGGAGCACCGATGCATACTGCTGGATGCCTGCCCGGAATGCGGCAGCGCGTTGAGTTGGAACCGTTCGGCCGTGTGCTTGTGCCACCATTGCGGCCACGACCTGCGGGACGCGGAAGCACCGACAGCCGATCCGGACGCCGTGGACCTGATGGTCCTGCTGCATCGCCAAGCCGGCCTCGGTAAGGGCAAAGCGCCCCAGGGCGTCCCAGCGGAGATCGCCGAACTGCCCCTGGCGGCGCTGACCAAGGTCATCCTGTTGGTAGGCGCCACTGCCAAGAACCTGAACAGCATTGCCGGCCACTGGCCCTGCGCCCGGTTGAATGCGACTGAGATGGCGGACCTGGTCCAGAAGGCGGCGAAGACATTCAAGGGCTGGCCATCGGCCTTCCATCATATGCTGACGCAGGCCCGCAAATGGCGGGCTGAGGGTGCAGGCATGGGCCTTGAGCACGATTTCCGCGGCCTGTACCGAGCCATTTATAAGGATTTCAGGGCGGCGCACTTTGATTTTCTACGCCAGGCATTCGAGGACTACGTCACCAGCCAGTGGGACGGCGGCGTGCTCGGCAGCAAGAACACCAGACTCGCCGACGGGTCGCGGCAATCCCGCCTGTTCACCACCCGTGGGGCCGTAGCGCGAATTTTGGGCGCGCGACCCGAGACGGTGGACCAGTTGGTCGCCTCCGACAAGCTGAAGGCTGTCGTGCTGCCGGCGGGCAAGCGGCGCTTCACCCTCATCGCCAGGGATTCGGTCGCCAATTTCCGGGCCGAGGAAGAGGGGTTGGTCGACATGGAGACGCTGGCCTCCATGCTAGGCATCTCGAAAGCCCCTGCCGCCGCATTTGCCCGCACCGGGCTCCTCAAGCCGGTGATGCTGCATTCCATCGGACGGCCTCGTGCACGTTTCAGGCGGACCGAGATTGCCGACCTGCTTCAGCGACTGGAGGGAAAAGCTCCGCATCACGGCTCGCTCCAGGGCCACATGCCGCTGTCGGCAGTCCTGCGCGTGCTGTCCTCCCAGGGTCTCGGGTTGGCCGCCTTGCTGGCCGAGGTGATTGAGGGGCGGATGGCAGTCGCCGGCGTACTTGCGGAGGAGCGCGGACTGCACAGGCTGCTGTTCGACAGCACGGCGGTGAAAGCCTTCGTGGATCTGCGGCGGGTACGCCGACAAGACGGCCTGACCATTCCCCAAGCCGCTCTCCGCCTGAAGCTCAAGGAACAGGTGGCGTACCAACTGGTGCGGGCCGGTCTGTGGGAGACCATAATAGTGCAGGAGAACGGCAGGCCCATCACGCTGGTCCCGACCAAGGCCTTGAACGATTTCGAGGGGGCGTTCGTATCTGCCGTAACGCTGGCGCTACGACTGAAGACCTCACCTCGGCACCTCACCCGCCTGCTGCAGGAAGAGGGCGTGCACCCCGTCACCGGACCGACAGTAGACGGTGGAAGGCAGACGTTCTTTCGAACTGCTGATGTCTCCACCGTATCCATCTTCCCGGGTAACGCCGTTGAACGTGAACTGAAACGCGCCAGCTAGGGATCAGTCCTTCGGCCTCTTGCGCCCGCTTGGAGGCGCATCTGGGTCGACAACGATATCCTTGAGCAGATCGGAGGGGTGGACACCCAGACCGCGCCCCAGATCCACGATCATGGCCAGCGACGGGTTCCAGCGGCCACGTTCAATGTCGCTGAGATAGGTGACATTCATGCCGGCACGGAACGCCCGTTCCTCCTGCGTGAGGCCCTGCGCAGTCCGTAACTCCCTGAGAGTGCGACCGAATTGCTCGCGAATGTCCATGGGAGCAAGACACGTCGGTTGCCTCGCTCTTGACCATCGGATATATCCGAAGTTGCGCCAAACAGCCGCCCGCTTTGGGCAGAATGACCGGCGTGCAGGGAGGACGAGACGTGGGTATTCCCGAGCATCTACGGACGAAGGCCATTGGCGGGGCCTCCTTCCACTTCGATGTCCTCCTTGGGCGTGTTGCCGCCGAGAAGAAATGGTCGGAAACGCGTGTCTGGGGTGGCGGCGGGGGCGGCCACGTCGGCCGCCGAGGTGGAAACCTGGCGCCTGTCCAAATTCGCTCCACTATCGATCTGAACCAGGAAATCTGGCTCGATCTGCCCGATGGGTCGCCCTATTGCCTGCAGATGACGAACATGAACGTCCAGGCGCTGGAAGGGCATCCCCTCACGGTGGTTCTGGTGCGCACCCGATCAAAAGAGCAAGGCCGCGTCGGATTGGTGTGCAACTTGGCGACGGGAGCCCAATTCGATAACTCGGCGTTGTGCCTGCACTTGGCTAAGACGTATGCATCCTCGCCGTTGACTGCGGCGGCCCTGTCGCTGCTGGCGGTGCTCGTGGCCGGCGGCATCAT
>JACMLB010000422.1 GCA_014379805.1 Rhodospirillales bacterium | reverse complement strand
GCCGATCTCGAGCGGGATGATGGGCTTGATCTTGAACTGCTCGATCGGATTCGCCACGAGAGTCTCCTACCTATCCTTCTGCCGCTCTGCCTGACGCCGCTGCGCGGCCGCCAGACCCACTGTCGCATCCAACCCCTTGGCCGCGCGGTAGGCGTTGAACACGCCCGCCGCCCCACCCAGGAGCAGGAACAGCACCATCATCCAGGGTGCGGTACCAAGAAACCGATCGAGGACATACCCCAATCCGACTCCGATAGCCACACCCGCAACGAACTCGACTGCCAATCGCATGCCAAGCGCCAAACCTTGCGGCGGCGCCCGTCCGGGCCGTTGACCCGGCTGCGTGGCCTCCCGCTCGCGCGCTGCGCGGATACGGGCTTCGATGTCGTCGAACGACTGGGGGTCTTCCTGCTCAGCCATGAATGATGAGCCCCTTGAAAGTCCCCACCGCGATCACAACGGTGCCAAAAGCGCGGGCACCATAAAAGGAGCGCCGAGCGGTGTCAAGAACGGAAACCGCCATATGCAAGTGCTTGAGGTACATGGGAAATTCCAAGCCCCCGCGAGCACCATGGGCAAGACTATGCCGCGATGCGGAATAATCGTTCCTCCCCAAAGGGGTAGCTGCATCCGGGTAGGTCATGCCAACACCAAATTTTCCTTGATGGCCTCGGCCTGGGAAAGGTCCACCGACACCAATTGGGATACGCCGCGCTCGGCCATGGTCACGCCATATAGCCTATGCATACGGGCCATGGTCATACGGTGATGGGTGACGATAAGGAAGCGCGTCCCCGTGGTATTGGCGATTCTTTCCACCAGAGAGCAGAAACGATCCACATTGGCGTCATCCAGCGGCGCGTCCACTTCGTCCAGCACGCAGATGGGCGCGGGATTAATAAGGAAGACGGCGAAGATCAGCGCCAGCGCGGTCAGCGCCTGCTCGCCACCCGACAGCAGCGACAATTGCTGAAGGCGCTTGCCCGGCGGCGAGGCCATGATTTCCAGCCCGGCTTCCAACGGGTCGGCGGATTCGGTCAGGGCCAGATGGGCACGCCCGCCGCCGAACAGATGCACGAACAGATCGCGGAAATGCTGGTCCACCTGATGGAACGAGGCGACCAGGCGCTCGCGCCCCTCGCGGTTCAGCTCGGAGATGGCGGACCGTAGTTTGGCAATGGCCTGAACCAGATCGTCTTTCTCCGACCGCATGGTCGCCATGCGCTCTTCCAATTCGATGACTTCCTGTTCGGCCCGCAAATTCACCGGCCCCATGGCGTCGCGCTCGCGGCTCAGGCGGTCCAGCTTGCGCTGCATGTCGTCCATGTCGGGGCGCTCGGCCTCCACCAGACCGGCGATGTCGCGCAATTGCTCGGGCGTCATGTCCAGGCGTTCGGCAATGCGGGCGGCGACGGTGCGGCATTGCTGGTCGGCAGCGGACTGCGCGGCTTCACGCCGGATGCGGTCCTCGCGGGAATTGGCCAGGGCGGCTTCCACGGCGCGCATGGTGCGGTCGGCTTCGGCCAAGGCGGCTTCGGCGGCGGCAAGACCATCGGCGGAGCGTTTGCGGTCGCCCTCGGCGGCGGCGATGCGGTCCAGCAATTCGGCGCGGCGGCGGGCGAAGGTATCGGGCGCCATGGCAAGGCGCTCCAACTCGGCCATCACTGCCTCGCGGCGTTCTTCCAGTTCTTCCACATGGGTGCGCGCACCCTCGGCCCGGCGGCGCCAGGAATCAATGTCACCGGCGATGCTGTCCAAACGGCGCTTGCGCTCGCCCGCCTCGCGCACAATGCGGTCCAGGGCAGAGCGCGCCTCCACCAAGGCAGAGCGGCGCTCGGCCAGATCAGCGCGCAGGCCGTTGACCTTGTCCTTGCCCTGATCGGGCGATTGCGGGAAAGCGGCAACGATTTCCCGCGCCTCCATCAGATCGCCCTCGGCGTCTTCCATGTCGGCATGGGCGGCCTCGGCCTGTTCCTGCAAACCGGCCAAACGAGATTCAAAGGCGGCGAAGCGTTGGGCCAGCTTGCCATGAATGTCGCGCGCCTTGGCGGTCTCGGCCTCGGCCCGCTTGACCGCATCCTTGGCGGCGCGTTCGTTCTCGGTGGATTCTTCGACGGCCTGGGTGGCGGTCTCGACCCGGCCCTCGGCTTCTTCGACGCCCAATTCGGCGTCTTCCAACCGGGCTTCCAACTCCCGCAGGCGATTGCGCTGAGCCAGCCGCAGGGCCATGGGAGACGGCGCGCCGGCACGGGCGGTATAGCCATCCCAGCGCAATTGATCGCCATCCTTGGTGACCAGACGCTGGCCCGGCGCCAATTCGGCCCGCAGGCGTTCAGCCTGGGCAGCATCGGTGACCAGACCCACTTGCGACAGGCGGCGGGCCAGGGCGGCAGGAGCGGTAACGAAGCGGGCCAAGGGCTCGGCCCCTGCGGGCAAAGCGGGCGGATGGTCCAGCGCCGGCATGGGCTGCCAGTGCAAGGGCGCCGCCAAATCCAGCGAGGCCATGAGGTCGTCGCCCAAAGCGGCGGCCAAGGCCGGTTCATAGCCACCGGCGGCGCTGATGGTGTCCAGCACGGGCGGGTGGTCACCGGCCTTGGCCTGGGCCAGCACATTGGTTAATGCGTCGAATTCGGCCTTAAAGCGCGAGCGGGCGGTGGACGCAGCCTGGAAGGCATCGCGGGCGGATTCACGGGCAGCCAGCGCCTGCACCCGCTTCTTGTCCCACTCTTCGGCCTCGGCCCGGCTTTCCTCAAGATATTCCAGCGCCGATTCCAGCTCCATCTCGGCGCCGGTCAATTCGGCGCGGTCGACGCCTTCCTGTTCGGCCTGGGCCTTCTGAGCCTCGACCTGGACCACACGTTCTCTCAGGCGGTCGCGCCGGGTTTCCGCTTCGGCGAAACGGCGCAGGGCACTGGCACGTTCGGCATCGGCGGAGGCCACTTCCTCCATGACCCGCGACAGATCCTTCTCCACCTCGGCCACGCCCAGTGCGGCGGTGTCCACAGCGGCTTCGGCTTCCAGGCGGGCTTCGCCCTCGCCTTGAGCGGCCTCCATGATGGCTTCTTGCTCGTCGGCAAGGCGGGTCACGGCGCCTTCGGCATCGGCGGCGCGGGCGTGTTCCTTCTGCAAATCGCTGGCGGCTTGGCCCAGGCGCGATTCCAGATCGCGGCGCATTTCGGCGAGGCGGCCTTCCTCGCTCTCCAACTGCTCGCGCTCCACCAGCAGCCTTTGGAAGGCCCCCTGCACCTCTGCATCCTGACGCCGCAGCTCGGGCAGACCGGCGGCCACCTCGGCTTGTTTGGTGGCGACCACGGCGGCCAGCTCGGTAGCCTCCTCCACCTTCAGGTCGGCCTCTTTCATGGCGGCGCGGGCGGCGTCGATGGTGGCCAACGCCTCAAGCCACTGCAGGTATAGCAATTGCGCTTCGATGGCGCGGATCTGTTCCGAGACGGTGCGGTAGCGCACCGCTTGGCGGGCCTGCTTCTGCAGACTTTTCAGCTGCTCGTCCAAAGTGGCGAGCACGTCGTCCAGGCGGTCGAGATTACCCTCGGCGTTCTTAAGGCGCAGTTCGGCCTCGTGCCGGCGGGAATACAGGCCGGAAATGCCCGCCGCTTCTTCCAGCAGGCTGCGGCGTTCAGCCGGCTTGGCGTTAATCAGCGCGCCGACGCGGCCTTGGCTGACCAAACCAGAGGAACGGGCGCCGGTAGCGGCATCGGCGAACAGCAATTGCACGTCGCGGGCGCGCACATCCTTGCCGTTGACCCGATAGGCCGAACCCTGGCCGCGTTCGATGCGGCGGAAGATCTCAAGCTCGTCGATTTCGTATTGGGGCGGGGCGGTGCGGCGCGAGTTGTCCAGCGTTACGCCGACCTCGCAGAGGTTGCGCGCCGGGCGGTTGGAGGTGCCGCCGAAGATGACGTCGTCCATCTCGCCGCCGCGCATCTGCCGCGCCGAGGTCTCGCCCATGACCCAGCGCAGGGCCTCGATCAAATTCGACTTGCCGCATCCGTTGGGGCCAACCACCCCCGTCATGCCCGGCTCGATCAGGAGCTCGGTGGCATCGACGAAGGATTTGAACCCCGACAGACGCAGCTTGGTGAATTGGATCAAAACCCGCGCCCCCTAAACGCGGTGGCCTGTTACTTGGCCGCGGCTTTCAGGATTTTGTCGAATTCCTCGTACGGCGCAGCGCCTTCGACCACCTTGCCGTTGATGATCAGGGTGGGGGTGGACTCGATGCCATAGGTCTTGGCGCCGTCGCGGGCACGGTCCTGAATGGCGGTGGCAAGGTCCTGGCGCTGCAGGCAGGCGTCAACGTCTTCCGAGGTCATACCGGCCAGACGGACCATCTTCTTCAGAGCGTCCAGCGGGTTGGCGGCGCCCATCCACTTGTCCTGCTGTTCCATGATCATGCCGAGAACACCGAAATAGCGGTCCTTGCCCGAGCAATGGGCGATCATGGAGGCGCCGAGGGACAACGCCGCCGGACCGGTGGGGAAGTCGCGATAGATCAGCTTGGCCTTGCCGGTATCCACCCACTCGGATTTGATCTTGGGCAGCGCGGTCTTGTGCAGGTTGGCGCAGTGGCCGCAAGTGGTCGAGGAGTAGTCGATGATGGTGATCGGCGCGTCGGCCTTACCCATGACCTGATCGATGGGAAAGGTCGTGACCTTGTCGGCAGCCGAAGCGGCGCCGGCATACAGAGCCACGGCAATTGCGAACGAACGGACGAGAGTCTTCACCTGGGACCTCCTTGCGGAACGAGTGCCGGATATTAGGGGGAGGCGCCCAGCGAAACAAGCGCCACCGAAACAAGCGCTGCTACGGCTTACGCGCCGCCACATATTTCCCCAACCGCGCCAGCGCCTCACGCAGGGTGGGGTCTTCGACCTGTTCCAGCATAGCATCCAACCGGACCATATCCGCCGGCTCGGGTTCCGGCGGGGCTGGGCGGACGGCGCGTTTGACCGGCAGCGGGCCGTGTTTCATCCGCAGCCGAGCCACCGCTTTCCAGCCGAAATAGCCGTTGATGCGCTCCAGGATCAGCGGTTCCAGATGCTGGATTTCCGTGGAAAAGGCACTGCTTGAGACCTTGATCTCCAAGGTGCCATCGCTGCGGTCCTGGGGCGAAAAGCGGATGCGCAAGGGCAGCGTGTGCGCCGCCACCGCCGAGCCGACGATGGCCGGCCAATCCACCACCAAGGCGCCGCTGGCGAAACCATGCTTGCCGAAGACCGGCTTGGTCACCCGGTCGGCAGGAACGGCGATAGAGACCATGCCTTGGATACGGCGGTCGTCGTCGCTGCGCTCAGGCTTCGGCGCCTTGGGTTCCTTGGGCGTGCTCTTCGTCATGGCGAGGACCATACGATTTCCTCTATCCTTATGCCATGCCCTCCTCAACGCCCGCCGCTTCCATCCTACTGAGTTGGTACGACCGCAATGCGCGGGTGCTGCCGTGGCGGTCGCGTCCCGGTCAATACGCCGACCCTTACCGGGTGTGGCTGTCCGAGGTCATGCTGCAACAAACCACCGTGCAGGCGGTGGCGCCCTATTTCCTGCGTTTTCTGGAACGCTGGCCGACCGTGGCTCAACTGGCGGAAGCGCCAGTGGACGAGGTCATGCATGCCTGGGCAGGCTTGGGCTATTACGCCCGCGCCCGCAATCTGCATGAATGCGCCAAGGTGGTCGCCAGCATCCACGACGGCCAGTTCCCCGATGACGAGACCGGTTTGCGCAAGCTGCCCGGCATCGGCGATTACACCGCCGCCGCCATCACCGCCATCGCCTTCGGCAAGAAGGCCACCGTGGTGGACGGCAATGTGGAACGGGTGATGGCCCGCATCTTCGCCATCACTGAACCGCTGCCCGCATCAAAGGCCCAATTGAAGGCGCTGGCCGCCAGCCTGACCCCCGACGACCGCGCCGGGGATTACGCCCAGGCGGTGATGGATTTGGGTGCCACCGTATGCACGCCGCGCAATCCGGCCTGCGGCATCTGCCCGTGGATGGATGCCTGCGCCGCCCGCCATCAAGGCATCGAGGCCGATTTGCCGGCGAAAGTCGCCAAGGCTGAACGCCCGACCCGTTTTGGAGTGGCCTTCTGGACCTTGCGCAAGGACGGCGCCGTACTGCTGCGCCTGCGTCCGCCCCAGGGCTTGCTGGGCGGCATGATGGAAGTGCCCTCGACGCCGTGGCGCGAAACGGCATGGTCTTTTGACGAAGCCGTTCCCGAACAGCCGCTGGCCGCCGAATGGCGCCCGCTATCGGGAGTGGTCCGACATACTTTCACCCATTTTCACCTGGAACTTATCCTTGTGGCGGGAAGGACTGGACCCAACCCGCAGACGCGCGGTATCTGGTGCCCCTTGGACAAGCTGGGCGATCACGCTCTGCCGACCCTGATGCGCAAGGTGGTGCGCCACGCCCTTGCCAAGGCCTATTGAGGAACATCCCATGCGCCTCCTGCCCCTCGCCTTTGTCGTCACGGCCCTTACCGCGCCGGCCTTTGCGCAAACCCAGGCCCAACAGCCAGCCGGCGAACGCCTGATGTTGAACCCGCCCACGGGTTGGAGCCCGGTGCCGGTACAGCGCAACGACAAAATGGTGGTGACCCGGCTGTTCCCGCCGGGCGAGAACGACAAGCAATGGTCTCAGTCCATCACGCTTCAGCTTTATCCCAATAGCGATCAACTGCCGCGCGCCTTCGCCGAAGGCATCGTCGCCTATAGCCGCGACAATTGTGAAGCCGCCGGGCCGGGCCCCATCAACGAAGCCATGACCAACGGCTACCCCATCGCATCGGTGACGGTGACCTGCACCAAGGGCCGCAGTTCAGGCATGGGCGGCTTTGCCCTGGTTCAGGCCATTCGCGGCAAGGATGCGTTGTACGTCGTCCAGCGCCAATGGCGCGGCGCGGCGTTCAGCAAGAACCAAAGCCCCAATTTTCCCCCCACCATGCTGAAGGAATGGGGCGACTTCGCCAAGACCGTGGGGCTATGCGACAGCCGGGACCAGCGGCATCCGTGCCCTTAGCGAACTTTACTTACAGAACGTCAGCCCACTGACCGGGTCTGAATGGCAGAACACCCGCTGATTGCCCACCTTGCCCAGCGTATTGCCATTGCCGTCCTTGTGCAGGATCACCTTGTCCTTGCCCACCTTGCCGACGGTGCCGGTGGGGGTCTTCTGCAGCATAATGGTCTCGCCGTCGATCTTGCCCATGGTGCGGCCCTGCTTGGGATCGGACAGGATCACCATGCCGGTGTCCTTCGGCTTGGGATCAGCGGCCAAAGCGGTCGTGGCGAGAGCGACCACCAGCACGGCAGCGATACGGAGCATGGCGGCATTCCCCCAAGGAATTGGTAAGCCGCCATTGAACCATCAAACACTGCTGATTGTCACCGGCAGCCGTTGAAGGTGACCGGTGCCTCGATAGTCCATTGATCCGAGCCGAAGCCGGTGACCCAACACCAGACTTGCCCCTGCCGCTCGGGACGAACCGCCTTGCGCCGCTCGGGCTGGGCTCGAACTTGAACAACTCGGCTGCCGGCGAAAGCGGGACGGAATTCGGCCAAGGACACCCGCCCGTCACGGTTACGGTCCAGCGCCGCCGCCAGCCTGGGATCGACGAAATTGGGAAACTCGCGCCTAGCGACATAGCCGTTCTTGTCCACATCATAGGCATCGAATCGGCCCAGCAAGGGACCGGATCCGGAACCGGTGAACTCTTTCAGCGAAAGTTTTCCATCACTATCGGCATCCATCAGCGCGAACAGCGCGTCGCTGCCCTTCTCGCGCCCCCGCCCGTCCAACTCGGCCCGGCTCAAACCGGCATCGCCGTTGCGATCGAAGCCTTTGAACATGGCGACCGCTGCCATCCCGGACTTGCTGGTGCCCATCTGAGCCTGAACCGCCACCGGAAAAGCCAGAACTGCCATCACGGCGAGGTAGGGTGAGGTGCGCATGGGTTTCCTCCTTCGCTGCGTCTTTCCACATCTGGTGTGGTGCGGGCGCCTGAGGAGGAACGCGAAGGGAGAGGAAACCTCCGATGGAGCCGCCTCCCCCTCCGATGCCTTAATCCGGCAATTGCGATTGTTGGGGCATCATGGGGCCGCCGCGCATTTCCGAAGTCGCCAGTTTGCCGTCATGGTCACTGTCCATGGCGTCAAAGCGGGCGTTGCGGCTGGCGTCCAATTCGGTATGGGTGATGCGCCCATCGCCGTTGGTGTCCAATTGCTTGAACCGGTTGGCGCGGTTGGCTCCAGCCGGCTCGGCCAACCATTCGTCGCGCGTGATAGAACCGTCCTTGTTTACATCCAATTGGGCGAAGCGCACATCCGCCCGGCTGTGCGCGGCCAGGAATTCCTCGCGGGTGACCACACCGTCCTTGTCGGCATCCATATCCATCATCATCCGTGGCCCCATGCCGCTCTGAGGTTGGCCAGCGGCGGGGGGTTGCCCCGTCGCTGGCGGCTGATCCCCGGCGGCGCCCAGCGCCAGGGACGCATTGGCAAGGATCAGGCAGGCGGCAAGGGGGGCCAGGGCGCGCATGGGGGATGCTCCATCAAGGCTGAAAAACTGCCCTACAAAGGCGCGAAGGCCGCTCTTTGTTCCCGAGACGTTTGCCCCTATAGTGCGTCCCCATGTCCGCTTCCCCGCCCGCCCGTATCATTCTGCCGCACATTCCTGCCCTGATTGTCGGGGTCAAGGGCGCCGTCCTGCTGGACACCGATGGCGAGTTCCATCGCCTGTCTTTGACCGAAGCCGCACGGCGCGCCCGCGATGCCGGGCCGTTGGTGTGCCATGCCCCGGCAGTGGGCGGGCGGTTGAAGCTGGAGCATTTCCCGGCGCTGGACATTCTGGAGCTGTACGCCTTCGTCCGCCCGGCGCGGTTCTGCCTGCCCACCCCCAAGGGCGTGGTCGAGGCCATGGGGTTGGTGCGCCCCGCCGATATGGAGGACGAGGCCGAAGGGCTGTTCCGCGCCGCCCGCAAGCTGCTGGAGGAACTGGCCGAGCGCACCAATGGCGACACCGCCGTGCGTGCCGCCGATACCCGCTCCATCGCCTGGGCCATGGCGCGGGCCGGGTGGAGTTGGGGCACTGCCGTGCTGGCCGCGCTGGGTGTGCAAGGCGACGGCAAGGTCAACGGGCTGCGAGTGTGGGAACGGCTGCCGGAATGGTCCGAGCATGCCCCCGAACCGGCGCCCGGCAACATTCCGGTGGAGGCCGAAGAGGCGCGTAAACGTCTGTCCACCATCCTGGGCGAAGGGGCCGAACAGCGCCCCAGCCAAGCAGATTACGCCTCGGCGGTGGCCGGCGCCTTCCAGCCGCGCGAACGGGCCGGCGAGCCCCGCATGGTCCTGGCCGAAGCCGGCACCGGCACCGGGAAGACCCTGGGCTACATCGCCCCGGCCTCGCTGTGGGCGGAAAAAAACGGCGCCCCCGTGTGGATCAGCACCCACACCCGCAATTTGCAGCGCCAGCTGGATTCCGAACTGGACCGATTGTTCAAAGACCCGGCTGAAAAGGCCCGCCGCGTGGTGGTGCGCAAGGGGCGCGAGAACTATGTCTGCCTGCTGAATTACGAAGAGCAGGTCATGCGCAACCGCCCGCAGGAAGCGGTCGCCTCGGGCCTGATGGCGCGCTGGCTGCTGAACACCCGCGACGGCGATATGGTGGGCGGCGACTTGCCCGGCTGGCTGGGCGATTTGATCGGACGGGCCAAGACCATGGGCTTGGCCGACCGCCGGGGCGAGTGCATCTTTTCGGGCTGCCCACACTTCCATAAATGCTTCATCGAAAAGGCGGTGCGCCGGGCGCGCCGGGCCGACATCGTGGTCGCCAACCATGCGTTGGTGATGATCCAGGCGGCCATGGGCGGCCTGGACGATTCCACCCAGCCGACCCGCTATGTGTTCGACGAAGGCCATCACGTCTTTGACGCCGCCGATGGCGCGTTCTCCGCCCATCTGACCGGCATGGAAGCCACCGAAATGCGGCGCTGGCTGTTGGGCGCCGAAAGCGACAGCACCCGGTCGCGGGCGCGCGGTCTGAAGCGCCGGGCGGAAGAACTGGTCGGGCTGGCCGAAGAAGCGCCCGAGGCTCTGGACGCTGCCCTGCACGCCGCCAATGTGCTACCGGCGCCGGGCTGGCAGAACCGGGTAAGCGATGGCGCGCCGGGCAATGCCACCGAGATTTTCCTGAGCTTGGTACGCCAGCAGGTCTATGCCCGCACCCAAGGCAGCGATTCTCCCTACAGCCTAGAAACCGAATACCGCCCAACCGTGGACGGCGTGCTGGAAGCCGCCGCCGATCTGGCCAATGCGCTGGGCAAATTGGGAGCGCCCCTGCTGGTGCTGGCCCGCAGCCTGGAAAAGAAGCTGGACGACGAAGCAGCCGAACTGGACACCGCCACCCGCTCACGCATCGAGGGGCTGACTCGTTCCATCGAGCGCCGGGTACTGATGCCCTTGGCCGGGTGGAAATCCATGCTGGAAACCTTGATGGAGGGCGGCGCCCAAGACCAATTCGTCGATTGGTTCTCGGTGGACCGCATCGAGGGCCGTGACATTGACGTCGGCATGCATCGCCACTGGATCGACCCCACCGTACCCTTCGCCAAGACGGTGATCGAGCCGGCCCATGGCGTGCTGGTGACCTCGGCCACGCTGCGCGATGGCTCGGGCGCCAACGAGACCGACTGGTTCGCCGCCGAGCGCCGCACGGGCGCCATCCATCTGCCCACCCCGTCCCTACGCGCCGCCGTGCCGTCGCCCTTCGACTACCCCGCCCAGACCCGGGTGATGGTGGTCACCGACGTGCGCAAGGACGACATGAACCAAGTGGCCGCCGCCTATCGCGAGCTGGTCCTGGCCGCCCATGGCGGTGCGCTGGGGCTGTTCACCGCCATCTCGCGGCTGAAGGCGGTGTACCAGCGCATCGGCGGGCCGCTGGACGATGCCGGTATGTCGCTGCTGGCCCAGCATGTGGACAATCTGGACACCAGCACCCTGATCGACATCTTCCGTGCCGAGCAGGATTCCTGCCTGCTGGGCACGGATGCGGTGCGCGACGGCGTGGACGTGCCCGGCCAATCCCTGCGCCTGATCGTATTCGACCGGGTGCCGTGGCCCCGCCCCGACATCCTGCACAAAGCCCGCAAGGCGGCGTTCGGCGGCAAGGCCTATGACGACATGATCACCCGGCTGCGGCTGAAGCAGGCATTTGGCCGGTTGGTGCGCCGCGCCGGCGACCACGGCGTGTTCGTGCTGCTGGACCCCATGATGCCGTCACGCCTGTTCGGCGCCTTCCCCGATGGCGTCGAGGTCAGGAAGGTCGGACTGGCCGAAGCGGTGGCGGTTACCCGAGAGTTTCTCACCACTCCGAGGTAGGCGCACCGCACCCCCTCGGATGGGGTGAAAGTCCGTCGTATGTTTGAGGCCATGAGAGGCCTGACACCATCGCTCAGACATAGCGTGAGGATCGCGGGACTTTATGCGCTCCTCAGCGGCGGCTGGATTGCGCTGTCCGATCGGTTGGTGGCGCGCCTTAGCGACGACCCGGCGGTGCTGACCATCCTGCAGACAGCCAAGGGATGGGCGTTCGTCCTTGCCACCGCCGTGCTTATGGGCGTCCTGATCCGCCGGGCGCTGCACCGTGAGTTGACCGCCGCCGAAGCCCTGCGGGAATCCCGGACGCTTTACCAAGCCACGGTCGAGCAAGCAGCGGTGGGAATTGCTCATCTGGATTTGGACGGACGCTGGTGCATGGTCAACCAGCGCTTCTGCGACATCGTCGGCTGGCCCCGCGACGAATTGCTGGCGCGCAAGTTCAGCAACATCACCCATCCCGACGACCGCACCGCGGATTGCGAATCCATCCGGCGCATGTTGGCCGGCGAGAGCAACAATGCCTTAATGGAGAAACGCTATCTGCGGCCCGACGGCCATCCCATCTGGATCATGCTGTCTGCCCAGTTGGTTCGCCATCACCTGACCAATGAGCCGCAATTCTTTATCGCCGTCATCCAAGACATTAACGACCGAAAGATGGCCGATCAGCGCCTGCAAGCCGCCCTTGAGGAAAAAGAGGTCTTACTGGGCGAGGTCCATCACCGCGTGCGCAACAACCTTCAACTGGTCATCAGCCTGCTGGCGCTGGAGGCCACCAAGGTGACCGATCCGGGTGTGCACCAAGCCTTCGACGACGCCTTGGCCCGCATCCACGCCATCGGCCTGATCCACCAGCAGCTTTACGAACGCGGCGATTTCGCCCGCATGGATTTCGCCGACTATGTTCACAAGCTGTGCATGGCCCTGCGTAGCGCCCTGGCGCCGGCCAGCATCCGCTTTGTCTTCGAACTGGCTCCCACTCAATGCAAGGCCGAGCCCGCCATGCCCATGGCCATGGTGGTGGTGGAACTGGTGATGAACGCCATCAAGCACGCCTTCCCCGATGGACGCGCAGGCACCGTCACCATTCGCCTGTCCGCCCCCGGAGGTCTGGGCGGCATCACGCTGGAAGTGGAAGACGACGGTTTGGGCGCGCCCGAGCCCATGCACGAAGGCACCGGACTGACCATCGCCCGCATGCTGACCCATCAATTGGACGGTACCCTGACCCGCGAACCCAGCCCGCGCGGCACCAAAATGCGGCTGGCGGTAGGCTGCCGGACACCCTGCGCGCCGTTGTGAGGTCTAGCTGGCCACCACGCTGTCCAGATCGTACGGGCTTTTCTCGCGCACCAGCGTGGCGAACAGTTCGGGCGGCACCGGGCGCGAGAAGAAGTAACCTTGGGCTTCGTCCACGCCGTGGCTCAGGATGAAGTCCAGCTGGTCGCGGGTCTCGATGCCTTCCACATTGACGCGGGTGCCCAGCGAGTGGCCCAGATTGACGATGGCCTTGACCACGGCGGCGTTGTCCTGGTGCAGGCCGATATCGGCAACAAAGCTGCGGTCGATCTTCAGCTTGTCCACCGGGAAGCGTTTCAGATAGTTCAGCGATGAATAGCCCGTACCGAAATCGTCGATGGAGATGACGGCGCCCATGTCCCGCAACTGCTGCAGCACGTCGATGGTCGCTTCGATGTTCTGCATGGCGATGCCTTCGGTGATCTCCAGTTGAAGCTGTTCGGCGGGGAAGCCGGTCTGCTGCAGGATTTCGGCAACCATGTCGACCAAGGGCTGATGGTGCTTGAACTGCGCCGGCGATAGGTTCACGGCGATCTTCAACGGCGGCAACCCGTCGCGCGCCCATGCGGCCCCCTGCAAGCACGCCTGCAGCAAAATCCAACGGCCCAGCGGCCCGATCAAATCCGTGCGCTCGGCGATAGGGATGAACTCAGCCGGGCCGACCCAGCCCCGGGTGGGGTGCTTCCAGCGCAACAGAGCCTCGCAGCCGACCACTTCGCCGGTGGTGAGTTCCACCAGCGGCTGGTAATGCAGTTCCAGTTGCTCGGTGCCCATGGCCAGGCGCAGATCGCGTTCGATGGCCTTGCGGGCCTGGACCTCGGCGTCCATCTCGGCCACGTAGAAATGGTAGTTGTTCCGGCCCTCGGCCTTGGAGCGGAACATGGCGAGGTCGGCGTTCTTGAGCAATTGGTCGTGATCGACCGCATCATCGGGATAGATGGTGATGCCGATGGAGGTCGAGGTATTGACCTCGTGCTCGTCCAACCCGAACGGCTTTGCCACTGCGGCAATGATGGCATCGGCCACTGCGGACGCCCCCACCGGGCCGTCCAGATTGGTCAGCACAACGGCGAATTCGTCGCCGCCCAGGCGCGCCACCGTGTCGGTCTCGCGCACGCAGCGTTGCAACCGCTTGGCCACCGCCTTCAGCAGCAGATCGCCCAAATGGTGGCCCAGGGTGTCGTTGATGTCCTTGAACTTATCCAAATCCAGGAACATCAACGCGACCCGATGGCCCGCCCGCTTGGCCTGCAGCGTGGCGTTGCGCAGGCGCTCCTGGAACAGTACCCGGTTGGGCAATCCGGTCAGCGCATCATGGTGGGCAAGGTGATGGATGCGCGCGGCAGTCAGCTTGCGTTCGGTGACGTCGCGCCCGACCAGCACCAAGCCGCGCCGCGATTGATCCTCGTTGAACAACGGGATCTTGACCACGTCGAACACCTTGGCGCCGCCATCGGGGCTATCCAGCTCCTTCTCATAGGAGATCGGCTTCCTCTCGCTCCAGGCGCGCTCGTCGGAATCGATGGAGCCGCGCAAGAAATCGCCATGGTCTTGCGACAGCCGGGCCAGTTCATGCCCGCCGCGCCCGTGGTAATCCACGCCCTTGAGGCCGGCCACATCCAGATAGAACTGATTGGCCACCAGCCAGCGCCCCTTGCCGTCCTTGAAGCAAACCAAGTCCGGCATGGCGTTGATCAGGGTGGTCAGCCATTCCTTCTGATTGCGCAATTCCTCCTCGGCGGTCTTGCGCTCGGTAATGTCGTGGGCGATGGCGACGAACAGGCGCTGGCCGCCCAATTCCATGGCACTGACCGACAATTCCAAGGGGAAGCTGGCGCGGATCTTACGCAGACCAATGACCTCGCGGCGCTGGTCCAGCACTGCATCCAGATTCAACTTGCCATCGGCGCCGGCCAGTTCGGGCACCAGCACGGCGATGGATTTACCGACGATCTGATAGGGATCGTAGCCGAAGATGCGCTCCGCCGCCGGATTATAGGTACCGATGGCACCATCCTCGCCAAAGGTCATGATGGCGTCGGCGGTGTTGTCCACGATGGCGCGGTTGTGCAGCTCGGACAGCCGGTAATTCTCAGCCAAGGCCTCCATGGTGCGTGCCTGCTGGCGCAGCAGCGCCTCGCGGTGCGCCATGTTGGTGACGTCGAACACTTGGATCAGGCAGGCCCGCCCCTCCGCCGCCTGCACCGGCTTGATCACGATGATCTGGTGCATGGGCTCAAGCTTGCCCGGCACCTTGCCCTCATGGGATAGCGGAAACAGCTTCTTGTTCAGAGACGACGACAGCATGGCCGACATGCCGCGCGCCAGAGTATCGTCCACCGCGCCGACCACACGGGTGCCGGCCAGTTGCGGGAAGATGCCAGCCAGAGTGCGCCCCAGCGCCGCCTCGGGCGCAATCTGCGACGCCCGCGCCATCCAGGCGTTCCACAGCACCACGCAGCCGTCGCCATCGATCAGCACTTGGCCGATTTCGCTGGCGTCCGACAAGGCGCGGAACAATTCGTCTGGGCGGATGGCTGCCATTTTGAAACTCAGCCTGCCATCTGCTCGGCCACATAGGCCTGCACCGCTTCGACGAAGTGACGCGCCGAGACGATATCCATGACGAAGGCCAGATACCCGTTCACGTCCTTGGTCAGCAATGCGAAATCCACATGCAGGAACATGACCATTTCCTCATGGCCGGGCAGGCCCTTGGCCTCACCCAAATTGAGGATACGAGCGCCACGCCCGCGCACATAAGTGGGCAACGAACCTTCCACCGGCAGGCCCAACTGGTTGGCGAGGCTGCCCAGGCAGGCGTTCAGGATAATGTTGCCCACTTCCAGCAGGGCTTCCTGCTCAAGCTCGGTCAACTGCTCCAGCGGCACTTGGTCGCCCAGCATGTGGCGCACCAGATCCAGGCTGCGCCGTTCCGGGAAGATCAGCAGGATGTCGCCGTAGAAATGGCCTTCGAAATGCTGGCGCACGGCCACGGAATCAGCACCCTGAGTCTCTTCCTCCAGTCGGGTCACCGCCTGACTGGGAGTCAGGAAGTCCACGAACGGCACCGACAGGCGGACCTCGTCCTCCACCAGTTGCGACAGCGAGGCGGCGGCTTGGCCGATGGCGATATTCAGTAGCTCGGTAACCGCGTCGCGTTCGGCGTCGCCAACGAAATCGATCATGGCGCCCCGCCACTCAGGAAGTCCAACAATGCGTCTTCCCGCACCGGCTTGGTCAGGAAGCCCACGCCAAGGGCTTCGGCCTGCAGGCGCACCGGGTCCTGGATGTTGGCGGTCAGCAAGGTGACCGGCAGATCGGGCGCCAGCGCCTTCAGGCGGCGCGCCGTTTCCATGCCACCCATGCCCGGCATGTTGACGTCCAGCACCACGAAATCGGGCTTGGCCCCAGCATATTGTTCCAGAGCCTCTTCGCCGCTGGCGGCCTCGACCACGGTCCAACCGGCCCGGCTGACCTCGATCAGGCGTCGCGTCATCATCCGCGCCACGCGGCTGTCATCCACCAGCAACACTGTCTTGGCCGCCATAAACTCGCCCTCCTGTCGGGGTATGCCCCCTACCGCCCTTGGTCTGCTGGGCCCTCCCCTTTCAGGCCCAATCGAAATCTATGCTTGACGCGCGCAAGCACCGCAAGCCTAAAGTCCTGTATCGAGGCTCGGCCGGGAGGTGCTCATGCTTTCTCATCACGCGGCCCTGATCTACGTGATGGTCATGGTATCCGCCGCCGACCGCAACATGACCGACGCCGAGTTACATACAATCGGCGAAATCGTCGGTTTTCTTCCCATATTCCGTGATTACGACCCGTCATTGCTTCCGAAAACAACAATAGCCTGTGCGGAACTCTTGGATTCCGATGACGGTCTGGATCGGGCATTGGGCGTGATCAAGGCAGCCCTTCCGCCGCGCCTGCGCGAGACTGCCTACGCCCTTGCGTGCGACGTTGCCGCCTCGGACGGCGAAGCCCATCAAGAGGTGCTGCGCCTGCTGGAACTGATCCGCCACCGCCTGGATTTGGACCGCCTGATCGCCGCCGCCATCGAACGCGGCGCACGGGCCCGGTTTATCCGGGGAAACGTCACGCATTAGTGAAGCTTGCAATTCGCGAAAGGCGAGGCTAACTTCCCGCCTCCATTCGCGTCCGCGCGGATCGTGCCGACGTAGCTCAGCTGGTAGAGCAGGGCTTTCGTAAAGCCAAGGTCGGGGGTTCGAGTCCCTCCGTCGGCACCATTTAATTTCAGTGATTTCTAGGCGCCCGCTCTCATACCCTCATGATCACCATCCCCGAGCCATCGGCAGCCAGGTGCTGGGCGATGCCGGGCTACCTGGTGGGTGGATTCAGGCCGCTACGAGGCTGTCGATGTCCAGCATTCCCGCGCTCAGGGGAGGGTCCAACACCTCGACCAGAACGGCCTCGTCGAACCCGTTGAAGCCGGTGCGCAAACACGCTCCATAGGCCCCCAATTGACCGATTTCGACCCAGTCGCCGTCGGCCACGTCACCGGGCAGCAGGAAAGGGCCTTGCATGCGGTCGAGCGAATCACAGGTTGGCCCGAATAGGCTGAACGATTGAAGAGGCTGGTGATCGCGCGCCGTAGCCCGGATCAGACGACAGGGGTAACGGAAGTGGAGGAGCGCCCCCGCATCGGAAAGGCTCCCATAGACGCCGTCATTGACGTAGAGCGCATCACCACGCCGCGATTGGACCTGCACAACCAGCGACTCGCTGGCCGCCACCAAAGCACGTCCCGGCTCGCACCACAGCGCGCAGGTCTCGGTCGTCTCCATGCGGCGCACTCCCCTGCGAATGGCCGCAACGAACTCTTCGAGCGGCGGCGGCTGCATATCCGGATAGCGCACCGGAAAGCCACCGCCCACGTCGATCACGTCGAGGGGCACGCGGGCCTTGCGAGCCACCGCATCGGCCTGCGCCAGGGCACGCTCCCAAGCGGTTGGATCGCAACACTGCGAGCCCACATGGAAAGACAGGCCCACCTTGGCCCCCTGGTCGACCGCATTGCGAAGCAGCAAGACCGCGTCATCGGCAGTGGCCCCAAACTTGCCCGACAAGTCCAACCGGGCATTGCCCTTGCCCAGGGCCAGACGCACCACCAGGCACAGATCGCTGGCCCCACCGGTTTCTTCCAGGATCTTGGTCAGTTCCTCGGCGCGGTCGAGGGCGAAATCACGCACCCCATGCTCGGCATAGGCCTCGCGAATGGCCGAGCGGGCCTTGATCGGATGCATGAAATGGATGCGGGCCTCGGGGAACACGCTCCGCACCAAACTCACCTCGTTGATCGAGGCTGCGTCGAAATGACGGATCCCGCCGGCCGCCAGCGCCCGCAGGATGGTCGGGTCAGGATTACATTTCACCGCATAGAGAACGTCACCGGGGAAAACGTCGACAAAATGCGCCGCCTCGGCGGTGGCGACAGCCGGGCGCAGGCATAGCATGGGAATTTCCGGGCGATGAGCCCGCACGGCGGCCGGGACCGATGAATAAGAGCCCAACAAGGGGCGAAACATTGAGGCGCCGTCCCGCATCTGAAAGCACCGTACCAGCCAGCAATCCCGGCTCTATGGACCGGATCGGTCCTGTACACCCGTGAAGTTTTGTTTGCGTTGTCACCGAAGCTTCAATTTTCGGCCGGCCTGCCTTGACTATGATCCCGCCGAACGAATGACGCTGAGGGTTGAGATGACCATGCCGGACGGAGAAAACCCGTTTGCCAAGCGCGCCAGCGCCGAACACGCGGACGATTTGGACGAGGAACTGGAACTCACCTTCAACGACGACGGTGACGACCAGCTTACCCGTCTATTGGACGGCGCACCCGACAGCGGCCGTGACAGCGAGATCACCGGCCGCCGCGATTATTTCCGCGAGCTGTTTCGGCTGCAGGGCGAGTTGGTGAAGCTGCAGGACTGGGTGGTCCACAACAAGCTGAAAGTGGTTGTCCTGTTCGAGGGGCGCGATGCCGCCGGCAAAGGCGGCGCCATCAAGCGCATCACCCAGCGCCTGAACCCGCGCGTCTGCCGTGTCGCCGCCCTGCCCGCCCCCAACGAGCGCGAGCGCACCCAGTGGTACTTCCAGCGCTATGTCTCCCAACTGCCGGCCGGGGGCGAAATCGTGCTGTTTGACCGCTCGTGGTATAACCGCCCCGGTGTCGAGCGTGTCATGGGCTTCTGCACCGAGGATGAGGTCGAGGAATTCTTCCGCTCGGTGCCGGAATTCGAACGGATGCTGGTTCGCTCGGGCATCATCCTGATCAAATACTGGTTTTCCATCACCGACGAAGAACAGCACTTCCGCTTTCAGATGCGCATCGACGATCCCATCAAGCAGTGGAAGCTGAGTCCCATGGATTTGGAATCGCGCCGCCGCTGGGAACAATACACCCTGGCCAAACAGGAAATGCTGGAGCGGACCAACATTCCCGAGGCCCGTTGGTGGATCGTCGAAGCGGTCGACAAGAAGAAGGCGCGTCTGAACTGCATCGACCACCTTTTGTCGCAAATCGACTACCAGGAGTTGGAACACCCGCCCATCGTCCTGCCCGAGCGGGAACGTCATCCCGACTACACCCGGGCGTCGCTACCCGCCGAGATGTTTGTCCCGGAAGTCTATTAGGCTGCCGGCATAAGCCTGAATGGTTCCGGCTTGTTAAACTTCCGTGTCAGCGTATTCCTCCATGGAACAAGGCACCAAACCGCTTTAGCTTGCGCTCCCAATTCGCGCTGATTGAGCGCGTGACGAGCGAGGGGCGCCCTATGGAATTTTTTCGGCGGTTAACATTTTTGGTGTGCGCCCCTGCTTTTGACGCCGACGATTTGGAAGGCGTGCGGGTTCAACAGATCATCACCCAGGTCGAACAACTGGGCTTCGAAGTGGTGCGGGCGCGGCGGATCGAGGATGCGGAAATTGCCGTCCAGACCGATGCCGCCATCGGCTGCGTTCTGGTGGATTGGGGCAAGGGCGGCAAAGGCAGCGAAGCGACTGCGCTGATCAATCTGATGCGTCGGCGCGGCCTGGAGATGCCCATCGTCATCCTGGTGCGCGGTGAACGCTTCGAGGACATTCCGGTCGACGTGCTCGACTACATCGATGGCTATGTCTTCCTGGCGGAGGAAACCCCTGAGTTCATCGCCAAGAATCTGGTCAGCCGGTTGAAGCAGTTCGCCGAGACGTTGAAGACGCCGTTCTTCGGCGCCTTGGTGGATTACGCCGAGGAAGGCAACCAATTGTGGACCTGCCCCGGCCATAACGGCGGCATTTTCTACAACCGTAGCCCTATCGGACGCATTTTCGTCGAACATTTGGGTGAAGCGGTATTCCGCGACGATCTGGACAATTCGGTCCTCGAACTGGGCGATCTGCTGATCCATGAAGGCCCCGCCCTTCAAGCCCAAAAGGAAGCCGCTGCTATCTTCGGCGCGGAAAAG
>JACMLB010000421.1 GCA_014379805.1 Rhodospirillales bacterium | reverse complement strand
CGCGCAGGGCCAAGGTCGGGCGCTCGGGCGGCTGGGTGGGCGTGGCGGAAGGCTTGTGCTTGAAAGGGGGGCGTGCCATGGATGCTGCCGGACAATTAAGGAACCCGTGTTGTGCCTCGCCTGATCCTGTTCAACAAGCCTTATGACGTGTTGACCCAGTTTACTGACCGCGAAGCTGGCCGGCGCACGCTCAAAGATTTCATTCCGGTGCCGGACATATACCCCGCCGGGCGGTTGGATCGCGATTCGGAGGGGTTGTTGGTGCTGACCGATGACGGCGCCCTGATCGCCCGCATCGCTCAGCCCAAGCATAAGCAGCCCAAGACCTATTGGGCGCAGGTAGAGGGCGTGCCGACCGACAAGGCGTTACAGGCGTTGCGCCAGGGCGTGGTGCTGAATGACGGGCCGACCTTGCCGGCAGGGGCGCGTTTGATGGAGGAACCGGCCAATCTATGGCCGCGTGACCCACCCATTCGTTGGCGCGCCAACATTCCCACGGCGTGGGTGGAGCTGACCTTGCGCGAAGGCCGCAACCGCCAAGTCCGCCGTATGACGGCGGCTGTGGGTTTTCCCACCCTGCGGCTGGTCCGCTGGGCGGTGGGCGATTGGACTTTGGATGGATTGGCGCCGGGCGAGTGGCGCGAGGTGGCGACGCCGCAGGGGCGTCGCCAACGCTAGGTGTTCAACGCTTGGAGGGGAAGCCCAGGGTGTGGGTCTTCAGGCCGGCAGTAGCGGCGCGCGTCATGGCCAAACCCATGGCAAAATGGGTGGTCAAATACGGGTTCTTTACGGAGCGGGTGCCTTCAGCACGCTCTTCGTTCAACGCTTCGTCGAGTTCGCGGAGTTCGGCCGGTCCAAGCATCGTGAATCCCCTTCAACCCTTAAGCTGGCGAAACATTATGTCGCGGCAGCAGTGTTTGGTGGTTCCTTATTACCCGAACCGTCACCGCATTGCAACATGTTTTAGCACTAAAGGAGGGGGTGGTGGCGCAACCTTAGCCGAACGTCTTAGGCGTTAAGCCCGCTTCTTCCGAACCTTCTTGCCCAAATACGGCGCCAAATATTGCCCCGTATAACTGCCGGCGCAGGCAGCCACGTCCTCGGGTGTGCCGGCCACCACCACACGGCCACCGCCGTCGCCGCCTTCCGGCCCCATGTCGATCAGCCAGTCGGCGGTCTTGATGACCTCCAGATTATGCTCGATGACCAGCACCGTGTTGCCGCCCTCCACCAGGGTGTGCAAGACCTCCAATAGCTTCCGTACGTCTTCGAAATGAAGGCCGGTGGTGGGCTCGTCGAGGATATAGAGGGTGCGTCCGGTGGCGCGGCGTGACAGCTCTTTGGCCAGCTTGACGCGCTGGGCCTCGCCGCCCGACAGGGTGGTGGCCTGCTGACCCAGATGGATGTAGTCCAGGCCCACCTGCTGCAGGGTGATCATCTTGTCGCGGATGGCGGGGACGGCCTTGAAGAAGTCGGCAGCCTCCTCGATGGTCATATCAAGAACGTCGGCTATGCTCTTGCCCCGGAAGGTTATTTCCAGGGTTTCGCGATTGTAGCGCTTGCCCTTGCAGACGTCGCATTGCACATAGACGTCGGGCAGAAAGTGCATCTCGATCTTCAGCACGCCATCGCCCTGGCAGGCCTCGCAGCGCCCGCCCTTGACGTTGAAGCTGAAGCGCCCGGCCTTGTAGCCGCGCGCCTTGGACTCGGGCAGTTCGGTGAACCAGTCGCGGATGGGCGTGAAGGCGCCGGTATAGGTGGCCGGGTTCGAGCGCGGCGTCCGGCCAATGGGCGATTGGTCGATGTCGATGATCTTGTCGAGATGCTCGACGCCCTCGATGCGGTCGAACGGCGTCGCCTGTTCCTTGGCGCCCATCAACCGGCGCGCCAGGGCCTTGTACAGGGTCTCGATCACCAGCGTGGACTTGCCGCCGCCGGACACGCCGGTGACGCAGGTAAAGCTGCCCAGCGGAATGTCTACGCTGACGTCTTTCAAATTATTGCCGCGCGCGCCCACCACCTTCAGCACATTACCGTTGCCCTCGCGCCGGGCACGGGGGATGGCGATGCCCCGTTTGCCGGTAAGGTACTGGCCGGTCAGGCTGTCGGGGTGGTTCATCACCTCGTCGGGGGTGCCCTCGGCGACGATCTGGCCGCCATGGATGCCGGCGCCCGGCCCCATGTCGATCAGGTAATCGGCGTTGCGGATGGCGTCTTCGTCGTGTTCGACCACGATGACCGAATTGCCGATGTCGCGCAGGCGCTTCAGGGTGGTCAGCAGGCGGTCGTTGTCGCGCTGATGCAGGCCGATAGAGGGTTCGTCCAGCACATACAGCACGCCGGTCAGGCCCGAGCCGATCTGGCTGGCCAGACGGATGCGCTGGCTTTCGCCGCCCGACAGGGTGCCCGAGCCCCGGCTCAGGGTCAGATAGTCCAGGCCCACATCCACCAGAAAGCCCAGGCGGTCGTTGATTTCGCGTAAGATTCGCCGGGCGATCTCGCGGTCCTTGGGGCGCAGATGCTGCTCCAGATCGGCGTACCAGTCGCGCGCCACCCGGATGGAGAATTCGGTAATCTGCGAGATGTGGTGGCCGTGGATTTTGACAGCCAGCGCCTCGGGCTTGAGCCGGGCGCCGTTGCAGCTTTCGCAGGTGGTGGTGGATTGGTAGCGGGACAATTCCTCGCGCACCCACGACGAATCCGTCTCTTTATAGCGGCGCGCCATGTTGTTGATGACGCCCTCGAACGGCTTGGACGTGGTGTAACTGCGGAAACCGTCTTCGTAATGCAGTTCCACCGCTTCGCTGCCCGAGCCGTACAGGATCGCCTCGCGTCCCTTGACCGGCAGGCGCCGCCACGGGGTGTGCAGGTCGAAGCCGTAATGCTTACCCAGGCCTTCCAGGGTTTGCAGGTAATATTGCGAGGTGGAATTGGCCCACGGCGCCACCGCGCCATCGCGCAAGGACAAGTCCTCGTCCGGGACGACCAATGCGGGATCGAAATAAAGCTTCACGCCCAGGCCGTCGCAGGCCGGGCAGGCGCCGAACGGGTTGTTGAATGAGAACAGCCGGGGCTCGATCTCTTCGATGGTGAAGCCCGAGACCGGGCAGGCGAATTTGGCCGAGAAGATGGTGCGCTCGCCGGTATCCGCATGCTCGGCGATGCACAGGCCATCGGCCAGGCCCAGGGCGGTTTCCACGGAATCGGCCAGACGGTTGCCTAGGCCCGGCTTAATGACCAGGCGGTCCACAACCACTTCGATGTCGTGCTTCTTCTTCTTGTCCATGGGCGGCACGGCGTCGATCTCGTGCAGGGTGCCGTCCACCTTGACCCGCTGAAAGCCCTTCTTCTGCAGTTCCAGCAATTCCTTGCGGTACTCGCCCTTGCGGCCGCGCACGAAGGGGGCCAGCAGATAAAGCCGGGTGCCTTCGGGCATCTCCAGCATTCTGTCAACCATCTGGCTGACGGTCTGACTTTCGATGGGCAGGCCGGTGGCGGGCGAGTGGGGGACACCCACGCGCGCCCACAGCAGGCGCATGTAATCGTAGATCTCGGTGACCGTGCCCACGGTGGAACGCGGGTTCTTGGACGTGGTCTTCTGCTCGATGGAAATGGCCGGCGACAGCCCTTCGATCAGATCGACGTCGGGCTTCTCCATCAGTTGCAGGAACTGCCGCGCGTAGGCCGACAGCGATTCGACGTAGCGGCGCTGGCCCTCGGCGTAGAGGGTATCGAAGGCGAGCGAAGATTTACCCGAACCGGACAAGCCGGTGATGACCACGAGCTTGTCGCGCGGGATGTCGAGATTGATGTTTTTGAGATTGTGGG
>JACMLB010000420.1 GCA_014379805.1 Rhodospirillales bacterium | reverse complement strand
GTGCGCGCCAACCCGCAACGGGTGGTGTTCGCCGAGGGCGAGGAAGAAAAATCCATCCGCGCCGCCTTGGCCTTCCGCAACGCCGGCTACGGCACCCCAGTGCTGATCGGACGCGAAGAGCGTATCCGCGAGACCGTCCAACATATGGGCCTACCCGGCATCGACTCGCTTGAGATCGTCAACGCCCGGGTGTCGGACAAGCGCGACCATTATGCCGATGTTTTGTACAAGCGCATGCAGCGCAAGGGCGCGCTGTACCGCGACGTGCAGCGTCTGGTGAACCAGGAGCGCAACATCTGGGGTGCGCTAATGGTGGCGGAAGGCGACGCCGACGCCATGGTCACCGGCCTGACCCGCAATTACTGGCAGGCCTTCGACGAGATCAAGCGGGTCATCGACCCGGCGCCGGGCGAGCGGCTGGTGGGCTTCAACATCATGCTGGCGCGCGGCCGCACCGTGTTCATCGCCGACACCACCATGCACGAACTGCCCACGCCCGAGCAATTGGCCGACATCGCGGTGCAAACCGCCGCCAAGGCGCGCCAGATGGGCCACGAACCCCGCGTCGCCCTGCTGTCCTATTCCAATTTCGGCAACCCGGCCAACCGCCCGTCCGAGCGGGTGCGCGAAGCCGTCGCCATCCTGGACGGCCGTCAGGTCGATTTCGAATATGACGGCGAAATGTCCGCCGACGTGGCCCTGGACCCGGCCCTGCTGAAGCACTACCCGTTCTGCCGCCTGTCCGGCCCGGCCAATGTTCTGGTCATGCCCGGCCTGCATTCGGCCAATATTTCGTGGAAGCTGATGCAAAAGCTGGGCGGCGGCACGGTCATCGGCCCCATCTTGATGGGCATGTCCAAGCCGATCCAGATCACCTCCATGGACGCCACCGTCAACGACATCGTCAACATGGCCATGCTGGCCTGTTACGATTCCATCAGGGCCTGATCATATGAAGCATCGCGCTGTCGCCACCGGTCGTGTTCTGGCGGCGGCAGCGCTGTTGTCAGTTCCCTCTGCCGCCACGCTGATCATCTTCGTGGCCATCTTGAAGCTGAATATGATGGCCGCCATCCTGGGCCAAGCCGCCATCATGGTGCTGACCGCCATGCTGGTGCGGCCCTATCTGGCCTCGCTGGGGGCGGTGACGTCGTGGTCCCGCGCCTTGGCCGCCGGCTATGACAGCACGCCACCGCCCATCGAACGCGAAGCCCCGGTTGCCGAAATCGTCGGCGCTATCTCTCAGTTGCGCCGCGCCTGGCAAGCCCGCCAGCGGGAATTGGCGGAATCGGCGCGCTGGAACGAGACCCTGTTCGACAATCTGCCCGATCCGCTGATCCTGCTGGGCGAGGACCGCCGGATAGTACGCGTCAACGGGGCTGCGCAAGCCGTATTCGGCCACGCCATCACGGGGCGCGACATTGCCGTGGTGCTGCGCGATCCCTCGGTACTGGAAGCCACCGACGAGGTGCTGATTGGCGCCCAAAGCCGCGAGGCCGAATTCACCCTACCGGTGCCGGTGGAACGGACGTTCCGGGTGCGGGTCGAACGCCTGGGCTCGCGCGCGGTGGACGACACCGTGGCCATCCTGGCCCTGCACGACCTGACCACCGTCAAGCGCATCGAGCAGATGCGCGCCGATTTCGTCGCCAATGCCAGCCACGAACTGCGCACGCCGCTGGCCACCCTGCTGGGCTTCATCGAGACCCTGCGCGGCCCCGCCCGCGACGATGCCGAAGCGCGCGAGCGGTTCCTTGCCATCATGTATGACCAAGCCTCGCGCATGTCACGGCTGGTCAACGATCTGCTGTCGCTGTCGCGCATCGAGCTGAACGAGCATTCCCAGCCCAACCAGACCGTGGATCTGGGCCGCATCATCGAAAGCGGCATCGCCGCCATGCAACCCTTGGCCAAGGCCAAGGATATGGACATCCGCGCCCATCTGGACCCGGCAGCCCGCATGGTCACCGGCCAAGCCGACGAGCTGGCTCAATTGGTGCAGAACCTGTTGGACAATGCGGTGAAATACGGCCGCGACGAGACGGCGGTGGACGTGCGCGTGACCCTGGCCGAAACCCTGCCCGCCGCCGCCGGCAGCGCGCTGAAACTCGGTTTCACCGTGCGCTTTGCCGTACAGGACCGGGGCGAAGGCATCGGCAAGGAACACCTGCCCCGCCTGACCGAGCGCTTCTACCGCGTGGACACGGCACGCTCGCGCAAACTGGGCGGCACCGGATTGGGCCTCGCCATCGTCAAACACATTGTCAACCGCCATCGCGGCGTGCTGGCGGTGGATTCCACCCTGGGCGAAGGCTCGACCTTCGCGGTGTATCTGCCGGCGGCGGGGGACGTTTAAGCCCCCTCCCGAATTCGTCACCCCCGCGAAAGCGGGGGTCCATGGTGGGGCCAACACCCGATGCGAGACGGCCCCCATGGATTCCCGCTTTCGCGGGAATGACGATGAAAAGTTTGGCTTAGTTCGCCTCGCCCGGCGCTTCCCCGTCCATCTCGGGCTTGAGGTTGTGCCCCTTGCACGCCCCACACTGGTAGGCGATTTCGATCTCAAGCCGTTCGGTGTCGTAATCGCGCATCATCAGCGCGCCGCAATGGCCGCACATATAATCATTCCCGCCGCCGCGCCCTACGGTGGACATGCCGGTGTTGAAGACTTGGCGGTCGCCAACCTTGTGTGCGGCGATAGGGATCAGAACAAGCTCGGCCATTTCATTTCCCTTACGTAACTTATTTACCAGCCGGCGACCACGCCGTCGGCGCGGGGATCGCAAGCGCCCTCGATCATACCATCAGCACGGCGGATCAGCGCGCCCGCATGGCCCATGATGGAGTCAAACGGCGACACTGTTTCCACCACATGGCCGGCAACACGCAAACTTTCCACCAGCTCGGGCGAGAAGCGCGACTCCAGTTTCAGGTCGCTGGCGGGAACACCGTCCACACCGCGCCCGAAGACGAAGCGCGGTGCCGTCACCGCCTGCTGCACATCCTGACCAAACAGCACCGCGCGGGTGAAAATTTGGGCCTGAGTTTGCGGCTGGGAATCGCCGCCCATGCTGCCCCACACCATGGTGCGGCCATCCTTGAGCCGGGCCAAGGCCGGCGACAGGGTGTGGAACGGCTTGCGGCGGGGTTCCAGCACGTTGCGGTGCTCGGGGTCCAGCGAGAACGAACAGCCGCGATTGTGCCAGGCGATGCCCGTGCGCGGCAGCACGATGCCCGAGCCGAAGGCGTGATACAGGCTTTGGATACAGCTGACGGCTCGGCCCTGGCCGTCCACCACGCCCAGCCACACGGTATCGCCGTCGCGGGCAGGCAGATTGTGGGCTTGGGCACAGGCCGGGTCGATTTCGCCGGCCATGCGGTCAAGCAGATGGTCGGACAGATAGGTGGTGGCGTGCACCGACATGCGGTGGGGGTCGGTGATATGGGCGTCGCGGACGCGGGTCGCCAGCTTGGTGGCTTCCACCAAGCCATGAACCCAATCGAAGCTTTCCGCCGCCTCGACGCCCAGGCGCTGGAACACCCCCAACAGGATCAGCGAAGCCAAGCCTTGGGTGGGCGGCGCGGTATTGAACAAGGTGCCGCACGGCAGACCCACCGAGAGCGGACGCCGGCGCATGCCGCGATGGCGCGCCAGATCCTCGGATTTCAGGGGCGAGCCCGTGTTACGCAGTTCTTCCGCCACCGAGCGCGCGATTTCGCCACGATAGAAATCGTCCAAACCGCTGGCAGCCAACCGCTCCAGCGTGTCGGCCAGGGCCGGCAAGGTGAGCAGCGCGCCCGCCGCCGGAACTTTGTTGCGGCTTAGGAACGTCTGCGCGAAGCCCGGCGCCTTCTTCAAGGCAGCCAAATTGCGCCGCGTGGCGGTTTCCTGATGACTGGTTACGGCGAAGCCCTGGCGGGCGTAATGAATGGCGTCCTCGAACAGGCGCTCCAGCGACATGCCGCCGCCCCATTGGGCGGACACGTCCAGCGCCAATTGCCAGCCCGACACCGCACCGGCCACGGTGGTCGCCGCAAGCCCGCCTTTGGCCGGCACCGCCTTCAGACGCTCGGCGCGGTAAAGGTCCACATCCACCTTGGCGCCCGACGCGCCGGAGCCGTCGATGGACACAGGCGGCTTGCCCGGCTCGGCGATCAGCCAGAAGCCGTCGCCGCCCAGGCCGGTCATGTGCGGATAGACCACGGTCAGCGAGGCAGAGGCGGCGATGGCCGCTTCGATGGCGTTGCCGCCCTCGCGCAACACGGCCAACCCGGCTTGCGAGGCAAGATGATGCGGGGTGGTGATCATCCCCCGCCGGCCCATGGGCGTATTCAGCATGTCCCGTCCATCCGCGTTGCCACCCCCTCTTATCGCGTATCAACCGGCAGCGCGTCCAGAGCGGGGGTCAGGGAATTTGCATTCGCAGGCGTCGGCGGTGTGTAATGGCTCGGCATTGAGGAGACCGACCCATGGAGCATACCGTCGCCACCCTGCCGCTGTCCTGGGCCGATATCCACCGGGATTCGCGCATTCTGGCAAGCATGCTGGCCGAACTGCCGCCCTTTTCCGGGATCATCGCGGTCACCCGGGGCGGCATGGTACCGGCGGCCATCCTGTCGCGTGAGCTGGACATCCGCTTGGTGGAAACCGTCTGCGTCTCGACCTATGACGATCGTGCAATGGGTGAGCCGGAAGTGCTGAAGGGTGTGGAGGGCGACGGCACCGGCTGGCTGGTGGTGGACGATTTGGTGGACACCGGCGCCACCGCCCAGGTGCTGCGCCGCATGCTGCCGAAAGCCCATTTCGCCACGCTTTACGCCAAGCCCAAGGGCCAGCCGCTGGTGGACACGTTTGTGGCGGTGTTCGCCCAAAGCACCTGGATCAACTTCCCCTGGGACCCGCCGGGGAAAGGGAGCTAATACCGAATCCACAACTCCCTCACCCGCCTTCGCTGCGCTCAGGCACCCTCTCCCGCTTGCGGGAGAGGGTGGGGCCCGCGCCCGTTAGGGCGTGGGAGGGTGAGGGAGCCACAGACTCGGTGCTACCCCGCCGCCAAACTCCGCAGCACATAGTGCAAAATGCCGCCATGGCGGAAGTAATCCACCTCATCCATGGTGTCGATACGGCAGCACGCCGGGAAGGTCTCGAACGTGCCGTCAGGACGGGTGATGGTCACCATCAGGTCCTGGCGCGGCTTTATTCCGTGTGACAGGCCGGAAATATTGAACATTTCGGTTCCGGTCAGACGTAGGCTTTTGCGGTCAACGCCTTTATGGAACTGCAGGGGCAATACGCCCATGCCCACCAGATTGGAGCGGTGGATACGCTCGAAGCTTTCGGCGATTACCGCCTTGATGCCCAGTAGATTGGTGCCTTTGGCCGCCCAGTCCCGCGACGAACCGGTGCCGTATTCCTTGCCGGCAACCACCACCAGGGGGATGCCTTCATCGGCGTACAGGGTGGCGGCGTCGTAGATGGAAATGACGTCGCCCTCGCCCTTGAATTTGGTGGCGCCGCCCTCAACACCGGGAACCATCTCGTTCTTGATGCGCACATTGGCAAAGGTGCCGCGCGTCATCACCTCGTCATGGCCGCGCCGCGCACCGTACGAGTTGAATTCTTCCTGGGGCACGCCGCGCTCCAGCAGATATCGGCCAGCCGGGGTGGTTTTCTTGATGTTGCCGGCGGGCGAAATGTGATCGGTGGTGATGGAATCGCCCAAGATGGCCAGAGGGCGCGCACCGGCAATGTCGGTGAAGCCGCTTGGGGGTTGTTTCGGCATACCATCGAAATAGGGCGGGTTCTTGATATAGGTGGAATCCGGGTCCCACTCATAGGTCTGGCCGGTGACCACCTTGACCTGCTGCCAAGCGGGCGGTCCGGCGAAGACGTTGGCGTAGTGCTTACGGTAGGACTCGGCGGACAGGCTTTGCGCCAAAGTGGCGCGCACCTCGTCCCTGCTGGGCCAGATGTCTTTCAGGTAGACCGGCTGGCCGTCGGACCCCGTGCCCAAGGGCTCTGTGGCGAGGTCGAGGTTCATGGTTCCGGCCAGGGCATAGGCCACCACCAACGGCGGCGAGGCCAGATAATTGGCCTTCACATGGGGGCTGATGCGGCCCTCGAAGTTGCGGTTACCCGACAGAACCGCCGCCACCACCAGATTTTCATCCTCGATGGCCTGAGCAATGGGCTCATCCAGCGGGCCGGAATTGCCGATGCAGGTGGTGCAGCCAAAACCGGCGATAGTGAAGCCCAACTGATCCAGGGGCTCCTGCAAACCGGCGGCTTTCAGGTAATCGGGCACCACTTGCGACCCCGGCGCCAGGGACGTCTTGACCCAGGGCTTGGTCTTGAGCCCCTTGGCCACGGCCTTCTGCGCCACCAACCCGGCGGCCAGCATGACAGTGGGATTGGACGTGTTGGTACACGACGTGATGGCGGCGATGACCACGTCGCCATGGCCGATCTCGCCCCGCCCATCGGACAGCGCCACCTTGTGCGACATCTCGGCCCCGGCTTCCAAACCGGACAGCCCGGCGGCGAAACCGGCCTTGGCAGCGCTCAGCGCCACCCGGTCCTGGGGACGTTTGGGGCCGGCCAAAGACGGCTCCACGCTGCCCAGATCAAGCTCCAGCATGTCGGTGAAGGCGGGCTCGGGCGTATTGGCGTCGCGCCACATACCCTGTTCCTTGGCATAGGCCTCGACCAGCGCCACCTGGGCCGGCTCGCGCCCGGTGAAGGCGAGGAAACGGATCGTTTCGGCATCGACAGGGAAGAAACCGCAGGTTGCGCCGTATTCGGGGGCCATGTTGCCGATGGTCAGGCGGTCGGCCAGGGCCATGGCATCCAGGCCGGGGCCGCAGAATTCCACGAATTTGCCCACCACGCCCTTGGCCCGCAACATCTGGGTCACGGTCAGCACCAGATCGGTGGCGGTGACGCCCTCTTTCAAGGTGCCGGTGAAGCGGAAGCCCACCACTTCGGGGATCAGCATGGAGACGGGCTGGCCCAGCATGGCCGCCTCGGCCTCGATGCCGCCCACGCCCCAGCCCAGCACGGCCATGCCGTTGACCATGGTGGTGTGGGAATCCGTGCCCACCAGCGTGTCGGGATAGGCCACGCCGTCATG
>JACMLB010000419.1 GCA_014379805.1 Rhodospirillales bacterium | reverse complement strand
CGGGCCGGCCCGCACGGCCATGTGAACTACGACGCTATCCCGGCGGTGGTCTACACCTGGCCGGAAGTGGCTTCGGTGGGCAAGACCGAAGAGCAGTTGAAGAAGGACGGCGTGGCCTACAAGGCCGGCAAGTTCCCCTTCACCGCCAATGGCCGTGCCCGCTCCATGAACGAGACCGAGGGCTTTGTCAAAGTGTTGGCCTGCGCCACCACCGACAAGATCCTGGGCGCCCACATCGTCGGCGCCTTCGCCGGCGATTTGATCGCCGAGCTGGTCATGGCCATGGAATTCGGCGCCGCGTCGGAAGACGTTGCCCGCACCAGCCATGCCCATCCCGGCATGGGCGAAGCGGTCAAGGAAGCCTGCTTGGCCGTGCTGGGCCGCGCGCTTCACGTTTAAGAAACACTTATGAGACAGGCCCTTCATCCCTTGCGGGGTGGAGGGCTTGTTCCGTTTGTGGCTACAGTGATGCGTCCGTTGAAGGAGCAAAGCCGTGCACTCTTCTTTCGTCACCCCCGCGAAAGCGGGGGTCCATGGGTCCGCAAGGACGTGGTTCCGATCAGCCCCTGGCAGTGTGCCGGCGGTACGATGGATTCCCGCTTTCGCGGGAATGACGAGAAAAACAGGGTTGTTGACACTCCTCCTCACCACCCCCGCCTTGGCCGACCCACCGGCCCTTGGCCTGCCGCTGGACTGCGTCCCCGGCGAGACCTGCTGGGTGATGAACTATCCCGACACCGATCCCAGCCCGACCACAAAGGATTTCGCCTGCCGGGCGCGTTCGTATGACCGTCATGACGGCACCGACATCGCGCTTCGGGACGTGGCCGCCATGACGCGCGGTGTGGCGGTACGGGCCGCCGCCGCCGGAAAAGTGCTGCAAACCCGCGACGGCGAACCGGACGGGCTGTGGATGGCCGGTCGGTCCCAGGAAGTCCTGGCGGCACGCAAGGAATGCGGTAACCGGGTCGCCATCGACCATGGCGACGGCTGGGCCACCGATTATTGCCACCTGCGCAAGGGCTCGGTGGTGGTCAAGCCGGGCGATGTTGTCGCGGCGGGCCAGCCCATCGGCCAAGTGGGGCTGTCGGGTATGACGGCGTTCCCTCATGCCCATATGGCGCTGTTGCGCCTCCCGCGCGGCGCTGCGGTGGACCCGTTCACCGGCGCCGAACTTTCCGCCGGCTGTGGCCGCCCGGGTCACACTTTATGGGCCGCGCCGCTGGCTTATGAGCCGGTCAGTCTGTACGCCGCCGGTTTTGCCCAATTGGTGCCTGGCGCTGACTCGATCAAAGCCGATGCCGCCACTTCTGCCCAGCTTCCGCGCGAGGCTCCTGCGTTGGTGTTGTGGGGCGCCGTGTTCGGCGTCACCGCTGGGGACCGCATCCATGTGCGGTTGATGGGGGCGGACGGTACTGAATTGGTCAATCAAACCACCATCATCGACCGCGATCAGGCGTGGCGCATGGTGGCCCTGGGCAAGCGCCGTCCGGCAGATGCGTGGCCGTCCGGCACCTATCAGGGCCGCGTGGTGTTGGAGCGGGCGGGCATGGCCCCGCAGACTCGCACCGTTGCCGTCGAGCTACGCTGATGACCCCCAAAACCAAGCGCCTGCTCAAGCTGATCCTGGGGTGGTCGTTCATGGTGCTGGGTGTGCTGGGGCTGTTCCTGCCCATCCTTCAGGGCTTTCTGTTCCTTGCCATTGGCCTTGCCATCCTGGCTCAGGAACAGCCATGGGCGCATCGTCTGATGACCCGCATCCGTCACCGTTACCCTCATATGGCCGACACCTTCGACCATGCCCGTCATAAGGCCGAAGGCTGGGTCCATAAGCTGACTCATCGCCGCAAATAAGCTTGTCCCCATACCCCCTTGGGCTCATGGTGAGGCCCCTTTCGCACTTGCGAAGGGCTGAGGATACAAGACGGCATGAACGAACCACAGTTTGCCCACAGCCAATGGCAGGGACGTGCGGGGCGCCGCTTCCGCCGCCGCACCGCCATCACCGTCAAGCGCACCGCCTTGGTGGGCATGGGCTGCACCTGCATGGTGGCCGGCATTGCCTCGGTGCCGTCGCCGGTGCCGGTGGGCTTCGTGCTGTTCGCCATGGGCATGTACTTCGCCGCGCGCGGTTCGAAAGTCGCCCGGCGCGGCATCAAATGGGCGCGCCGCTCGCTGCCGCTGTTCTCGCGCGGGCTGAACGGCATCAAGCACCGCATGCCGGTGCCCATGCGCCGCTTCATCGAACGCAGCGATCCGGGCGTTTAGAGCAACGCCGCCAGCCCCTCGCGGTACGTCGGGTGCTTCAGCACCACGCCCAATTCCCGTTTAATCCGCTCGTTGCTGACCCGCTTGTTGTCGGCATAGAAGGACAGCGCCATGGGCGACAGCACGGTTTGGGCTTCGTCCCACGATAGTTCCGGCGGGGGTTCCATTCCCAGCAGGCGGGCGGCGTGGACGATCACGTCTTGCGGCGGGGCGGCATCGTCGTCACAGACGTTATAGGCGGTGCCGGGATGGGGGCGCGCCATGGAGGCCAGCACGGTCTGGGCAATGTCGTCCACATGGGTGCGGCTGAACACTTGCCCCGGCTTGTTGATGCGCCGCGCCGTACCGTCTTTCACGCTGTCGATTGCCGACCGCCCCGGCCCGTAGATACCGGCCAGGCGGAACACATGGGCGCCACGGTCCAGCCATTGCCGCTCGGCGGCGACGCGGCGGCGCGCGCGGTCGACCGTGGGGCGCAATTCGGCGTTTTCATCCACCCACTCGCCCTGGCGGTCGCCATAAACCCCCGTGGTGGACAGATAGCCGGCCCACGTTAAGTCCGGCAATGCCATGACATCCAGCACCGGATCGCCCTCGCCATCGGGCGGTACCGAGGACAGCACATGGGTGACGCCATCCAGCGCGCCGGGCGGCAAGGGGTGGCCGCGCTCGAACGGAAATACCGTGACGTCGGGCAGGTCCACCGCTTCGCCCGAGCGGGTGGAGCCCGCTACCTGCCAACCCTTTTCCAGCAATTGCCGGGCAATGACACGACCGGAAAAGCCCAGTCCGAACAGGAAGAAGCGGCCGGCCATGTTTCCTCACTTGCGCTTGCGTTGGTTCCGGTCAAATTAATGCCCAAATCATCGCGTTCAAAGGGTTCCATGAAACGCCTTCTCGCAGCTGCCTTCGCTGGCGCCCTCATCGCCGCCTTCGCTTCACCCGTCGCCGCCCAGGTTATCGGCGGGGTGCAGGAATATCGGTCCTGCCTGACCCTGGCCAAAACCAAGCCCGAGCAGGGCTGGGAAGAGGCCATCGCCTGGCAGTCCCTGGGCGGCGGCGAAGCCGCGCGCCATTGCGCCGCCGTGGCGCTGATCGGCTTGGGCAAATATGGCGAGGCTGCTACGCGGCTGGAAACCCTGGCCAATGAAAGCGTGCGCTCGGACTTCATGCGGGCCGAGATGCTGGCACAGGCCGGTCAGGCGTGGCTGCTGCTGGGCAACACCCAGCGCGCCGATGCCGCCCAACGGTCTGCCCTGATCCTGTCGCCGGGCAATCCCGACATCCTGCTGGACCACGCGGTGCTGCTGGCCCAGATCAGCCATTACCGCGAGGCGGTGGACGTGCTGTCCACCGTGCTGCGGGCTCAGCCCAATCGGGTAGAGGCCTTGACCCTGCGGGCCAGCGCCTTCCGCTATCTGGATAACCTGCCCGGTGCCGAGGACGATATCGCCAACGCCCTGAAGCTGGACCCCGACTTCCCCGACGCCCTGCTGGAACGCGGCATCCTGAACCGCATGAAGGGCGAGGACAATGCTGCCCGCGAGGCGTGGCTGAAGGCCATCGACTTGGCCCCCGAAAGCACTGCCGCCGACACCGCCCGGCGCAACCTTGAAAAGATGGACGTCAAGGTTAAGTGAGAAGTGTGCCAAATTTGATTCAAATGGCACGTGTTTCGGTTTTGTTAAAGTAACCTCTGGTGGTCGATTGTTGCTGACACGCCGACTCAGCGTCTGGTAGCGTTTTGACTGTAAGGCGACTATACGGACGGTGAAGACTTGTCCCAGACAGCGACGCCCTTTTGCAACGCACAGCTTCCCGCAGACGAAAACGTCATCGCGGCGGCGGCGTTCCTGTCCCGCCAATTCCTTGCTTCGGCCTTCCCCTCGGGAAGGCCTTTTTTGTTTCCCCACCTTTGAGGGAGAGCATTACATGGCCAAGCGAATCGCGCGTCACAGTGCCCAGCACAAATCAGATTCCGTCGTCACCCTGTATCCCAGCGATGCCGATTGGCATCCACTGGGCGAAGACGATACGCCGCGCGACCAAAGCTATGTGCGCAAGGTTCGCCCGCAAAGCGAGGGCCAGCGCCAATTGCTAGAGGCCATCGGCGAGCACAGCATGACCGTGGCCCTGGGTCCGGCGGGCACCGGCAAGACCTATCTGGCCATCTCGTCGGCGGTGGAGGCCTTCGAGGAAGGCAAGGTGGGGCGTATCGTTCTGTCGCGGCCGGCGGTGGAAGCCGGCGAATCCCTGGGCTTCCTGCCCGGCGACATGCAGGAAAAACTGGCCCCCTATCTGCGTCCGCTTTACGACGCCTTGGCCGATCGCATGGGCGGCAAGCGCCTGCGCGCCAGTCTGGCCGACGGTACCATCGAGATCGCTCCCATCGCCTATATGCGTGGGCGCACGCTCAACAATGCCTTCGTGGTCATCGACGAGGCGCAGAACTGCACCTACGGCCAGATCAAGATGCTGCTGACCCGGCTGGGCTGGCATTCCACCATGGTTCTGACCGGCGACCCCGACCAGACCGATCTGCTGCCGGGAATCTCGGGCTTGGCCGACATCGCCGCGCGGTTGCGGGCGTTGGAGGAAGTGGCGGTGGTGGATTTGCACGAAGCCGACATTGTCCGCCATCCGTTGGTGGCGAGCATGTTGACGGTATTGTGAGGAAAAGCGAGGGGTTTTCCAGCCCCTCGCGATTGCCTTTTCCGGCAGGCGGGCCCATATCCCCGTCATGCCCTTCGACCAAATTCCCCGCTACGGTTGGTGCTGCCAGTACCTGCCGCCCGATGGTGACGCCCATGCGGCGCACCGGCTCAATCCCGGTACGGTGACCATTGCGACACTGTCCAAGCTGAGTGGTGCGGCGCGGACCGCCAAGCTGCTGGACGTGCTGCGCCGCAATTTGGGCGCGCTCTTGGGCCAATTGGACATCGTCGCCGCCGCGCCGCCCTGGCGCCGCCTGCTGCGGATCAATTCCGGTTTGCTACCCGCCTATACTCACCCCATCGGACAGCCTTTGTATGGGGAGCCCGAGGTGCGGGCTCTGGTGGAGGCCAGCCTTGCCCGCGCCGGGGCCAAGGCGGAGTCCGCGGGCATCCGCATCGGCCTGCATCCCGATCAGTTCTGCGTGTTGTCCTCGGCCAACCCGGCCACCTTGGCCAATTCCTTGGACGAATTGGAATACCACGCTGACATCCTGCGCATGATGGGGCTGGCAGGCGGATGGCATCCCCACGGCGCCCATTTCAACATCCATGGCGGTGGCCGGGCCGAGGGCGTGGACGGCTTCCGCCGTGGCTTCGCCCGCCTGTCCGAGGACGCCCGCAATCTGGTGACGGTGGAGAATGACGAGGTGTCCTACGGCCTCGACGATCTGTTGCCGTTGGCGGACACGGTGCCTCTGGTGCTGGACGTGCATCACCACTGGATCAAGACGCAAGGCCAGTACATCGCCCCCGATGACCCCCGCATCGCCGTGGTGCGCGATTCATGGCGCGGCTTGCGCCCCATCGCCCATGTGAGCGTTTCGCGCGAGGATGTGCTGGTGGATCACGACCGCGACGCCTTGCCTGATTTCCCCGCTTTGGCGGCAGCGGGGTTCAAGCCCCGCGATCTGCGCGCCCATTCCGACCGCATGTGGCACCGGGGCATCAACCGCTTTGTGGGCATTCACTTGGAATGGGCCGATTTCGAGGTGGAGGCCAAGCACAAAAATTTGGCGGTGGACGATCTGGAACGTGAGTTGCGCGGCGCATGAACCTTCCCTTGGATATTGGCCGCATCTATGTGGAGCCGGCGGCGGCGCTGCACCCACGGGGCGCCGAAATTCTCGCCCGGTTCCCTTTGGCAGAACGCATCGAGGTGGCGTCCCACTGCCGTATCCCCGAACTGAATGAGGACGAGGCCAAGGCCGAGGATTGGGTGGGGGTTAAGCGTACCAATCTTGTCTTGGGCATCAAGAAAACGCTGACCTGCCGGCCCAATGGCCGGTCCAGCGACTTCATCGCGCCGTCCCATGCCAATGGCTGCGCCATGGCTTGCGCCTATTGCTACGTCTCGCGGCGCAAGGGCTTCGCCAATCCTATTACCACCTTCGTCAATATTGACGGCATTGCCGGCGCCATCATCCGCCATGCTCGGCGCCAGGGCGCCAAGCCGGAGCCCAATCAGGTGGACCCGAACCTGTGGGTCTATGACATGGGCGAGAACGGCGATTGCTCGGTGGACGCCGCCATCTCGGACAATGTGCGCGATCTTGTGGATGTCTTCCGCAGCCTGCCCAACGCAAAGGGCAGCTTCGCCACCAAATGGGTCAACCGCGATTTGCTGGCTTTGGACCCGCAGGGCCATATGCGCATCCGCTTCAGCCTGATGCCGCCTGATCCGGCCCGGCGCCTGGACGTGCGGACGTCACCGGTGGAAGACCGCGTCAACGCCATCAACGACTTCGTGGCGGCGGGTTGGGAGGTCCATGTGAATTTCAGCCCGGTGGTGGTCTATGACGGCTGGACCAAGGATTACGCGGAGTTGTTCACCCTGCTGGCCGACACCCTGTCGCCCCAGGCCAAGGCGCAATTGGCGGCGGAAATTATCATGCTGACCCATAATGCCGATCTGCACGCGGTCAATCTGCGTTGGCACCCCAAGGCGGAGGAGCTGCTATGGACGCCCCAATGGCAGGAGGAGAAGGTCAGCCAGAACGGCATGACCAACATCCGTTATCGCGCAGGCATGAAGGCGAAGATGTTGGCCCGCTTCCGGGCAACGCTGGCGCAGACGTTGCCGGAATGCCGGGTGCGGTACGCGTTTTAAGTCGCCGCGAAGAACTCTTTCGCCGCACGTGCGATCTCTGCCGCTGCCGTTGCCAGCATGCGTTCGCCATGGGCAGGCGTCGCCAGCGACGGGTCTGACCCGATGCGGCCATCGGGGAAACGGGCGCGGAAGTCGGCGGCGCTGTGGAACGAGCCGCGCGGGGCCAGGTGGGGCTCCAGCACGCGGCGGTCGGCGGTTTCAGGGTGCAATGCCCAGGTCAGCGCCAATTCCGGCGGCGTGGCGTGATGGCCGACGGAATTGCCGTACAGCTCGGATGACAGGCGGTCGATCTCGGGCATTTCCCACCAATTCAGCAGGCGTGTGCGCAGATCGGGGCGCGGTGTGATGGCGTCCAGTTCCATCTGGGTCTCGGCAAAGGCGGCCTGGACCGTGGCCACGTTGCCGCCATGGCCGTTGACCAGCAGGACCCTTTGGAAGCCGTGGCGCACCAGCGACAGCAGGCAGTCGCGCACCACCGCCATCAAAGTGGACGGGCGCAGGGTCATGGAACCGGGGAAGTCCATATGGTGCTGGGCCATGCCCACCGCGATGGTCGGCGCCACCATGACGCCCAGGATGTCGCCCACCCGTGTTGCCACCGCCTCGGCGCATAGGGCATCGGTCCCGATCAGGCCGGTGGGGCCATGCTGTTCGGTCGAGCCGATAGGCAGGATGGCCGAGTTGGAATGGGCAAGATAAGCTTCCACCTGAGGCCAGGTGGCGAGTTGCAGGCGCATGGGAGATCTCCTTCGATGGCCTGTTTTCCCATTTCAGGCGGCTGCGGGGAAGCGCTCGAACGGGTAGTGAAAAATGACCATGTTTACAAATTATTCATTTTACACGCTGGTTGTAGTCGTTCATCATTTTCCCGCACAAAATGTTGTATTCGGGAGGGGACCCCATGGACGACATCGATTGCGCCGCTGAACGTGTTGAGGCCTTCACCGCCGTCGCGCTCAAGGCCGTGCTGACCCGCATGGACGGCCCGACCTCGACGGGTATCTGCAAGGCCTGCGGTTGCACCATTGAAGCGGTTCGCATCAAAGCCAATCCGCAAGCCCGTCACTGCCGCGAATGCGCGGACGAGCTTGAACAGGAAAGCCGCCGCGCGCGGTTGTGTGGCCCGCGCTGATTTTCTCCCTCTAGGTGTCATTCGAACGAGCCGCAGGCGAGGAGTCTTTGGCCCAGGCGCGTGGATGGCCGGGTTAAGCCTACGGCTGTCCGGTTCAATCGCGATTGTCATCCCGAACGCCCACCGGGCGGAGGGATCTCCGCTTGGCAAAGCGTGTCAGAACGGGCACCCGACGTGCCAAGATGAGATCCCTCGCCTGCGCTCGGGATGACAAGTGCCTGTGAAGCCAACGGCTTGCCCTTCGGCAGGCGTCCTAAGGTTAACCACAGAGACACAGAGGCACAGAGATACCTAGTAAACGGAACCCGATCGGGCTCCGCTCTAGGTGTCATTTCGAACCCCGCTCTTGCGGGCGTGAGAAATCTTGTGTCGTGGATGACGACGAAGTGGCGCTCCTCGGATTATTCAAGCCGGAACTGGATTGGATCGGGGATCATTCCATCATGCTGGCGCAACTCCGAGCCGAGATTGAGGATTTCTTCGTCTCCCATCAGGTCGCCCAGACCCAACCTCGTCTCAAGGAACTGACCGCACTGGCTTGCCGACGACACCAGTATGCCAGCATGGATGAAATCGCTGCCCATGCCGATGTCATCAGGGATGGATGGCGCGATACACCCCATCTGTATTGGGGAGAGCCGTTCATGGAAGACAGTTTCGCCCAGATGCGATTGCTCACGCGATAGCGCGGCTGGCTCTGCTGGACGCGCCTGACCCCTGTATCCACGCAACTGCCTGCCAGCGGGGCTGGAACGCCTTCTATGGCCGTGACGGTTCGTGTCGCCCTGGTACGTGCCCAACATCTCCCACGGATGGGGCTGGCGCGAGTGGAGGCGCTGCTGAGAGCATAGGGATTGTCTGTGGATTATTGCTCGGCCATCTGGCAAGACGAGTGCCGGAGCGGCAGCCCACTATTAGCCGCAAGGCTTGCTGGTGAGAGTCCCACAGGGGCACGCTTAACACCCTCCTGAGAAGGTGCTATGAAGGGTGGTACAAAGTGGCTTGTTGTCGCCCGCTAACCCATTGAAAACCTTGGGTTAGGGAGAGTGGTGCCCCAGGCCGGACTCGAACCAGCAAGCCTTGCGGCGGTCGATTTTGAGTCGACTGCGTCTACCAATTCCGCCACTGGGGCACCGTGGGTCTTGGTCGGGCGATCATAGCCAAGGTTTTCCACGGGTCAATGGGAAACCCGCGCCTTAAACCTCCACACTCAAATTGTCGATCAACCGCGTG
>JACMLB010000418.1 GCA_014379805.1 Rhodospirillales bacterium | reverse complement strand
GAACGTTTAAGTTCCTTGCCACCTAAGCCTAGTTGCCCCCCTCCCTCCGCGCCCCCACCTGACCAATCGTCGTAATGGTTGCGGGAAAGGACCGGCCATGCGGATCGCCCAGGTGGCCCCTTTGAACGAAGCGGTTCCACCGAAATTATACGGTGGTACGGAACGGGTGGTTTCATACCTGACAGAGGAGTTGGTGGCCCAGGGCCACGAGGTCACATTGTTCGCCAGCGCCGATTCGCGCAGTTCGGCCCGGCTGGTTCCCTGCGCCCCCAAGGCGCTGAGGCTTGACAGCGGCTGCGAGGATCGGCTGATCCATCACATCCTGCAACTGGAAGAGGTCATGTCGTCCGCCTCGCAGTTCGACATCATCCATTTCCACACCGACTACATCCACTATCCGTGGGCGCGGCGCGCCAGCGTGCCGGTGGTCAACACCCTGCATGGCCGCCAGAACATCCGCGACCTTGCGGCGCTCTACCAGGAATTCGACGACATCCCCCTGGTATCCATCTCCAACGCCCAACGCCTGCCGGTCCCAAAGGCGCGCTGGGCGGGAACGGTTTATCACGGCCTGCCCAAGAACCTGCTGCACCTCACGATCAAGCCCGGCAACTATCTGGCCTTCATTGGCCGGTTCTCCCACGAAAAGCGCTTCGACCGCGCCGTCGAGATCGCCCGGCGCACCGGCCTGCCGCTCAAGGTGGCCGCCAAGGCCGACCCGGCGGAGGGAAGCTATTTCGAAGAGGTAGTGCGCCCGCTGCTGGACGACCCGCTGGTGGAATGGGTGGGCGAAATCGGCGAAGGCGAAAAGGCCGCGTTCCTGGGCGGCGCGCTGGTCCATCTGTTCCCCATCGACTGGCCCGAACCCTTCGGCGTGGTGATGATCGAGGCCATGGCCTGCGGCACCCCCACTATCGCTTGGCCTTGCGGCTCAGTGCCCGAGGTTCTTGAGAACGCGGTCACCGGTTTTATCGTTTCCTCCATAGACGAAGCGGTCGAGGCGGTGGAAGCCTGCGCTGCGTTCGACCGCGCCGGTTGCCGCGCCGCCTTCGAGCGGCGCTTCACCGCCGCGCGCATGGCCGCCGATTACGTGGCGGTCTATCGCCGGCTGGGCGCCATCAAGCGTCCGCCCCTCAAGGTCTGCGAGCCACCCACCAGTTGGGCCGGCGGCGGGAGGATCGACAACGCATGAGCGACATTATCAAGATCAAGGGGCACGCCTACGTCCTGGCAACCAGCCCACGGGTGGCCATGCGCACACTCACGCTGAAGGACGGCGACACCTTCGCGGTATTCGACCGCTATGGCGACACCGGCAGTTTCGGCGCGGGCGAGCAAGGCATCTACCATCGCGGCACCCGCATGCTGTCGCACCACGAATTCCATTTGGGCCACCAGCGCCCGTTGCTGCTGTCATCCACCGTGCACGAGCACAACGCCTTCGTCGCCGTGGATTTGACCAACCCCGACATTCCCTTGGGCGGCGAACGGCTGATTCCGCGCGGCGCCATCCACGTCTTCCGCTCCATGTTCCTGTGGCAGGGCCAATTATTCTGCCGCACCCGGGTGTTCAATTACGGCGACACCGAATTGGACACCGACATCACCCTGCTGTTCGAGGCGGATTTCGCCGACATTTTCGAGGTCCGCGGGGTCACCCGCAAGAAGCGCGGGCGCCATTGGGCCGATGTGAGCGAGACCACCGTCAGCCTGTGCTATGAGGGCCTGGACGGCATCACTCGGCGCACGCGCCTGGATTTCTCGGAAAAGCCCACCGAGCTATCGGCGGAGCACGCCCGCTTCACCCCCCGCCTTCAGCCCCACGAAGCGTTCGAGCTTTACCACATCGCCAATTTCACCGATGGCGAAGGCGACCGGCCCTCGGCAGACCATTTCCTGCACAATCGCGAAAGGCTGGTGCACCGGCTGGAAGGTCGCCGCACCACCATCAAGACCTCCAACGAGCAGTTCAACCACTGGCTGGACCGGTCCACCGCCGATCTGCGCATGCTGGAGACCCGGACCCCGGACGGCCCCTATCCCTATGCGGGCGTGCCGTGGTTTTCCACCGTGTTCGGGCGCGACGGCATCATCACCGCCCTGGAATATCTGTGGGTGGACCCGGACATGGCCAAGGGCGTGCTGGCGACCCTGGCGGCCAATCAGGCCGACCGCCTAAGCCCGGTGCAGGACGCCGAACCGGGAAAAATCCTGCACGAGTGGCGCGAGGGCGAGATGGCCAATCTGGGCGAAGTGCCCTATGGCAGCTATTACGGCAGCGCCGATTCCACCCCCCTCTTCCTTATGCTGGCCGCCGCTTATTGGCGCCGCACCGGCGATCGCGCCACCCTGGAAGCGCTGTGGCCCCACGTGGAACGGGCGCTGGAATGGATTGCCCAGCACGGTGATGTGGACGGCGACGGCTTCGTGGAATACGCCCGCAAACGGCCCGAGGGCCTGACCAATCAGGGCTGGAAAGACTCCGAGGATTCCGTCATGCACGCCGATGGCCATTTGGCCGACGGCCCCATCGCCCTGTGCGAGGTGCAGGGCTATGTCTATGCCGGCAAGCAAGGCGCTGCCGACATGGCCCAGGCACTTGGCATGAGCGAACGCGCCCACACCCTGCGCCGCCAAGCCGCCGAACTGCGCGAAAAATTCGAGGCTGCGTTCTGGCTGGAAGATTTGGGCACCTACGCCTTGGCCCTGGACGGCGCCAAGCGGCCCTGCCGGGTGGAAAGCTCCAATCCCGGCCATCTGTTGTATTGCGGCATTGTCCCCCATGAACGAGCCAAGCAGGTGGCCGATTCGCTGATGGGGCCGGAATTGTTCTCGGGCTGGGGGGTGCGCACCCTGGCCGAACGCGAACGGCGTTACAACCCCATGAGCTATCACAACGGCAGCATCTGGCCCCACGACAACGCCTTGGCGGCGGCGGGTTTGGCCCGTTACGGCATGGCCGACCGGGCACAGAAAATCCTGGCAGGCATGTTCGACGCTGCCCTGGCGGTAGACCTGAACCGCCTGCCTGAACTGTTCTGCGGCTTCCCCCGCCAAGCCGGCCAAGGCCCCACCTTGTATCCGGTGGCCTGCATCCCCCAGGCCTGGGCCGCCGGGTCCGCCTTCATGCTGCTGGAAGCCGTGCTGGGCATGCAGCTGACCGCCAACCCGCCCGGTATCCTGTTCCACCGCCCGGTCCTGCCCGACTTCCTGGACCGGGTGGAGATCGGCAATCTGGTGGTGGGCAATTCCTCGGTGGACGTCATCCTCAACCGCCATCCCCATTCGGTGGGGATCAATGTGATGCGGCGCGAGGGGGAGGTGGATATCAGGATGGAGATGTGAGGGATTAACGCACCCATACATATATGCTAATAGGGGTGCATGTATGACACTGCACACTCTGCTTTAAACTGGCTAGCCGGCCTGCCGACATGGGTCCAAGGAGCAAGCGCTCTCGTGGGCCTTCTCGGCTTTATCCCAATGTTGTGGAACGGCATCCGCCTTTTGATCCAGGCTGGAAAACTCGTAATTGACCGATTATCAGCGCTAAACAGAACTACTGCCCTTATGCGTGCGCGTATTCTCTGCAAACACCTTGAGAAAACGAGACGCTGCACTAAATACCCAGCAATTACAGCCGCCTACATCGGTAGAGATTTATTTATCACGATGTTTGTAATTTTATACGGTCAAATTGTAATTTTAGATGGATTAAGAGATGGCAACGTAAGCAATAACGATTTAAAATTTTTTGCATTAATTGCACTCAGCGCAATGTTTTATTGTTCTAGAGTATTTGGATTTTGGCATGATGTTATTTACCCTGATGGAGAATCAGTGGACAACGCCAGAATCAAACGGCTTCTCACGCGAGCTGGACTTGAAGAAATTGACGCCATCTCTTGGATGAAAAATCACGGCATCCCTACGGCCGCCCCGCCACCGCCCCCTCCAACGGCCCCGGATTTTTCAGGTAATCCCGCTTGATTGCCTCCAACGCCCAGTAAGCTAACGCGCCCACGGTGCCGGTAGGGTTGTACCCGGCGTTTTGCGGAAACGCCGAAGCGCCCGGAACAAAGACGTTCGACACATCCCAAGCCTGCAAAAACCGGTTCACCGCGCTGTTGCTCGGGTCGTCGCCCATGATGGCGCCGCCTGTGTTGTGGGTGGTTTGGTAGGGCACAATGGAATAGGGCGTGCCGGCCAGCTTCAGCATCATATGAGTGGGGTTCATGGCCTTGCCGATCTTCTCGGCCACGCTGGTCAGATGGTTGGACATCTTGATGTCGTTATCGCGGTAATCGAAGGTCATGCGCAGCAAGGGCCGCCCCCAGGCGTCCTTGTAAGTGGGATCAAGGTCCAGATAATTGGCGCGGTGGGACATGACCGCACCGTGGGTGGCGATAGCCATGGAGCGCCCATACCATTGCTTCACCGCCCGCTTCCAGCCGGTGCCCCATTTGGGTGTGCCCTCGGGCACCGGATGGTACTGGATGGGCCGGGCGCCGGTATGGCCGGCGATGATGTAGCCGCCGCTGATGAAGCCCAAGCCCGAATGGTCGAAATTATCGCCATTGGCGTCGTCGATGACGCTGCCCAAGGCGCCCGCCCCCATGAACGGATTGAACGATTGGTTCTGGAAGAACAGGTTGGCGCTGGAGACGATTTGGTAGGCGTAGTTCTTGCCCACCACGCCGCGCCCGCTGGACGGGTCATAGGGCTCGCCGATGCCCGATAGCAGCATCAGATGGACGTTGTTGAGGCCATAGGCGGCCAGCACCACAATATCGGCGGGCTGCTCGATCTCGCGGCCCATGGCATCCATATAGGTCACCCCGGTGGCGCGGCGCCGGGTAGAATCCAGATTGACCTTCAGCACCTGGGACTGGGTGCGCAGTTCGAATTTGGACTGGTCCAAGGCCGGCAGGACCGAGGCCTGCGGGCTGGCCTTGGCCATAACTTCGCAGCCGAAGCGTTCGCAAAAGCCGCAATAAACACAGGCGCCCATGGCGATTCCATAGGCGTTAGTAAACGCCTGGGACGCGTTGGAGGCCGGTTGGGGAAAGGGGTGATAGCCGGTCTCGGCGGCGGCCTTCGCGAACAACACCATGGACTGGGTCGGCTTCATGGGCGGGTTGGGGTACTCGCGCGAACGCGGCCCCTCGAACGGATTGCCGCCGGGGATGATCTGGCCCTTGAGGTTGCCGGCCTTGCCCGTGGTGCCGCAGACCTGCTCGAAGCGGTCGTAATGGGGCTCCAGCTCGTCATAGCTGACCGGCCAATCCTGGATGGTCATGTCCTCGGCCACCACATTGCGGCCATAGCGCTGGGTCACGTGGCTGCGTATTTTGAAGTCGGATGGCAGGAAGCGCCAATGCTGGCCGTTCCAATGCACCCCGGCACCGCCGACCCCCTCACCCGGCAGGAACGAGCCCAATTGGCGCATGGGCAGCGCCACCTCGCGCATGGAATTGCGGAAAGTCAGGGTCTCGCGGCTGGGGTCCTGCATGATCTGGTGGCGCACGGCGAAGGCCAGTTCGTCATGGATGCGGCCCGGTTGGAAATCGGGATCGGTGTCACGCGGCCGCCCGCGCTCCAGCGCCACCACCGACAGCCCGGCATCGGTCAGTTCCTTGGCGAAGATCGACCCGGTCCAGCCCAGGCCGACGATGACCGCGTCCACCGGCTTCATACGCGTGGCCATGCCCAACCCTCCTATCGCACTTGCAGATCGGCCAGGGAAACCGGCTCGGCCTGGAATGGCTTGCCGCGATATTGAGCGATGTCGTCCAGATAGGCCCCGCGCGCGCCGGGAAAACCGATCATGCGCCACGCCGCCATGCCCTTATTGCCGCCATAGGCGGGGTCGGAGAAATAGCCCTCGATGACCGCTTCCTGCAGGGTCAGAAAGAAGACCTTGCCGGGAACATTGGACAGGCCGATATCGCCGCTGCTTAACCCGGCGAAGAAGTCGTTGCGTTGCGCCGCGTCAAGTTGAGCAAAGCCTTTGCCGAAAGAATCCTTGGCGGCGCGGTCCGAATCCGCCATGCCGATGCGGAACAATTGGGCCGGGTTCAGCGGCAATTGATAGCCCTGCTGCGGCGTGCCCTCGGCCCACGGCCCGGCCAGATACATGCGGGCGCCGCTGCCCCAGGCGCCGGCCAATTGGCGGTCCAGATACAGGACCACGCCGGCCTCCACACCGCCCGGCCCGACATCGTCGGCGGGCAGCAACACGTCGATGGCGGCGGTCAGGAAGGCGGCTTCCGCATCGTTGAGGAACAGCCGCGCCTGGGCCGCCGGCGCGTTGCGGGCCACATGGGGCTGATGGCCTGGAGCGGTGGCGGCTTGTTCCTGCTCCTCGGCGGATACCCGGCCGACAGTCAACGCCGCGCCAGCACCGGCTGCGGCTTCGAGGAAATGACGACGTCCCAATCCCTTGCCCATGGCCCATCCTTGTGGAGCGTTAATACGCCATCAAGAACACCCACGCAGGGGTTGGGTCCGGCACGACAAGAGGATTGCGGCTTTTGGAGTAGACGGGCGGCCGGGTGGATACCCAGCCGCCCCAAGACTTACTTGGACTGGCCGAAGCCCTTCATGACATCGGCCATGTTGTTATACTGCTCGTCTGGAATATTCTTCAGTTCATCCAACACCACCTGATCGGCGTTGTTGTTCTGGGCATGCTTAATGATGTCCTGCTTGGATGCAGGGAAGTCGATGCCCTTGAGAGCATGGGTCACATTGGCGACCGAGCCTTGAGTCCCGCCGCTGCCGCTGCTGCCTTCTTGAGCCATGGGTTCCTCCATTTTCGTGGCTAGTCCACAGGCAGGTAAACCGCCCGCGCCGCCGCTTGTTCCGCGCTTAACGCCACCGCGTTCTTGCCTGCCTCTTTCGCCGGGGCGGCGGAACATGGCGTGGCGCGACAACGTTCCCCAATAAGCCCCTGTTGCGGAGGAGATTTATCCATGACTCGAACCAGCTTTGCCGTGCTGCTGGCCGCCACCGCGCTGCTAGCCGCCTGCGGTTCCTCCACTACCGACCGCGCGCTTTCGGGCGGCGGCATTGGCGCGGGCGTTGGCGCCGGCACTGCGGCGGTTACCGGCGGCAATGTCCTGGGCGGCGCCGCCATCGGTGGTGCAGCGGGCGCCGCCGGCGGCGCGTTGACCGACGAAAGCGATATCGATCTGGGCAAGCCGCTGTGGAAATAGTGAATTCATAACGCCCCCTAGCCGGTCGCCGCCAACACCGTTACATTGGTGGCGACCGCTTGAGGTTATGAGGGGGAACGTTGCCCATGTGGGCGGAGATTTTGGTTGTCGTGGCGCTGATCCTGATCAACGGATTCTTTGCCATGTCCGAGTTGGCGCTGGTGTCATCGCGCCCCGGCGAGCTTCGCCGCCGCGCCGAAAAAGGCAGCCGGGGCGCCAAGCTGGCGCTGCAAATGATTGCCGATCCCTCGCTGCTGCTGTCGGCGTCGCAGATCGGCATCACACTGGTAGGCATCGTCGCCGGCGCCTATTCCGGCACCACCTTGGGTGCTCATTTCGCCGAGTGGCTGGATGTGAACGCCCCCATCCTGGGCAGTTTGACCCACGGTATCGCCATGACCGTAGTGGTCGGGCTGATTACCTATCTGTCGCTGGTGGTGGGCGAATTAGTGCCCAAGCGTCTGGCCATGCAGCACGCGGAAACCATTGCCATCCGAGTCGCTCCCTTCATGCGCTGGGTCGCCATCGCCTTTGGCCCGCTGGTGTCGCTGCTGCGGGTATCCACCAACAGCCTGCTGCGGCTACTGGGCCAGCGTCCCCAAGACACCAAGTCGGTGACGGAAGAGGAAGTCCGCGCCCTAATCGCCGAGGGCGCTCTGGCCGGTGTCATCGAGCCGGTGGAAAAGGCCATGCTGGACCGGGTAATGCGGCTGGCTGACCGCCCGGTGGGCTCCATCATGACGCCGCGCCCGGACGTGATATGGCTGGACGCCGACGAACCCTTGGACCAATGGCGCCGCCGCATGGCCGACGCACCCCACTCCCGCTTTCCGGTGGCCCGTGGCTCACTGGACGAACTGATCGGCATCCTGGATACACGCCGCATCCTTGAACGCCTGCTGGCGAACGAGCCGTTCGATCCGCTGGCCCTGGTCACGCCCGCGCCGGTGGTGCACGAAGGCACCCGGGCGCCACGCATACTGGAAATGTTCAAGCAGATCGGCGCCCCCATGGTGGTGGTGCTGGACGAGTATGGCGGCTTCGAAGGCATCGTCACCATGACCGACCTCATGGAGGCCATCGCCGGTGAAATGCCCAGCGAAGGCAGCGACGAAGAATCCTCTGCCGTGCGGCGCGAAGATGGCTCATGGCTGATGGACGGCATGATCGCCATCGAGGAAGCCGAATCCCTGACCGGCCTGTCAGGCATGGGCGAAGAAGGCGACTTCCACACCCTGGCCGGCTTCGTGCTATCGCAACTGGCCCACCTGCCCCAAATCGGCGAGCATTTCAGTTGGTCGGGCTGGAATTTCGAAGTGGTGGACATGGATGCGCGCCGCATCGACCGCGTCCTGCTGACCCCACCTAGCACCGACAGCGAAACCAGCGGCAGCGGGGTGTGATTTCGGGGCATTCCCTTGTCGCCCCCTAGGCCGGCCTCCCAATTGAAGGGCACCAATTCACCCCTAGGGAGGCAAATATGGCCCGCAAGATCATCGACTGCCGTGAGTTCCCCGAGTCCAAATGCTCGGTGGCGCTGTCCGCCGACAACGAAAAAGAATTACTGGACGCCGCCGTCCAGCATGCGGTGCAGGTCCACGGCCACGAGGACACCCCGCAATTCCGCGAGGAACTGCGCAAGATCGCCAAGGATGAGCAGCCCTCAGCCTAGAAATACCCTCTGCTCAGAAATAAGCGTGCATGCCGATGCCGTAGAATTCTGCTTCGCGGGTGAAGAACTGGCCGTTGGGATTGCGGCCCCGATAATATTCCAGGGTCAGCTGGACCGTGTAATCGCGATCCACCGTGCTGGTCAGTTCCACCCCGATGCGGCTTGAAACGTCCACGTTCCAACCGCTTTCCTCGGTGCTTTGAAAGTCCACTGCGGCGATGGGGCGCAGCAAGCCGTCGGCGAAGGTCCAGGGGCCACGCAATTCGGCGCCCCATTGCAACAAGCCAGATTTGAGGTCCGCCGGTTCTTGACCGAACAGCACACCGCCGCCGCCGTACAGCCGGAAGGACCGGTCGAAGAAGTCCCGCGACAGCTTCATATCCACCGCCTCATAGCTGAGATTGACCCGTGAACGCCGGTTGACGGAATTGCGCAGCAAATACTCGTCACCCAGATGAGAGCTTTGGTGGTAGATGCGGGCGATGGCCGAATACGGGCCAGAGCGCCACGTCAGCGGTAGGCCGACCCAGTAATCGGCGTTGATGAGATCCTTGGACTCGGCCTCCAGATCGAACAGGGCGAACACTGCCGCCTGGATGCCGAAGCCCCAGGCACCGCCCAGACCGGGAGCCTGAAAAAGCGAGAAGCCGTCGCCCAGGCTGACCGCTGCCGCTGTCCCCACATTATTGTCGCCGCCGTAATTGTGCACCGCCGCCGAGAAATGGGGCCAGCGTGGATCGGCCAGCAGCGGGTCAAACAGCTTGATGCGCGGCAACACTTCGGGCTTGTCCGGCACGTCGGCGGCCCAGGCCGGCAGCGCCAGCCCTGCGATCGCCACTGCCAATGCCATCGCTCGATGCGCCATGTCGCCTCCCACTCCGCCCCCACATGGCCTTGAGCAAGGCATTGTGGAAGCCGGACCCATGGGGGCGGACCTAGGGTCTAATCCGCTTTGCGCGCATATCGCCAATGGCAACCACGGCGACGCCGCCCGCCACCAAAGCCAGACCCAGAGCATTGGCGGTGCTCAGGCCCTCGCCCAGCATGAGGGCGGAGAACACCAGACCGGCCACCGGCACGCACAGAAAGGCCAGCGAGACGGTGATGGCCGGCAACATGCGCGTCACCGTGATGGCGGCCCAGAAGGCAAAGGCGGTGGCGAGCGGGCCGTTATAGGCCGCCACCCACAGGAAGGTCGGGCTGAAATCGGCCGAAGGCGGCCCCTCCATTGCCCAGGCCAACAGCGCCAGCGGCGGCAGTCCCACCAGCATTTGCCAAGGCGCCAGTTCCAACGCGGAACCGGTCCAGCGATGGCCGCGCACATGCAGGATGGCCGCCGCCCACACCAAGGCCGACGCCATCAGCATGAAATTGCCCCACACCGAGGCGCTATGGGACCAGTCGAAGCTGAGCGGGTTGAACAGGACCGCCACGCCCGCCAGCCCCAGGGCCAGCCCCATTGCCCGGGCCCGCGTCAGCTTTTCCCCCAGGAACAGCATGGCCCCCGGCGTGACCCACAGCGGCGTGGTATAGGCCAGGATGGCCGAGCGTCCCGCCGGCACCGACAGCAGCGCCACGTTGATGAGCGCGCTGAACAGCGCCATCTGCAGCACGCCCACCGACCACACCACCGGCCAATCCTGGCGCGCTGGCCAGCGCAGCCGGCCCAACGGCGCCAGCACCAAGACGAACGAAGCCAACCCCAGCACCATGCGCAGCACGGCAAACCACAGAGGCGTGGTATGGGCGAGTCCCAGCTTGAGAATGGGCCAGTTGGCGCCCCAAATCACCACCACAGACGCCAACAAGGCGATGGCCAACCGGCCCATTTGTCTTCCTTTTATCAAAATCGAATGTGTAAACCATAGGGCGTGCATGGTAATTATGCACAAGATATGAAGCTACTTCACCGTGCACAGCGTTAGAGCAGAATTGTGACAATCCCTTGCGACCCCGATAAATTGCGCCGCCGGCTTCCCCGCAAGGAACGGGAGCGGCTGATCGTCGATGAGGCCATCCGCTTCTTCGCCGAAGTGGGGTTCGAGGGCCAGACCCGCGCCCTGGCCCAGCGCCTGGGCGTCACCCAACCCCTGCTCTACCGTTATTTTCCCGATAAGGAATCGCTGATCGAGCGAGTTTATCAGGAGGTGTTCGAGGGCGGCTGGGATACGGCTTGGGAAAGCGATCTGGCCGACCGCACCCGCCCCTTGGCCGACCGTCTGCATCAGCTATACCGCAATTACACTCTGGTCAATTTCAGTTACGAGCGGGTGCGGCTGTTCATGTTCGCCGGGCTGAAGGATTTCGCCATCGGCAACCGCTATCTGGACTTCGTGCACGAACACCTGTTCGAACCGCTTGCCCGCGAAGTCCGCTTCGCCGCCGGGTTGGACCCCACTGGGCCGGTCAGCGAGGCCGAACTGGAAGTGGCCGCCGGCCTGCACGGCGCCATCGGCTATGTGGGCCTGCGCCGCTGGGTTTATCAAACCCAGACGCCGGTAGATGTGAATGCTGCGGTGACCGCTCTGGTCGAAGCCTTCGTGGCCGGCGCGCCCGCCGCCTTTCAAACACTTGCCAACGGCGCCCAGGCGCGATAGGCCTGATGCAAAGTTCGACCGTAGGGGGAATTCTGATGCGGAGATTGTTCGCCGCCGCCGCCATGCTATCGCTGGCCGCCTGCTCCACCACGCCCCGGCCCCTGGTTCCCGACACGGCCCAAGGCCCGGCCAGCTATGTCTGCTACAGCAGCCTGACCTCGACCCCCGAGGAAGTGCGCGCCATCGCCGAACGCCAATGCGCCAAATCCAATCTGGGTGTGGGCAGCCTGATCGGCCAAAGCTGGACGCCCTTACGCTGCGGCCTGCTGACCCCCAGCGTCGCCGCCTTCCAATGCGGCACCAGCAACCTGTGGCTGGCGCCCTTGCCGCCGTTGGAAGCACCGTTGGTGCAGTAAAAGAACGCGTGTCCATTTAGGCCCCCCTTCTAGACGCCGTCATGGCCGGGCTTGACCCACGACTGTCCGGTTTAAATCAGACTGTCATCCCGAACGACCAACGGGAGGAGGGATCTCCGCTTGGCACACCGTGTCAGAACTGGACTCCAATGTGCCAGGATGAGATCCCTCGCGTTCGCTCGGGATGACAAACTATGAGAAAATCAACGACTTGCCCCTTAGCGGGCATCGTTAGTTAACCACAGAGACACAGAGGCACAGAGATACCGAGCAAGCG
>JACMLB010000417.1 GCA_014379805.1 Rhodospirillales bacterium | reverse complement strand
GGGCTCCGTCTGGTGAAGCCTCTCTGTGCCTCTGTGTCTCTGTGGTTAATTTCCCGCGTCCCATTTGACCGATGGGTCCGCAAAGGCGCGCTGCCCATGCCTTTCCGGGCGACACCAAAATTTAAACCGGACAGCCGTGGGGCAAGCCCGGCCATGACGGCGGGGGCAACCCAGGTCAATCCTCAAACCCCTTGTTTCTTGTCGTTGTCGACCTTGAAGCTTTTGCTCACAAACGCGGCGATAGCGGGCAGGGTGCTGGTCTGGCTGATTTTGAACGCTTTGGCTCGTTCAATGATGCGGGCCATATAGTCTGGCCGGCCCGGCACGCCGAAGGCGGTTTGGAAGCGCTTCTCGCCCAAAGCCGCATGGGCGCTCATGATGAAGACCGCCAGTTGGTCCACGCGCAGACCCAGATCGTTGACCAGCATCTTACCGGCCATGCCGTTGACCGATCCCAGAATGTCGGAGATGCGCACGGTCTGTTCGGAATGGGGCAAGACGGCGCGCACTTGGGGATCCAGCAGGACGATGGTGAAGGCGTTTGCCTTCAACCGCTTGCCGTCCGAGGTCAGGATATCGTCTATTCGCGCCCGTTCGTCGCGCGCGGTGCGGTCGGCGTTGCCGTAATCGATGGTCGCCATGCCGTCGCTGACCCGTTTCTCGGCGGTGCCGGTGATGGCCGCCGGGGCGCCGTCCTTGGGCGCGGTCAAGAAGGCGGGCAAGCGATAGCCGGCCTTGGTCTTCTGGTCGTCTTCCACCAGCGGCGTGGGCGGCGGCGGGTTGTCGGGGTCGGCGCGCAGGCGGCGGATATCCTCGGCGATGCGGTAGTCCAGGATACGCGCGCCCAGGCGGCGCACAGTGCCGGGAGACAGCAGGCAATATTCCGGGATCATGGGCACTTGCCAGTCGTGCAGCAGGTAGTCCTTGAACACGTCGTACAGCAACTCGCCGCGGGTTTTGGGCCGCGCGACAATGGGTTCGGGCGTGGACAGCATGGCCATCAGGCGCGACATCAGGTCGCGTTTAGGCTTGCGCCGGGGCTTGGTCCGCAAGGCTTTGCTGCTGCCGTCCAGGCCACGGCGGAAATGGCGCTTTGCGGCGGTGCGCACCACCATGGCGACCACGTCATCCAGGCTGCGGCCGCATTCCAGCAGCGCTTCCGCGTCTTCAACGCTGACCTTGTGCTTGTTGACCAGGATGTGGCGGAAACGGTCGGGATTGGCGCGGAAGGCCAGGAAGCAACGGTTGAGCAGATCCACGTCGTCGAGCACGGTCTCTAACGCAGTGCGGCGGGGCAAGCGGCGGATATCGGGAAGTAGTTCGGCAAGCGTATCGATCACCGGCCCTTGCAGGGTGGCGTTGATCTTTCGAACGATGTCGTTGTGATTGGCTCCCCGAGGTGCCGCCATCGTTTCCTTTAGACCCAAACTTTGTACGCATAGTACCGCAGTGGGCCATCATGACGCACAGGAATTACGCAATTGCTAACGTGGATTGGCCCTAACGTGGCTTGGCAAACGCTTGTCGTACGAAGGCGGCGCATTCGGGAAGGGAACTCTTCTGCGACAATGCGGCTAGGCGCGCTTTCTGGGTGATGCGCATGATCAGCTTCACCTCGCCCGGCTGCCCGAAGATGCGGTTGAACAGGTTGGCACCGATGGTCTCGTGCGCTACCAGCAGGAAGACCGCCAATTGGTCCTGGCGCAAACCCAGTTCGGCCACCAGCAATTTGGCAATCAGCCCGCCCACACCTTGCAGAGCGTCGTTCAGCCGAAGGCCTTGGGCAGAGCTGCCCAATTGCGCCCGTACGTCAGGACGCAGCAGGATATCGGTGAAGGCGTCGATGCGCACGCGTTTGCCGTCGCTGGTCAGAATGTCGGACAACCGCGCCCGTTCGTCGCGCCCCCCGGCACTGGAGGCTTCGGCCTTGGCCGAAATTTCGCTGGGAATGTCGAACAGCTTGGCCGCCTCGGCGGGGTCCTCGGCGATCTTCTTCAACTCGTCGTGTGAGCGGATGTCCAGCAGCTTCGGCCCCAGCGCCCGCACCATCTTGGGCGCCATGTCGGCATAGACCGGCACCAGCGGCACCTGCCATTCGTGCAACAGGTGTTCCTTGATGGCGTCGTACAGCTCGTCAGCGCGGCTGCGCGGGGGCTCGGCCACATGGGTGGCTTTGGGCTTAATGTCTTCCTGGAAAATCGAGGCGACACGGTGGACAAAGCCCTTGCCGGTCACACCGTCCCGCAATTGCGCTCCCGCCAGCGGGCGATGGTGGCCCACGGCGAATTTTCGGCGGAAATAGCGCTTGGCGGCGGTGCGCACGATCATGGCGACCACCTGATCCAGGGTGCGGCCACAGGACAGCACCGCGCGGTCGTCGCTTACCGGCTGCTTGTTCGCATCCACCAGAACGGTTTTGAAGATGTCGCGCTGGGCGCGGAACGCCTCGAAACAGCGTTGCAGCAGGCCGATATCGTCCAGGGTTTTTTCATAGGCATGGCCGGGGGGGAGCTTTTTCAGCTCGGGAACGAACTGGGACAGGAGTTCGACGATGGGCCCCTGCAAGGTCTCGTTGACCTTGCGGACGGCCCCGCCATTGTCCGATCCATGGACCCCAACCATGGTCACCATCGTCTCTACGCCCCCGCTTGAGACCGGTAATCGTACGATTACCAACAGTGGTGCTATGAAGCAGGCATTTTTACAGGCGTGTCAATATTGGCGTATGAAAGCAATCGGCCTATCCGGGAATGACCGGGGTCACTCCGGGCAGTGCAAACCCTTCGGCGACAGGGTGAAAATTTCGCAGCCGGTGGCGGTGACGCCGATGGAGTGTTCGAACTGGGCCGACAGGGACTTGTCCTTGGTCACGGCGGTCCAGCCATCGGCCAAGATCTTGGTCTCGGCGCGGCCGGCGTTGATCATGGGCTCGATGGTGAAGAACATGCCTTCGCGTAGTTCCAGGCCTTCGCCGGGCTTGCCGTAATGCATGACGTTCGGCGGCTCGTGGAAGATGCGGCCCAGGCCGTGGCCGCAGAAATCCTTGACCACGCTGAAGCGGTGCTTTTCCACCAGACTCTGGATGGCCCAGCCGATGTCGCCCAGGGTCGCGCCGGGCTTGACCACCTCGATGGCGCGCATCAGGGATTCATAGGTCACGTCCACCAGCTTCTTGGCCTTCACGCCGGGGCGGCCCACGTAATACATGCGGCTGGAATCACCGTGCCAGCCGTCAACGATGGGGGTCACGTCGATATTGACCACATCGCCTTCCTCCAGCTTCTTGTCGCCGGGGATGCCGTGGCACACCACGTGGTTGACCGAGGTGCAGATGGACCGGGGGAAGCCGCGATAGTTCAGCGGCGCCGAGATGCCGCCGCGCTCGGCAATGAATTCCGCGCACAAGGAATCCAGCGCGCCGGTGGTGACGCCCGGCTTCACATAGGGACCGATGAAGTCCAGCGCCTCGGCGGCCAGACGGCCAGCCTTGCGCATGCCCTCGAAATCCTCGGGGCCATGCAGAATGATGCGGCCCAATTCGCGATCTTCGCTTTCCATGTCTTCAGTCCCTGATCCGGCTGTCCACCACGATGGGCAGCCGTTCTCCTATGGTAATGTCCTCAAGACCCATCCGGCAGGTATAGCAGATTGCTTCCACGCCGTCCTCCATGGCCGCCGCCAAACCGGCGGCATAGGTGGGGTCGATGTCAGCAGCCGGACGAAAGCCGATACAGTCCTCGCGCTGAACCAAGTACAGCATGACCGCGCGATGCCCTTCGGCGACCATGTCGCGCAGTTCCACCAGATGCTTGGCCCCGCGCACCGTGACTGCGTCGGGGAACTCGGCCCATTCGCCGCGCTTCAGATGGACGTTCTTGACTTCGACGTAACATGTGGGACGTCCCGGCGCTTCCAGCAACAAATCGATGCGGGAATTGCGCCCGTATTTAACCTCACGCCGGATGGTCTCGTACCCGGTCAATTCGGGAATAAGACCGGCGGCCACGGACTCGGTGGCGATCAGATTGGGGTGGGCGGTGTTGACGCCGATCAGCGCCCCGTCCAGGCGGCACAGTTCCCAATTCCACGCCAGCTTGCGCAGCGGGTTGGTGGCCGGCGACAGCCACACCTCCATGCCGGGCGCGCTGGTGCCCAGCATGGCACCGGAATTGGCGACATGGGCGGTGACTTCCTCGCCGGTGTCCAGCAGGACGTCGGCCAGGAAGCGCTTGTAACGGCGGATCAGGCTGCCGCGGATCAAAGGCGAGGAAAAGCGCATGCTATTCCCAATTATGGGCGATTTTGCCGTGCCCGTTATTCAGCACGTCGGCCAAGGACGCCTTGGCCGAACCCGGTGCCAGCGGCTTGGGCTGGTCGGGATGGGGCGTCCAGGCGGTCATGGTCAACACCTGGAAGCTGGCGGCGACACGGCCCTCGGGCTTGGGGAACAGGCCCTGATAACGTTTCAGCGCGTGCAGCATGGTGGCGCGCCGGGTCAGGGTCTTGCGCTGCTCGGCCACGGCGTTGGTCTCACCCATGCCGCGCAGATCGGCCAGCAGGCGCATGGGGTCGGCGTAAGCCACGTCGATGGTGTCCGCATCCACCACCGGAAGCGCGAAACCGGCGCGCTGCAACAGCCCGCCCAGGTCGCGCACATCGGCGAAGGGCGAGACGCGGGGGCTCCAGCCGTTCTCCTCGGCCATTTCGGCCTCGGACAGGGCTTGGCGCAATTCCTTCAAGGTTTCGCCGCCCAGCATGGCGCACAGGAACAGGCCATCGGGCTTCAGGATGCGGCGGATTTGCAGCAGCGTGCCGGGCAGATCGTTGACCCAATGCAGCGACAGGCACGAGATCACCAAGTCGAAACTGGCATCGGCGAAGGGCAGCCATTCCTCGTCGGCGGCCAGCGTCGGCTTGCCGTTGGCGGCTGCCTTGGCGGCCATGCGCGGCGACAGGTCGCACTGCACCAAGGTCTCGATGCCGCCGCGCCCATCCAGGGTGTCGGCTATTTCGCCGGTGTGGCAGCCCAAATCCAGCGCCAGGGGGAAGCGGCGGGTGACGTCGGTCAGGCGGTCGGCCAGACGCTCGGCCACATCGCGGATCAGGAAGTCATGAGCGGCGAATTCCGCTGCTGCGCGATCGCGGCGCTTGCGCAGCAGCGAGCGGTCGAAGATTCTAATGGGATCAGCCATGCGGGCTATATGGCACGGCTGCCGGTATGGGAAAAGGGTAAATGACGGCTTTGGCGCGGCTGATGCGGGTGATGGTGGATGCGGTGCTGCCGCCCATCTGCCTGTCCTGCGGCGCCTTGGCGTCGGAACCTGGCGCGCTGTGCCCCACCTGCTGGGAGAAAGTCGGCTTCCTCAGCCCGCCCCAATGCGACAGCTGCGGCCATCCCTTCGAATTCGAACCCAGCGAAATCGGCGCCGACGCCCTGTGCGGTCACTGTATGAGAGACCCGCCGCCCTGGCGCCGCGCCCGTGCGGTGTTCCGTTATGACGACCATTCCAAGCCCCTGGTGCTGCGCTTCAAGCACAGCGACCGGCTAGAGGGCGCCCCCGCCTTCGCCCGCTGGATCGCCCGCGCCGGAGCCGATCTGCTGAGTGGGGCGGATAGGATCGTGCCGGTGCCGCTGCACCGCTTTCGCCTGCTGTCGCGGCGCTATAACCAAGCCGCCCTGTTGGCGTTGGCGCTGGGTAAGGTTTCCGGTGTGGCCGTGGCGCCCGACCTGCTGATCCGCACCCGCATGACCCTGCCTCAGGGCCACATGAACCGCGAGGAGCGCCGTAAGAACGTGCGCGGCGCCTTTGCGGTACGTTCCAGCAAGCTGCCGCTGATCCAGGGCAAGACCGTGCTGCTGATCGACGACGTGCTGACCACCGGGGCCACCATTGGCGAATGCGCCCGTGTGCTGACCGATGCCGGGGCTGCCGCTGTTGATGTGCTGACGCTAGGCAGGGTTGTGTTCGGGGAGTAGCTAAAAAGCGACGGCCAGCTATATTAGGCGCATCGTCAACAGGAGTTCCCGATGGCCGAGATCGAGATCTATACCACCCCGACCTGCCCCTATTGCATCCGCGCCAAGGCGCTGCTGGACAAGAAGGGCGTGGCATATCGGGAGATTGACGTGTCCGCCGGCCGCGATGTCATGACCAAGCGCGCCGGTGGCCGCACCTCGGTGCCGCAGATATTCATCAATGGTGAACATATCGGCGGCTGTGACGATCTGCATGAGTTGGATGCGGCGGGCGACCTTGCCGCCAAGCTGGCGGCCTGCGCATGAACCGCGCCTTCAAGGCGGCGGTGCTGCAGGTCAATGCAAGCAACGACCTGCAACGCAACATCGACACCGCCATGCGCTACGCGGTCGAGGCCCGGGGCGCGGGCGCCGATCTGATCCTCATGCCCGAGAATGTGGCCATGATGGAGTGGGGACGCTCCAACATCGTGCTGAAGGCCATGCCCGAGGACGACCATCTGGCGCTGAAGGCGTTCCGCGATCTGGCGCGTGAGCTGAACTGCCATATCCACACCGGCTCGCTGGCGATCCTGCTGGACGGCGGCATGGTCGCCAACCGCACCTATGTGATCCGCCCCGACGGCGCCACCATCGCTAAATACGACAAGATCCATATGTTCGACGTGGATTTGGGCCTGGGTGAGGTCTACCGCGAAAGTGCGACCTTCCAACCCGGCGACCGTGCCGTGGCGGCGCGGCTGCCCTGGGGCAAGCTGGGCCTGTCCATCTGCTACGATCTGCGCTTCCCCCATCTGTATCGCGCCTTGGCCAAGGCCGGCTGCGACTTCCTGGCGGTGCCGGCGGCGTTCACCAAGACCACCGGCAAGGCCCATTGGCACGTACTGCTGCGGGCGCGGGCCATCGAGACCGGCTGCTACGTGTTCGCTCCCGCCCAATGCGGCACCCATGTGAACAACCGCCAGACCTATGGCCATGCCCTGATCGTGTCGCCCTGGGGGGAAATCCTGGCGGACGCCCTGGAAGCCCCTGGCTGGATCATGGCCGACATCGACCCGCGCAAGGTGGAAGACGCACGCAAGAAGGTGCCCTGCCTGGATCACGATAAGCCATTCGCCATGCCCCCTCGCGGCTGAGGCCCGCGCACCCCACCTCCATTCGCTAAGGGCGAGTGGAGGTGGGCCATGCGGGCTGTTCTTGGCGTTTTGGTGGTGCTGGTGGTGGCGTTGGTCGCACTGGCGGCTTGGCTTTATTCCGGCAGCTACGACATTTCCGCTCGCGGCCCGGCCAGCCCGGTGCTGGATAAGGTGGCGGACCTTGCCAAGCGCCAATCGGTGCGGGCCCACGCGCAGCATATCGACGCACCGCCCTTGGCCGATCCCATCCTGGTGGAGGACGGCGCCCGGCACTACCGCGACTCCTGCGTCCAATGCCACGGTGCGCCGGGGGCCGAGGCGCAACCCTTTGCCCGCTTCATGCGTCCGGCGCCGCCCGACCTGACCAAGGATACGGGGTGGACCCCGGCCCAATTGTTCTGGATCACCCAGAACGGTTTGAAGATGACCGGCATGCCGGCCTATAGGGATTTGCTGGTGGACGGTCAAATCTGGGCGCTGGTGGCCTTTCTTGATCAATTGCCCAAGATGGATGCCGCCCGCTACCACTCGTTGACCGTGCCCCCGGCACCGCCTCAGCCGGAACCGGTTCCCGGTGGCGAACAGGATGTGGTTCCGCCGGCAGAGGGCGAAGAGCCTGCGCAACCGGCTCCGCCGCCGGCTGAAACGCCCGCACAGCCTGAAACGCCCGCACAGCCTGAGGCGCCACGCTAAGGCAAACGCACCGGCCCTTCGCCTCTGACCGCACACAGGCGCTGGACCACCGCGCGATCCTCGACCACGCCGTCCTCATAGGCGACGACCGTCAGGCCGGCGGCGATGCGCAGCAATTCGCCACGCGCCAGCAGGAAGTCCGGGTTGCGCGGGCTGCCGAAGCGTTCATTGCCCTGGGCGAAGGTCTCGTAGATCAGCACCCCATCGGGCGCCAGTGCCGCCAGCAAGGCAGGGAATAGCGGGCGCCACAGGTAATTGGTCACCACCAATGCGGCGAAGCTGCGCCCCGGCAGCGGCCAGGGTGAGCCGTCTTCCAGATCGGCGGCGATCAGTTCGGCGCCGGGGGTGTCGGTGTGGGTGATGTCGCGGTCGATGGCGGTCACCGCGTGACCCCGCGCCAGGAACAGGCGGCTATGGCGGCCACCGCCGCAGGCAACGTCAAGCACGGCGCCGCCGGGGCTGACCAGCGGGGTGAAGCGGGCCACCCAGGGAGAAGCGGTCATGGGGTAACTCCGTTGTCATGGCGCCCCGTTTTCTGTAAACGGGAGGTATGATCCTATTCGAATTGCGCTGCGCCAACGACCATCACTTCGAGGGTTGGTTCAAGGACAATATCGGCTATGACGCACAGTCGGCAGCCGGGGAAATCGCTTGCCCGGTCTGCGCCAGCACCCAAGTGGGCAAGGCGATCATGGCGCCGCGTTTGAACAAAGCCACCGGCCAAGCCCTGGACGCCCAGGGTGCCGCCCGTGAAGTCCGGCGATTGCTGTCCGATTTGCGTCAGAAGGTCGAGGAAAATTGCGACTACGTGGGCGAGAAATTCCCCGACGAGGCCCGCAAAATCCATTACGGCGACACCGAAGCCCGCCCCATCTACGGCGAAGCCTCAGCCGAAGAAGCCCGCGATCTGGAAGACGAGGGGATTGCGGTGGTGTCGGTGCCGTGGGTGCGCGAGAATTGAGGGCGATGCCGTCACGGCGTGTGGGCGTTTCCCAATGAAAAAAGGCGGCTCCCGTTCAGAAGCCGCCTTTAGTTTTTCACCCGCCGCCGAGCAGCTTGTCAGGGTCCAGCTTGATGTCGCGGCGGACTTGGCCGGCATTGCCCAGCGCCGGGGCTTTCTTGCCGTCCACCATGATGTCCAGGGCGCCGGCATTACCCACCATCAGGGTCAGGCCGGGGCGGTTGGGGACCATGTAGCTGTCGCCGCGTCGCAGCAGGCGGGACAGCAGCAACTGGCCGTCAAGCTCGCGCACCTGAACCCAGCAATCATCGGCGATGGCTTTCAGTTGGACGCGGGAATCGGCGTTGTCCTGACCAACCACCTTGCCCTCGGGAACCGGGGCGGAGACAGCGGGCAGGGGGGCAGGTTCGACCTTGGCGGGCTCAACCTTGGCCGGTTCGACCTTAACGGCTTCCACCTTGGGCGGCTCCACCTTGGCAACCACCGTCTTCACGGGCTCGGCAACCACCGGCGGGGCGACGACGGCCGGGGCCGGAGCCGGAGCCACGGCCTTGGCCTCGTCCTCGCCTTCGGACGGCGGCACCACGTCGTTATCCTTGCCGTTCATGGCGGCGGGAGCGGCGGGTTCTTCGGCGCTCTTCGCTTGGGTTTCGTCGGGCTTGGGCGCCGCTTCGACCGGTTTGGCCGGTTCGCCCGTCAGGGTGGCCTGACGGCTGAAGACCGAGGCCAGACGGTCAGGCAATGGCGGCACCATTTCGGCCACCTGGGTCTGGCGCGCCGACAGCAGATACCAGCCGCCATAGGCGATACCGGCCAGCATCAGGCCCAGGAACAGCACGGCGCCGCCGGGGATGCGGCCCTCTGACACCGGCGACGGGAAGGCCAAATTCAGGCGGACGTCCAACTCGCCGGCGGCTTCGGCGCGGAAGCGGCGGACCATTTCCTCGCCGTCCAGGCCAAGGAAGTCCGCATAGGTGCGCAGGAAGCCCACGGCATAGGTGCCGCCGGGCAAATCCTTGTGGCGCCCGTCTTCCAGCGCCTGCAGGAAGGGTTCGCGGATGCGCAGCAGCAGCGCGACCTCGGCAATAGTCTTGCCGGTCAATTCGCGCGCCGTCCTCAGGCTATGGCCGACCGCCACGGTGGGCGCGCCTTGTGCCAAATTCACATTATCTTGAGCATTGTTGGCCACGGTTGAATGACCCTATTCCGTGAAAATGGCTGGCGTTCAGCAATACTGCCAAGACCGCGCATGGTCTTCTGTGTATCAAATCGGGGGTGGTTGAGGCAACCATCACTCCGGTGAGGGTGAATTGCTCACAGGGCCACACCGTGGTCGATGGCGAAATGCTTGAGTTTGTCGCGAAGCGACCGGTCGGGCAGTTTCAGCAATCCATCCAGATAGGCCTTGACCGGGGCGACCCGCAGAGTGCGGATCATGGTCTTGACCGGACCGATGGAGGGTGACGCGACCGACAGGATGCGCACGCCGCAGGCGATCAGCGCCATGGCTTCCAGCGGTCTTCCGGCCATCTCACCGCACACCGACAACGGCACGCCGGCGGCCTCGCATTTGGTGGCGACGTAGCGGATGAAAGTCAGCATGCCCGGTGACAGCGCGTCATAGCGGTCGGCGATGCGCGGATTGCCGCGATCCACCGCGAACAGGAACTGGGTCATGTCGTTGGAGCCGATGGAGATGAAATCCACCAGCGGCAGCAGGGCCTCCATCTGGAAGGCCAAGGCCGGCACTTCCAGCATGGTGCCCACCTTGATGCGTTCGGGCAGCATGCGGCCAGCAGCGCGCTCGCGCTCCACTTCCAAATCCAGGATTTGGCGCGCCTGCACCAATTCGGCCACTTCGGCGATCATGGGGAACATGATGCGCAGCTCGCGCCCCGAGGCCGAGCGGATCAGCGCGCGCAACTGGTGGCGCAGCACCGCCGGGCGGTCCAGGGTGATGCGGATGGAACGCCAACCCAAAGCTGGGTTGTCTTCCTCATGCGGGTTCCAGTAGGGCAGCACCTTGTCGCCGCCCACGTCCAACGAGCGGAACACCACCGGCTTTCCGGCGGCTTGGTCCAAAATCTTGCGGTACAGGATGGTCTGGGCGGTGACGTCGGGCAGGCTGGAGCGCGCCATGAAGGGCAGCTCGGTGCGGTACAGGCCAATGCCGTCGGCGCCGGAATCGTGCAGATGCTGCATGTCCAGCAACAGGCCGGCATTCATCATCAGCTGAACCTGGATGCCGTCGCGGGTGACCGCCGGCAAATCCTTCAGCCGCGCGTAATGGGCGGCGCGCTGGCGGCGCTGGATAATGGCGTCCGAGAAGATGTCGCGGATGTCGTCGCTGGGGCGGAGGAAGACCTGGGCATTGTCGCCATCGACGATGACCGGGTCCAAGGGCTCGACCTTGTCCAGCACTTCCTTGACCCGGCCCACCACCGGAATGTCCAGGGCGCGCGCCACGATGGCCACGTGCATGGTGGGCGAACCCTCTTCCAGCACAAGGCCGCGCAGGCGCTTGGGGTCGTAGTCGAACAGATCCATGGGGCCCATGGTCCGCGCGATCAGGATGGCGTCCTGGGGCAATTCGCCCTTCGGATTGGCCTCTTCACCGCCCGAAAGCTGTTGCAGCAGGCGGTTGGCAAGGTCTTCGAAATCGTGCAGGCGTTCGCGCAAATATGGGTCGGTCACCTGGCTCATGCGCGCGCGCATGTCATCATGGACCTTCTGCACCGCGCCTTCGGCGGTCAGGCCCGAGCGGATGGCCTCGCCGATCTTGCCCAGCCAGCCCTTGTCCTCGGTGAACATGCGGTAGGTCTCAAGCACGTCGCGGTGCTCGCCATCACGCATTTCCGGGCGCGAGAACAGCTCGTCCAGGGCGTTTTTGATGTGGGCCAAAGCGGCCTTCAGCCGCTCCAGCTCGATCTCGGGGTCTTCGGCCACCAGCCGGCGGATGACGATGCGCGGCTGATGCAGCACGGCGATGCCGATGCCCACGCCGGCATTCAGCTTGATGCCCTCAAAGCGCAGGGGCAGCAACGCATTGCCGTCCACCGGAACCAATTCGTCGCGCTTGACCAGCTCGCCCGAGGCGACCAGCTCCGCCAGCACCATGGCGACGGTTTCAAGGGTCTCGATTTCTTCGTCGGTGTAGTGCCGCATGGTGCGGTTCTGCACCACCAGCACACCGATGACGCGACCGGCGCGGATGATGGGAACGCCCATAAGGGAATGGAACAGCTCTTCGCCGGTTTCCGGGCGATAGGCGAACATGGGGTGGGCCTGGGCGTCGGCCAGGGCCAGCGGCCGGGCATGGGCGGCAATGTCGCCCACAAGGCCTTCGCCCACACGCAGGCGGGTCTTGTGGACGGCGGCCTGTTTCAGACCCTCGGTGGCGAACAGTTCCAGCACTTCGCCGGCCCGCATGACGTAGCACGAGCACACCTCGGCCACCATGTCGGCGGCGATCAGCGTGGTTACCTTGTCCAGGCGTTCCTCGGCGGTGCCGCCGCCAGCCATGACGTCGCGCAGACGCGCCAGCAGGCGCCGCGAAACCGAGGGCGCCGTCGCCTGCATCACGCCACCGAAATTTCGAAGGGCAGGCGCAGGGCAAGCGCCGCAATGGCCTGCTCGATCAGCTCGGCCAGGATATCGGCGCAGGGCTGTTCGCGGGTGACCATGCCGACGCTTTGCCCGGCCATGAGCGAGCCGTTCTCCACATCGCCGTCGATCACCGCGCGCTTCAGGGCGCCGGCCCAGAAATGCTCGATCTCCAACTGGGCTTCCTTCTGGTCCAG
>JACMLB010000416.1 GCA_014379805.1 Rhodospirillales bacterium | reverse complement strand
GCCATGAACACCATGGTGTCGGCCACGGCGCGGGCGAAGCCCATTTCGTGGGTGACGCAGATCATGGTCATGCCTTCCTCGGCCAAGCCGATCATCACGTCCAGCACTTCCTTGACCATTTCCGGGTCTAGGGCCGAGGTGGGTTCGTCGAACAGCATGACGCTGGGCTTCATGCACAAGGCCCGCGCGATGGCGACGCGCTGCTGCTGGCCGCCCGATAACTGGCCGGGGAATTTATGGGCCTGTTCGGGGATGCGCACCCGTTCCAGCAGATGCATGGCAAGGGATTCCGCCTCGGCCTTGGGTATGTGCTTCACCCACAGCGGCGCCAGGGTCAGGTTTTGCAGCACGGTCAGATGGGGGAACAGGTTGAAGCTTTGGAAGACCATGCCGACGTCCTTGCGGATGGCCTCGATGGCTTTCAGATCGTCGGCCAATTCGATGCCGTTGACCAGGATGCGACCCGCTTGGTGTTCCTCCAGCCGATTGATGCAGCGGATCATGGTGGATTTGCCCGAGCCCGACGGCCCGCACACCACCACCTTTTGGCCCTTGGCCACCGACAGCGACACGTTCTTCAGCACGTGAAAACTGCCATACCATTTGTTCACGTCCATGAGATCGACCACGGGGGTGTTGGGCATGGGCGTCTCCTAACGGCGCTGACCGGTCGCGAGCTCGCGCTCGAGCCACTGGCTGTAACGGGACATGAAAAAGCAGAAAGCCCAATAGACCACCGCCGCCGAGATGTAGCCCTCGACAAAGAATGGGCGCCATTCCGGGTCGGCCAGGGCCGCCTTGGTGGCAGCCAGCAAGTCGTACAGGCCGACGATGGTCACCAGCGAGGTGTCCTTGAAGCAGGATATGAACTGGTTGACGATGGGCGGGATGACCAGCCGCAACGCCTGAGGCAGCACGATCAGCCGCATCTTTTGCCAGTATGACAGGCCCAGCGCGTCGGCGGCTTCTTCCTGCCCGCGCGGGATAGCCTGCAAGCCACCGCGCACGGCTTCGGCCAGATAAGCGGCGGTGAACAACACGATGCCCACCAGGGCGCGCAGCAGCTTGTCGATGCTGACGCCCTCGGGCAGGAACAGCGGGAACATGACCGAGGCCATGAACAGCACGCTGACCAGCGGCAGGCCGCGCACCAGCTCGATATAGCCCACCGACAAGGCGCGGATGGCCGGCAGGTTCGAGCGCCGGCCCAGGGCCAATAGGATGGAGAACGGGAAGGCCAGCACGATGCCCAGCACCGCCAAGGCCAGGGTCAGCGGCAGGCCGCCCCATTGGGCAGTTTCCACGTAAGGCAGGCCCAGGAACCCACCCCACATCAGCCCGGCAATGGCAGCGAAGCCCAAGCCCCAGGCCAGCAGCAATTCCTTGCGCCAAAAACGGCGCACCGTGCTGGTCGCCAACAGGCCGATGACCAGGGCGGTGGACAGCAACGGGCGCCAGTTCTGGTCATAGGGATACAGGCCGAACAGCATCAGCCGGTGGCGCTCGGTGACCAGGCTCCAGCAGGCGCCGCCGGTCTCGCGGCATGTTGCCGCACCGCCCGTTCTCCAGGTGGCGTCGAGCAAGCCCCACGAAATCAGCGGCGGCACGATCCCCCACAGCAGCCATAGGGCCAGCAGGGTCAGCAGCGTGTTGGGGATGGTGGCGAACAGATTCTCGCGCGCCCAGCCCAGCAGCCGCAGCGGCGGACGCGGCGGGCCGGGCGGTGTGGCTGCGCGCGACGGCTCTTGCACATCGGCGGCGGCGATGGCGTCAGGCGAGTAATCATGGGGATGATTGCGCGTCATCGCGTCACCAGCGCCACTTTGGCATTGTACCAATT
>JACMLB010000415.1 GCA_014379805.1 Rhodospirillales bacterium | reverse complement strand
CCCGAAGGCGGCTTCAAGAAATGTGCCCGCGTGGTCGGCGACGTCATCGGTAAATACCATCCCCATGGCGACGTGGCGGTTTACGACACCCTGGTGCGTCTGGCCCAGGACTTCGCCGTGCGCTATCCGCTGGTGGAAGGTCAAGGCAATTTCGGCAATATCGACGGCGATAACGCCGCCGCCATGCGGTACACCGAAGCAAAATTGACCGCCGTGGCCGCCGCCCTGATGGACGGGCTGGATGAAGACGCGGTGGATTTCCGCGCGACCTATGACGGCACCGAGGAAGAGCCGGTGGTCATGCCGTCGGCTTTCCCCAATTTGCTTGCCAACGGCTCCACCGGCATCGCCGTGGGCATGGCCACCAGCATTCCGCCCCACAATGTGGGTGAAATCTGCGACGCGCTGGGTCTGCTGATCCGCGAGCCGGAATGCTCCATCGACGCCCTGATTTCCCTCATGCCCGGCCCGGATTTCCCCACCGGCGGCGTGCTGGTGGAAACCCGCGAGGCGGTGGCGGAATCCTATCGCACTGGCCGTGGCGCCTTCCGCTTGCGGGCCAAGTGGGAGCGCGACAATCTGTCCCACGGCATGTACCAGATCGTCATCACGCAGATTCCCTATCAGGTGCAAAAGTCCAAGCTGATCGAGAAGATCGCCGAGTTGCTGACGGACAAGAAGCTGCCTTTGCTGGCCGACATCCGCGACGAATCGGCGGAAGACGTGCGTATCGTGCTGGAGCCGCGCAACCGCACCGTCGAGGCCGAGCTGCTCATGGAGCAGTTGTTCCGCCAGACCGATCTTGAGGTCCGTTTCGGCCTCAACATGAACGTGTTGGACAAGGATGCCATCCCGCGCGTCATGAACCTGAAAGAGGTTCTGCGCGCCTTCCTCGACCACCGCATGGACGTGCTGGAGCGCCGTTCGCGCTATCGCCTGGAAAAAATCGCCAAGCGGCTGGAGGTGCTGGAAGGCTTCCTCAAGGTCTACGCCCAACTGGATGAAGTCATCCACATCATCCGTTTCGGCGATGAGCCCAAGGCGGAGTTGATCGCGCGCTTCAAACTGAGCGAAGTGCAGGCCGAGGCCATCCTCAACATGCGCCTGCGCAGCTTGAACAAGCTGCAAGAGCTGGAAATCGGCAACGAACACGCCCAGCTTTCGGCGGAGAAAGCCGATCTGGACGCATTGCTGGCGGATGAGGGCCGGCGCTGGCGCACCATCGATGCGCAGAATGCCGAGACCAAGAAAAAATTCGGCTCCGGCCTGCTGGGCGACCGCCGCACCGAACTGGGCGACGCGCCGTCTGCGGTCGTCGTTCCCATGGAAGCCTACATCGAGCGTGAGCCCATCACCGTCATCCTGTCGGAAAAAGGTTGGATTCGGGCGTTGAAGGGCCATACCGATCAGCTGGACACCATCAAGTTCAAGGAAGGCGACCAGCTGAAATTCGCCATCAAGGCGGAGACCACGGACAAAATCCTGTTCTTCGCCACCGATGGCCGCTTCTACACCATCGGCGGCGACAAGATGCCCTCGGGCCGAGGCTTCGGCGAGCCCCTGCGTCTGATGATCGACATGGCCAACGACGCCGACATCGCCCACGTCTTCCCGCACAAAGCCGGGCGCAAGCTGCTGCTGTCGTCCAATGGCGCGCGCGGCTTCGTGGTCGAGGAGAACGAGGTTCTGGCCCAGACCAAGTCGGGCAAGATGGTGCTCAATTTGGGCGATGGCGAGAAGGCGGCGTTCTGCCTGCCGGTCGAGGGCAATGCGGTCGCCATCATGGGCGACAATCGCAAGCTGCTGGTGTTCATGGCGGAAGAAATCCCGGTGATGACCCGTGGCCGTGGCGTCATCCTGCAGAAGTACCGCGATGGCCATGTGGCCGACATCAAGGTGTTCAACTTGACTGATGGACTGTCGTGGCCCTCGGGCGAGCGCACCCGCACCGAGCCGGATTTGACTGCATGGGTCGGCAAGCGTGCCTCGGTCGGACGTTTGCCGCCCAACGGGTTCCCTCGGAGTAACAAGTTTAGCTGAGCTGCGGGGGTAGTTTCCCCGTGGTCAGGCCACCATCTTCATGCCAGGATTGATTAGTACCGAGCGCAAAAGCCCGGATCTAAGAACTACTGGAGGAAACGATGGAAAGACGTTCGTTCCTGAAGGCCGCCACTGTTGGTGCTGCCGCCACGACCATTGCGGCGCCTGCCCTTGCTCAACAAGCCATGCCCGAAATCAAATGGCGCATGGCGTCCAGCTTTCCCAAGAGCCTGGACACCATCTATGGCGGCGGTGAGTTCGTCGCCAAGCGTGTCGCCGAGTTGACCGACGGCAAGTTCCAGATCCGCGTATTCGCTGGCGGCGAAATCGTCCCCGGTTTGCAGGTGCTTGACGCCGTGCAGCAGGGCACCGTGGAATGCGGTCACAGCGTGGCCTATTACTACGTGGGCAAAGACCCTACCTTCGCTTTCGAAGCGGCCATGCCGTTCGGCCTCAACGCGCGGCAGAACCACGCTTGGCTCTATCATGGCGGCGGACTGGCCTTGGTGCGTGAGTTCTATAAGGACTACAACGTCATCAATTTCCCGGCGGGCAATTCGGGCACTCAGATGGGTGGCTGGTTCCGCAAGGAAATCAAGTCAGTCCAGGACCTTCAGGGCCTGAAGATGCGTATCGCCGGTATCGCTGGGCGCGTCATGGCAAAGCTGGGCGTGGTGCCGCAGCAATTGGCCGGCGGCGACATTTACCCGGCGCTGGAAAAGGGCACCATCGACGCCGCCGAATGGGTTGGCCCCTATGACGACGAGAAGCTGGCCTTCTACAAGGTTGCCAAGAACTACTACTATCCCGGTTTCTGGGAGGGCGGTCCGACCTTCTCCTGCTATGTAAACTTGGATCAGTGGGCCAAGCTGCCCAAGCTGTATCAGGTGGCCTTCGAAACCGCCTGCACCGAAGCCACCATGGACATGCAGTCCAAATACGATGTCCAGAACATCACCGGCCTGAAAAAACTGGTGGGTGCCGGCACGGCTTTGCGGCCGTTCCCCAAGGACGTGATGATCGCAGCTCAGAAAGCCGCTTTCGAGCTGTATGACGAGATCGCTAAGGAGAACCCCAAATTCGCCAAGATCTACGGCCCGTGGAAGGCGTTCCGTGACGACGTCCAATTGTGGTGGAAAGTGGCCGAGTTCAGCTTCGACCAGTTCGTGCTGACCAACCCGGTGAAGAAGTAGGCAACAAAAAAGCCCCCGGTGCAAACCGGGGGCTTTTCCGTAACCGTTACCGCTTTACTGCGCGATGACGCTGACGGCGCGGCGGTTCTTGGACCACGCGGACTCACCGGCGCCGACCGCCTCGGGGCGCTCCTTGCCGTAGGTGGTGGTCTGCAGGCGGCTGGCCGAAACGCCCTGGGCCAGCAGGTACTCGCGCACGGACTGGGCACGACGATCGCCCAGCGCCAGATTGTACTCGCGGGTGCCGCGCTCGTCGGCATGGCCTTCGATGCGCAGGCTGATGGTCGGATAGCGGCGCAGGAAGGCGACCTGACGATCCAGGATCGACCGGCCTTCGCCGGTTACGCTGACGGCATCGGTGCCGAAATAGACGCGATCGCCAACGGCGGTCTGGAACTCTTTCTGAAGCTGAGCAAGACGCTCGGCCTCGGTCAGCGCGCCCTGGCCGACGGCACCGCGGGGCTGCTGGTAGCCCTGGGTCGAGCCCGAGCCGGCGGCGCCACCGGATTGCTGGGTTTCATCCGAGCAGGCCGAAACGGCCATCAACGCGGCGAGGGCGGTGAACGAAACGACGATGCGACGCATAGCTGTGTGTCCCCTGATGGTATCTACTGTCGGCACATTTGCCGATAAAGGTGGCAGAAATGTGGAACGGCCCCTCCTTTGGGGGAGAGGCCGTTCGTTTACCACAAACTGTGGTCTCAGCCCAGATTCTTCTCGACAAATTCCCAATTGATCAAATTGTCGATGAAGGCCTGGACGAAATCGATACGGCGGTTCTGGTAGTCCAAATAATACGCGTGCTCCCACACGTCCACCGTCAACAACGCCTTCTGCCCATGCGCCAAAGGCAGGTCGGCATTGCCGGTCTTG
>JACMLB010000414.1 GCA_014379805.1 Rhodospirillales bacterium | reverse complement strand
GGACAAGCGTTCTGCCGAGCGCATGAAGAAGGGCGAGATGGAGATCGACGCCCGGCTGGATCTGCACGGCATGACCCAGGACAGCGCCCACGCCCATTTGCTGGCCTTCATCGCGCGGGCCTATGATTCGGGCCGGCGCTGCGTGCTGGTCATCACCGGCAAAGGTAACAGAGAGGGCACCGGCGTGCTGCGGGCCAACACGCCGCGCTGGCTCAACCAATCGCCCTGCCGCGAACGCATCCTCGGCTTTTCCTTCGCCAAGCCCCAGCACGGCGGCGAAGGGGCGCTGTACGTGCTGATCAAGAGGCGCCGATGACCCCGTTCGGTGCGAGGGTACGCCAGTTGCGCGACGCCAAGGGCATCGCCATGAAGCAGATGGCGGCCGACCTCAATCTGTCGTCGGCCTATCTGTCGGCACTGGAACACGGCAATCGCGGGCGCCCGGCTCCCGGTCTGGTCATGCAGATCGCCGGCTATCTGGGCTGCATCTGGGACGAGGCCGAACAGTTGAAGCGTCTGGCCGAATTGTCCCATCCCCGCATCACCATCGACACCGCCGGTTTGGCGCCAGAGCGCACCGAATTGGCGAACCGTCTTGCCGAGACCATCCGCGATTTGCCCGATGAGGCTATCGCACAAATGCTGGCGTTAGTGCGGGCGCGCTAGGCTGAAGGTGCGCGGTGCGTCGCGGCGGACGAGCCCTTCTTTTTCCAGCTTGGTCAACGTCCGATACAGCGCTTCCCGCGTCAGCCCGATCTCGCTGGCGACCACGGTCAGCGGCCGGTCCAGGGTTACCGCCCCCTCTGCCGCCCCGGCCTGGGTCAGATAGGCCACCACCCGGTTGCGCGCGCTACGCAGCCGCACCAGTTCGAAGCGGCCCCGCAGGCGCTGAAGCTGGCGGGCGAGATAGGCGGAAAAGGCCAGATTGAGGTCGGGATGGGCCTTCAGCAGCAGCAGCACCGCCGTTTTGGGAAAGGCCAGCACTCGGGCCTCGGTTTCGGCCACCGCGTCGCCATCATGGAATTCGGTGAACAACGACGCCTCGGCGAAAGGCTGGCCGGCCTCAGCCACATGCAGAACGATTCCCGCCCGCGTCAGCCGGATGCAGCCTTGTTCCACATGAAACAACGCCTGGACCGGATCGCCAGCGTGAAACAATACGTCACTTGGCGCCAGGGTGCGGCGGGTCGAGCGCACGCCGTTCAATAGGGTTAGCCACTCATCAGACATGATTTGGATCATAAATCCTTCAGCCCAGCGGTCAAACGTAACCGGGGCCAGCGTTCAAGCCAGCGTTTTTCCCACACGCGTTTTTTAATGATAGCCAGTTTTTCGCTGGCGAACGTGGGGGTCGGCCTAACGGTCATGGAAAACAGGTCTTCGAGGCCGAATGGGGCCATCATTTCCATACCGCCATCTGTTAACCGTAGTGCAATGGCGGTCGCTGTCTCCGGCCATCGGGTCACAGCATCTTCGGCTGATGTGTATGGTTGGTCGCCGTTGCGCAGGTGCATGCGAGCTTGGTTTTTTACCGACCAGGTAACGGATGGGTCGCTGGCCCTCAGCTGCGCCTCTACCTCCCGATCGGTCGCTGCGGTTGCCCTCTCCCTATCGAACCAAATCACATCGACATCGTCGATTGGAGCGGATGCGCGGTGGTGAAGGTGATCCCAAACCGCAGAACGGACGAATCCCGCCCCGATCCAACAGTCGGGGAGGCGCAAGTCACGCACCCTTCCCAGCAGGCGCATGCGTTCGTCATCACCTGCAATCAGGGACAACAGGAGGGTTTTTTGATCTGCGTTTTTCAGTCGCAAGATGTCCCTGGAGTGGGATGCGCGAAGGGGCAAGCCCCTTCGCTTCTTCACGTCCTTACAAAATGAACTTCGCCAAATCCGCCTTCTTCGCCAGCGTTCCCACCCGCTCGCCCACCATGTCGGCGGTGATGTCGATGCGGGTGCCGGGGGCTTGGTCGGGGGCGGTGAAGCTGATGTCTTCCAGCAGGCGCTCCATCACCGTATGCAGCCGCCGCGCGCCGATGTTCTCCACCGAGCGGTTGATCTCGGCGGCAAGGTCGGCGATGGCGGCGATGGAATCTTCGCTGAAAGCCAGATCCACCTCTTCGGTCAGTAGCAGGGCCTTGTACTGGGTGATCAGGCTGGCCTCGGGCTCGGTCAGGATGCGGACGAAATCGTCCCGCGTCAGGGCCTGCAACTCGACGCGGATGGGCAGGCGGCCCTGCAGCTCGGGCAGCAGATCGCTGGGTTTGGCCAGATGGAAGGCGCCCGAGGCGATGAACAGCACGTGGTCGGTCTTCACATTGCCGTGCTTGGTGGCGACCGTGGTGCCTTCGATCAGCGGCAACAGATCGCGCTGAACGCCCTCGCGGCTGACATCGCCGGACACGTGGTGCTCGCTGGAGCGGGCGCAAATCTTGTCGATCTCGTCGATGAAGACGATGCCGTTGTTCTCCACCGCCCAGATGGCGTCTTTCACCACCGCGTCCTGGTCCAACAGCTTTTCGGATTCCTCGCTCAACAGCACCGCTTGGGCGTCCTTGACCGTCAGGCGGCGGGGCTTGGTGCGGCCGCCGCCGAACGCCTTGCCCAGCATGTCCGACAGATTGACCATGCCCATCTGGCTGCCCGGCATGCCGGGAATGTCGAAGGTGGGCATGCCGGCGCTGGCGGCCTCGGCAACGTGGATTTCCACCTCCTTGTCGTCCAGGGAGCCCTCTCGCAGCATCTTGCGGAATTTCTGGCGGGTGTCCTGGCTGGCGGTCTCGCCCACCAGAGAATCCAGCAGGCGTTCCTCGGCGGCGATTTCGGCCTTGGCGGTAACCTGCTTCTTCAACTTTT
>JACMLB010000413.1 GCA_014379805.1 Rhodospirillales bacterium | reverse complement strand
GAGAGGAAAATCCTTCCTCAGCGGATGGCCTTCGAAGCCGTAATCGGTCAGCAGCCGCCGCAGGTCGGACAGGCCCTCGAATACCACGCCGTACATGTCCCAGCATTCCCGCTCGAACCAGGTGGCGCTCGGCCAGATGTCGGCCATGGACGGCACCGGCGTTTCGGGCCCCGCCGACACGACGACGCGCAACCGATGGTTCCGCGTCAGGCTAAGCAGGTTGTACACGACGTCGAACCGCTCGGCCCGCTCAGGCCAGTCGACGCCGCAAATGTCCATGCATTGCTGGAATTCGAGGCCAGGCGTGTCGCGCAACGCCAGCATCAGCGCTGGCAGTCCCGGCCGCCCCGCGTGCAGCACAAGCTCCACGCCGCCACGCTGGGTTTCCAGCACCGCGTCAGGCACCGCCGCGCGGACCGCTTGAGCCAGGTCAACCACGCAGAATGGTTCCGGTGCGCCTGATCTTCTTCTGCAGCTGCATGATCCCGTAAACCAGCCCCTCGGCGGTCGGCGGGCAGCCGGGCACGTACACATCCACCGGCACGATGCGATCGCAGCCGCGCACGACGGCGTAGCTGTAGTGGTAGTAGCCACCGCCATTGGCGCAGCTGCCCATGCTGATCACCCAGCGCGGCTCGCTCATCTGGTCGTAGACCTTGCGCAGCGCGGGGGCCATCTTGTTGGTCAGCGTGCCGGCCACGATCATCACGTCGCTCTGACGCGGTGAACCGCGCGGGATGATGCCGAAGCGGTCGAGGTCGTAGCGCGCCATGTAGGCATGGATCATCGGCACCGCGCAGCACGCGAGCCCGAACGTCATCGGCCAGAGCGAGCCGGTGCGCGCCCAGTTCACCACGCGGTCCAGGTTGGCGACGACGAAGCCCTTATCTTCGATCTCGCCGGTGATGCCACCAATGACGGCATCCTGCGCCGGACCGGCCGGCAGCGCGTCCCTGTTCCATGCGAGATCGCTCATTCCCAGTCCAACGCCCCCTTACGCCACTCATAGATGAACCCGACGGTCAGCACGCCTAGGAAGCCCATCATCGAGAGGAACCCCAGCCAGCCGATCTGACCCAGGCTCACCGCCCAGGGAAAAAGGAACGCCACTTCAAGATCGAAAATGATGAACAGAATGGCGACCAGATAGAACCGCACATCGAACCGCCGACGGGTGTCATCGAAGGGTTCGAAACCGCACTCATACGCGGACAGCTTCTCGGGATTTGGCTTCTGCCGTGCCACCAGCATGGCCCCGCCGACCATCGCCAGGGCGATGCCGCCGGCAATGCCCATGAAGACCAGGATGGGGAAGTAATCGCCGAGCAGACTGGCTTGCATGGGCCCCTAACCGTGGTTTCTGCGAGGACGCCCGCGCCCCCCCAGGCCGACCGCTTTGGTGCGGTGCAACGTAAGCCGAACATAGCCATTCCAGGCCATTTCCGCCATAGCCGCGTTCACGCAAATCGTTGCTTTGAAGGAGAACTGGCGCGAGTGACGGGGCTCGAACCCGCGACCTCCGGCGTGACAGGCCGGCGCTCTAACCAACTGAGCTACACCCGCTAACAGGTGGCGCGTTGTGGCGGTGGGGGGGCTTGATGTCAAGCGCGCGACAGGCCCCTTACGCCGGGGATTCAGACCGTAGTCGTTGCCGCCCGGGGTCATCCCGCGGGGCCGTTGGTGGGCGCTGACGGGATCGAACCGCCGACATCCTGCGTGTAAAGCAGGCGCTCTACCAGCTGAGCTAAGCGCCCCTGGGCGGAGTTTGCCTGCAATGGGCTGCCGACGCCACCCGCCACAAAAAAAGGGCCGGCGCCCCCAAGGTGCCGGCCCTTCCTCTCAACCCGTTCGGCGAGAGCTCAGTTCACCGCATCCTTCAGCGACTTGCCGGCCTTGAAGCGCACGGTCGTGCTGGCAGGAATCTTGATCTCCTCGCCGGTGCGCGGGTTACGCCCCTTGCCGGCCTTGCGCTTGGAGGTGCTGAAGGTACCGAAGCCAACCAGGCGAACCTCGCCATCCTTTTTCTTCAGCGCACCCTCGACCGCCTCGAAGATCGCGTCGACGACTTCGCCGGCCTTCACCTTCGAGATGTCGCCCGCATCGGCCACGACGGCCACCAGATCCTGCTTGTTCATCGCCACAACCCCCCTCAGGGAACCCTGCGGGCCAGCCGATTCCGGCCCCGCAAACTGCGTTGACACTAGGTCCAGGAGTTTTCAGCCGTCAACCACAGGCACCGCATTATCCCCGGAAATCCGCCATTCCTGGCCAGCGCACAACAAAAAGGGCGCCACGATGGGCGCCCTTTCCGAGTCGCTGCCG
>JACMLB010000412.1 GCA_014379805.1 Rhodospirillales bacterium | reverse complement strand
CTGGAACTGGCCAAGTTCCCCGTGGATTTGCTGGGCATCAACTACTATGGCCGCAACACCATGCGCCACGAAGAGGGCAAGCCCTTCAACGCCGGCTGGGGCGACCCCAAGGCCAAGCGCTACACCGGCATGGGCTGGCCGGTCCAGCCCGAGGGCCTGTACGAGCAATTGCTGGATTTGAAGAACAACTACGGCAACCCTGCCGTCTACGTGGCCGAAAACGGCGCCGCCTATGAAGACACCGTGGACGCTGACGGCCAAGTCCACGACGCCGAGCGCACTCAGTTCATCAAGGAACACATCGAACAGGTCCACCGGGCGCTCACCGACGGCGTCAACTTGAAGGGCTATCTGGCGTGGTCCCTGCTGGACAACTTTGAATGGGCCTTCGGCCTGTCTAAGCGCTTCGGCATCGTCCGCGTGGATTACGACACCCTGGTGCGCACGCCGAAAGACAGCTACCGCCTGATGCAGAAGATCGCCAAGGCCAACGCAGTTTAAGGGGAAGAAGCGAAGGGACTCGTCCCTTCGCGCATCCCTGTGCCTTTCTTCCCCTCGCCCCTTGCGGGAGAGGGAGGGGCCCAGCCGAAGGCTGGGAGGGAGAGGGGGGCGGTGGCCGATCTGCCCCACGCGCCAGCCAAGAAATAATTGAACCACAGAGACACAGAAATATCTGTCAGACGAGACCCGTCTCGGGCTCCATCCAGCAGAATTTCTCTGTGACTCTGTGGTGAAACTTTCTTCAGCGACTGCCGCTAGTCTTGCTCCACCAGAACCCGATCCTTCTGCGAATCCTTTGACGCATCCCCCTCCAGCTTCCGACGATAGTCCGCCAAAGCCCGACGTCCCATCCAACCCAGCGTTCCACGTTGTTCCAACGCTTCGAAGCCCTCGACGGCATCACGCCAGCACCGCCGGGCGTCATCCCCATGACTGGATTGATTGTGCCAATCCCCCCACACGCCCATCAGCCAAGCTTTGTCACGCAAATACAGCGGCTTCTCGGGATCAGCCAAGATCAATTCGTCCATGATCCCTTAGCTATTTTCCAGCAACGCTTTGCCTTCATCCGGTTTGCCTTCAAGGCAAGCCACCAACCCACAGCGCCGTAACGTCACCCCCTGCACCTGCGCCGACAGGGTTTCCTTCACCCCATCCGCCTCGCTTTTCGCGGCGGTCTTCGCCTGCTCGCGGGTGCGTTGATTTTCCTTATCCTGACGGCTTGCCATCTGTTCCAGCACGCGCAGGCGCACGTCCAGATCGGTCAGGGTGGGGGCGGCTGATGCGGGAGGGGACAGCAGGAGGAAGCCGCTGATTGCGAGAATGATGGCGCGCATAGTCTCGTCCGGAAGGAAGTGAGTGCGCAGGTTATCACTATTAGGCAGGGTGAGTCTCTGGCACCCAGCCCCCTCTCCCTCCCACCGCCTGCGGCGGCGGGTCCCTCCCTCTCCCGCAAGGGGCGAGGGGGAAGAGAACAACCCAATGGGGTGCGCGAGGGGATGAATCCCCTCGCTCTTAAACCTTCACCCCCGGAACATCACCCCGCCCGCACGCTCACCAAGAACTTCTCCACCTCACCATGCAACGCGTCTGAGTTCCCCGTCAGCAGATCGGCGGCCATCAGGACCTCGTTGGCCGACGCGCGGACCATGTCGACCACTTGGGTCATTTGAGCCACGTTGTCGGACATCTCCATGGTGCCGGATGCCGCTTGCTGGGCGCTGGAGGCGATTTCGCGGGTGGCGGAGCCTTGTTGTTCCACCGAAGCCGCGATGGAGCTGGAGGTTTCGTCGATATCGGCGATGACCTGGGCAATGCCGGAAATGGCAAAGACCACCTGTTTGACCACGGACTGAACCGTGGCGATCTGGGTGGAAATTTCCTCGGTGGCCTTGGCGGTCTGGTTGGACAAGCTTTTGACCTCGGAGGCCACCACGGCAAAGCCTTTGCCCGCTTCGCCGGCACGGGCGGCTTCGATGGTGGCGTTCAGGGCCAGCAAATTGGTTTGGCTGGCGATCTCGCTAATCATCTGAACCACGTCGCCGATGCGGGCGGCGGCGGCGGCCAGCGAGCCAACGACCTCGTCCACCTTGCGGGCTTCCTCCACCGCATTGCGGGCGATGGTGGACGAGCGGCTGACCCGGCCCGCGATCTCGGCGATGGAGGCCGACAGTTCATCTGCGGCGGCGGCCACGGTTTGGACGTTGGCGGCGGTAATCCCGGCGGTGCCGCTGAGCGCCTGAGCGTGGCTACCGGATTCCTCGGCCATGTCGGCCAGCCCTTCGGCGGTGGTTTTCATGCCGCCGGCAGCGGCGGCAACCCTGCCGACCACGCCCTTGACGCCCAGCTCGAAGCTGCCGGCCAGGGCAGTCAGGTGGGCGCGCCGTTCGGCTTCCGCCCGCGCCTTCAGGCCATCCTGCTCGGCGCTTAGGTTATCGGCATGGAGCAGCCCGTCTTTCAAAACCTCCAAGGCGCGGGCCATCTCGCCGATCTCGTCATTGGCGCTGCGGTGGGGGGCCTCCACGGTCTTGTCGCCGCCGGCCAGCTTGCGCATGGCCCCGGTCAGCGCGGCCAGGGGACGGGTGATGGAGCGCACGATCAGCCACGACAGAACGGACACCGCCATCAGCGCCAAGCCTGTGGCGCCAAAACCGACGCGGTTGGTGGTGGACAGGGTGGCGTCCTGATCGATCCATGCCTCGGCAATGCGGGTCCCCACCGAGGCCGACAGCGTGCGCACGATCAGCGAGACCTTGCGGCTGGCTGAATCGATATTGTCATCCAGTTCATCGAAATCCGATTGGGGGGCACGCGCTTCCACGGCCTGCTTCAAATCCTGGCGGATCACCGTTACCAACTCGGCCACACGCTCGGGCAGTTGCTCGGCCAGATCCTTTTCCTGGGATGCTTGCGACATGGCGGCGATATGCTTGGCATCCTCGGCCATGCGGCTGGCAAGGCCGGCCATCTGCGCCTCGCGCTCCGCACCGATAGAGCCCTCGGCGCGGTCGATGATGGCGTCCATGGCGGACAGGGTCAACTGCAGCCGGTCGGTCTCGAAGCGGGTCAGCAGGCTATGCTGCTCGAATGCCTGACGGGTGGCGGCAGTGGAACCGGCGATGATGTCATGGGTCACCAGACCGTTACCGCCAAGGACGGTCGCGCTGAGCACCGCAAGCGCCCATAGCACCCCCAATCTGGACTTGATGGTAAGGCTCATATCCCCTCCTTTTTGGTTGAGGATTGTTTACCACTTTTGAGAGATACACAGAAGCTCTCTGTCACTAATCCTCCGCATTATGCCTTTCGACTTTTGTGCATTAACGCCGCCTTACCCTGGCCTTAATCGCCATACTGCCATTCCGCGTGGGGTTGACTTGAAGCAAGGCTTCGCCCCACTCTCCAGCCTTCACCGAAGGGGAGCCCCAGGAGCGGGGGCTGAGAGGCCGGCATTAACGCCGCCGGCGACCCTTGGAACCTGATCCGGGTCATGCCGGCGAAGGGATCGGAAACACCTTTCCGCACCCGCCGGCCTGTCCGTTAACGCTTGAGGATGGGCCCCTATGTCCGAAACCGCAGACGACCTGAAGGTCACCTCCGGCCCCCTGCCGGGCTCGCGCAAGATCCATGTGGAGGGCTCGCGCCCCGACATCCGCGTCGCCATGCGCGAGATCGATCTGGAACCCAGCTCGGGCGAGGCCCCGGTGCGCCTGTACGACACCTCCGGCCCCTATACCGACAGCGACGTGACTGTGGACATCACCAAGGGCCTGACGGCCCTGCGCCAGGCTTGGGTCATGGACCGCGGCGACGTGGAGACCTATCCCGGCCGTGCCCATAAGCCCGAGGATGACGGCCTTAAGCCCGGTGAAGCCATTGGCGTGCCGGTGTTCGACCGCCAGGGCCGCCGCCCGCTGCGCGCCAAGAATGGCGCCGCCGTGACTCAGATGGCCTATGCCAAGGCCGGCATCATCACGCCGGAAATGGAATATGTCGCCATCCGGGAAAACCTGCGCATCGCTGAATTGCGTGAGCCGGTGGACCGCGACGGCGAGGATTTCGGCGCCGACATTCCCGATCAGGTCACGCCGGAATTCGTCCGCGCCGAGATCGCGCGAGGCCGCGCCATCATCCCAAGCAACATCAACCACCCCGAAGCGGAACCGATGATCATCGGCCGCAACTTCCTGACCAAGATCAACGCCAATATCGGCAATTCCGCCGTGGCGTCGTCGGT
>JACMLB010000050.1 GCA_014379805.1 Rhodospirillales bacterium | reverse complement strand
ATCCACATCAAGGGGGCGTCCATGGCCCAGGTCACCATCTATCACAACCCCCGCTGCAGCAAATCGCGCGAGACGCTGAAGCTGATCGAGGATAAGGGCATCGCCCCGGTCATCGTCGATTACCTGAAGACACCCCCGTCGGCGGTAGAGCTGACCCGCATTTTGGCCCTGCTGGGAAAAGGCCCGCGCGACATCCTGCGCAAGAAGGAAGCAACCGAGGCCGGCCTCGACCCTGCCGCGCTGTCGGACGCCCAACTGATCGACGCCATGGTCGCCAATCCGGCGGTGATCGAACGGCCCATCGTGGTAGCCGGTGACAAGGCCGCTTTGGGCCGTCCGCCGGAAAGCGTGCTGGAGATTCTTTAACGCCGCCCCCATCTCCCCTCGTAAGGGGTAGTCCTATCCCCATTGCATGCTTGCACCGAACGGGCGGGGAAGCGCAGCCTTTTCGCAGTCCCCCAAGGCAAGTGGAGAGGAGCGAATGGGCAGAGAAGCCTATCAGGCCAGCATGGAGCAGCGGGTTCGCGATCTTTCGCTGCAAATCGACAGCGTCCGGTCCCGGTTGATGGACAGCCCCAACGACCGGCTCAAAATGGAACTGGCCGGCCAGTTGGGCGTGCTGGAAAACCGCCGCGACATGGTGCGCGAAAAGCTGGAGGCCTTGTCGGACGAACCGGACGGCACCTGGGACGACCTTAGGGCTGAGGTCGAGGACGAATGGGACGCTTTGGTGCAGGACTTTGAGGAACGGGTCGCCAGCTTGGCATAAGGCTCAGACGCTAATGTTCACCGGCGCCTGGGTCATGACAAAGCCCAGATCAATCCCCCCACCCGAGAACGCCTGATCGATCTCGTCAGCGGCGGCTGCGACCTCTTTGTCGAATTGATCGAACTCGTTGTCGTCACGGTTCTCTGCCGCCGCTCGGCGCCGCTGCTGTTCAACGATTGCCTTGGCTTGGTTGAACAGATTGCGGACATCGTTGGCAAATTTGGTATCGGCAGCGGACTCGCCGGCACGGCTTTGGCTTTCGCCGACCGCTTGGTTGAGTTCGTCCACATAGGCCGCACGCTCTTCCTCGCGGGTCAGGGGTTTGCCGGGTTTGTCTTCGTCGGCTGCGTCGGTCTTGGCGTCCTTTTCGGTGCCACCGGCCTTATCCTTGGCGTCCGCAGCCACCTTTTCCGCTTCCGCCGCAGCCGCCTCGACACCCTTATCAGCGGCGGCATCCGCCGACGAGGCTCCAGCCTCGGCAGTTACGGTAGCAGCGGCAGTCTGCGCAGTTGCCTCGGCACCCGCGCTGGAATCCGACGCCGCCTTTGTCTCACCGCCGGACGTTGCCGGCGAGCCTCCACCCACCGATGCACCACCCCCGGCACTGGCATATTCCTTTGCCGCCGCGCCCAATTCACGCGCGATCCGGGCCGCTTGCCGGGCAATGGCCTTAGGGTCGCCGGCGCTGAACATGCGAAGGCTTTCGAGTTCCTTCTTCAGGCGCTCGACCTTCTGCTGAGCCGCAGCCTTGCGCTGCCGCGCCCCATCGGCATTCACCTGCCTCAGCGTCCGCAGCACGTCTTCAGCTTGCTGCCGCTTCTCATCCGCCTTCTTGGCAGCCTCGGCCTCCTTCTCGCTTTTAGGAGTCCCCGTGGCAGTCCGAGCCGTAGCCGTTCTGGCCTGTAATAGGGCGAGCATGGGATTCCCGCCGCCGACATTTCCAATCATCGCGCCCTCCATTCTGGATACGCGTCTCTATGATGCCCCACTGAAGGTTAATGAAAACCAAAAAGTTGCACCCGTTCAATCCTGATCGCCTGATCCCGTCCAAAACGGATTACCACTTGTCGAAACGCCCTGGCGCAGGGCCGTAGGGAACATGCGTAACTGATCTGGATCGAAGGGAAACTGCGGCAGGCGCTCTTCGATCAACGACACCAGTGCTTCGGCCTGTGCGCCATCGCGAATGCGTTTGCGCGGGTCGCGACTGGGCTCTTGGCTTAGATAAAATTTGTACAGGGCAAAGGCGCGCGGATCCGGCACCGACATGGGGACGGGGAAGCCGTCTTCGCCAATTGCGACAGCTTCCACCTTGGGGGCATGCAACAGCCATTTGAGATTGATGATCTCCACCGGCTGAATGTCGCCCTCTGCCGGTTGGCGCCCTTTCGACGAACGCAACGGATCGCGGTCGGCCACCTTGAGGAGATCGACTTCGAAGCCATCCTTGTTCCGAACCGAATAGCTTTTCTCCTCCTGCACGAAGCTGGGATCGATGTCGCGCAACACGTCGATCAGACGAGGCGTGGGCACCCCGCGCACACCCAGCTTCAACCGGCGTGGATCGGCCAGAAAATCCAAATCCATCAAGGCCGGCTCAAGGGTTGCCCCCGCCATGGCCTCATAAGCATACAGAGCGTGGGTGCCTACCACATGGACATAACGCCCAAGCACACGTTTGCGCGACAAGGCGGTCAGCAGCCACGCCGCCAAGCGCGGCAGCCGCCCAAGACGAAGCGCCACATTCATACGCGCCAGTTCGGTCAGGCGCAGTTCGGCGTTGCGCAAACGCTCGGTTGCGTCCTGCTTGTCGCGCCAGAACTGCTCGAACACGGCCTCGGTTTCGGGGGAGCGCGGGCCAAGAGAGATTTGCCCGCCGCGCCGCTCATGGGTCCGCACCAGATAGGTCCGGCCACCCACAGTTTTCCAACTCATGTTGCCGCCGCATTTGCGGGCGCGCTCGGATGCAGCGCGCCAACCGTCGAAATGCTGCGTGGTTTCGATGGAATAGCGAGCCTGCTCAGGCGTCAACACGCTAAACATCTGTGGCATATGATTTTTCCCATCAACTCACGGGGACACCCCAGAGTGATTGGAAATCACTTGAAAATCAATAACGTAATAACAACACATTGATTTAACTGTATTTTCCCATCAACACTAACAACCCCGAGAGGTGAATGGAAACTCCAGCCTTTTCAAACGATTAAGGGGGCAGCCTTTCAGCCGCCCCCTCACACTTACGAACCCAAAGCCTTTACGCCGCCTTGGCTTGCCCCTCAACCAGCGCCACGATGTCGCTCATGATGGCGGTCAGGTCGTAATCCTTGGGCGTGTAGATACGGGCGCAGCCGGCGGCCAGCAGGGTCTTTTCGTCCTCGGGCGGAATGATGCCGCCCGCCACCACCGGGATATCGCCCAGGCCGGCGGCACGCATGCGTTCCAGCACCTCGGTCACCAGCGGCACGTGACTGCCTGACAAAATGCTTAGTCCGACCACATGGACGCCTTCTTCCAGCGCGGCGTTGACGATCTGCGCCGGGGTCAGGCGGATGCCTTCGTAGACCACTTCCATACCGGCATCGCGGGCACGCACGGCGATCTGTTCGGCGCCGTTGGAATGACCGTCCAGGCCGGGCTTGCCCACCAGCATCTTGATACGCCGGCCCAGCTTGGCCGAGACGTCCTCAACCTGCGCCCGCACGGCGACAATTTTGTCGCCCTTGGCATTGGCGCTGGCGCGGGCCACGCCGGTGGGGGCGCGGTATTCGCCGAACACTTCACGCAAAGCCCCGGCCCATTCGCCGGTGGTGACGCCCGCATGGGCGGCGGCGATGGAGGGTTCCATGACGTTGCGGCCTTCCTGCGCGGCGGCCTTCAGCTCGGCCAAGGCCTTCTCCGCCGCCTTGCCGTCGCGCGCGGCCTTGAACGCGGCCAACCGCTCGATCTGTTCGGCCTCGGCTTTGGGGTCCACGGTCATGATGGAGCCTTCGCCGGTGGTCAACGGGCTAGGCTCGGTCTCGGTCCATTTATTGACGCCGACCACGATCTGCTCGCCGGATTCGATCCCGCCAATGCGGCGCGCATTGGATTCCACCAGCTTCTGCTTCATGTAGCTGGATTCCACCGCCGCCACCGCGCCGCCCATGCCGTCGATACGGGACAGTTCATCGCGGGCCACGCCCATGAGTTCCTCGACCTTGCGGGCGATTTCCACCGAACCATTGAAGATATCGCCGTATTCCAGCAGGTCAGTTTCATAGGCCACGATCTGCTGCAAGCGCAGGGACCATTGCTGATCCCACGGGCGCGGCAGACCCAAGGCCTCGTTCCATGCCGGTAATTGGACGGCGCGGGCGCGGGCGTCCTTGGACAGAGTCACCGCCAGCATTTCCAGCAGGATACGGTAGACGTTGTTTTCCGGCTGCGGCTCGGTCAGGCCCAGGCTGTTCACCTGCACGCCATAGCGGAAACGGCGCAGCTTTTCGTCGGTGATGCCGTAGCGCTCGCGCAGGATTTCGTCCCACAGATAGGTAAACGCGCGCATCTTGCACAATTCGGTGACGAAACGGATGCCGGCATTGACGAAGAAGCTGATGCGGCCGACCACTTGGGGGAAATCTTCCGCCGGCACCACCGGGCGCACAGTATCCAGGACGGCGATGGCGGTGGCCAGGGCGTAGGCCAGTTCCTGCTCGGGCGTCGCACCGGCTT
>JACMLB010000411.1 GCA_014379805.1 Rhodospirillales bacterium | reverse complement strand
TGGCCGCCCTGGGTGATGCCGAATTCCTTGGCCTGCTTGATGGCGTTGATGGTGTCGGCGCCCGCATTGGCGAGGCCGATGATCTTGGCGCCCGAGCCTTGGGCTTGCAGCAGGAAGGACGAGAAGTCGGAATTGGGGAAGGGATGGCGCACCGCCCCCTTGACCGTGCCGCCATTGGCCTTGACCACGCGGGCGGTCTGGGCCTCCAGATCATGGCCGAAGGCGTAATCGGCGGTCAGGAAGAACCAGGTGTCGCCGCCCTGCTTGACCACCGCATTGCCGGTGCCCACGGCCATGGCATAGACGTCATAGGTCCAGTGGAAGCCGGTGGCCGAGCATTTGTCGTTGGTCAGCACCGTGGAACCGGCGCCGGAATTCATGTCGATGCGGCCCTTTTCGCGGGACACCTCGCGCACCGCCACGGCGGCGGCGGTGGTCACCAGATCGAAAATGGCATCCACCTGTTCGGTGTCGTACCATTTCCGCGCAATGGAGGACGCGATGTCGGCCTTGTTCTGGTGGTCGGCGGAAACCAGCTCGATGGGCATGCCGTTAAGCTTGCCGCCAAAATCCTCGATGGCCATTTGCGCCGCCACCACGGACCCTTGGCCCGCCAAGTCGGAATAGGTCCCCGACAGATCGGTCAGCACGCCGATCTTCACCTTGTTTTCGCTGAATTGAGCGTGCGCGCTTCCGGCGGATAAGGCCAGGGCGGCAACGGCTCCAATCAAAGTCTTCTTGAGCATGTGATTCCTCCTCGGTTTATTGGACGGGACTTATGTGTCGCCTTTCCTAAACACCCAGATACGTCTTCAACTTCTCCATGTTGGCCGACAGGTCGGCATTGGGGATCATGTCGATGACCCTTCCATGCTCGACCACGTAGTGGCGGTCGGCGACGGTGGCGGCGAAGTGGAAGTTCTGTTCCACCAGCAAGATGGTGAAACCGCGCGCCTTAAGCTGGCGGATGATGTCGCCGATATGCTGGACGATGACCGGAGCCAAGCCCTCGGTGGGTTCGTCCAGCAGCAACAGCTTGGCCCCGGTGCGCAGGATGCGGGCGATGGCCAGCATCTGCTGCTCGCCGCCCGACAGTTTGGTGCCCTGGCTGTTGCTGCGCTCCTGCAAGCGGGGGAACAGTCCGTAGACTTCCTCCAGCGACAGGCCGCCCGGCTGCACCACCGGCGGCAGCAGCAGGTTTTCCTTCACGTTCAGCGAGGAAAAGATGCCGCGCTCCTCGGGGCAGAAGGCGATGCCAAGCTGGGCGATCTTGTTGGAGGCCAGCTTGATGGTCTGGGTGCCGTTATAGGTGATGGAGCCGGCCCGCTTGCCGACGATGCCCATGATGGAGCGCATGGTGGTGGATTTGCCCACACCGTTGCGGCCCAGCAGGGTCACCACCTCGCCGGGATGAACGTCGAAGCTCATGCCATGCAGAATGTGGGATTCGCCGTACCAGGCCTCCAGGCCCTCGACCTTCAGAAGTGGCGCGGTGTCATGCATGGCTGCCCACTCCGTGTCCCATGTAAGCCTCGACCACTTCCGGGTTTTTGGTGATTTCGGAATAGGGTCCCTCGGCCAGGATTTTGCCCAGCTTCAGCACGGTGATGGTGTCCGACAAATCGGCCACCACCGACAGATTATGTTCTACCATCAGCACCGTGCGGTCCTTGGCGACGCGCCGGATCAACTCGGCGGTGCGGGCCACGTCTTCCGTGCCCATGCCCGCCATGGGTTCGTCCAGCAGCAGCATCTCGGGGTCCAGCGCCAGGGTGGTGGCGATTTCCAGGGCGCGCTTGCGGCCATAGGACAGCTCACCCGCCGGGTTGTCGCGCCATTGGGCAACGCCCACGGCTTCCAGCAATTCCAGGGCGCGCCCATCCAGTTCGCTTAGGCTGCGGTCAGACTTCCAGAACTGGAACGAGGTGCCCAGCTTGCGCTGCAAGGCCACGCGCACGTTTTCAAGCGCGGTCAGATGGCCGAATACCGCCGATATCTGGAAGCTGCGCACCATGCCCTGGCGGGCGATGGCCGCCGGCTTGGCATGGGTGATGTCGCGCCCGTTGAACAGGATCTGGCCGCGCGATGGTGGCAGGAATTTGGTGATGAGATTGAAGCAGGTGGTCTTGCCGGCGCCATTAGGCCCAATCAGGGCGTGTATGGTGTTTCGCCGCACCTTTAAGTTGACATCGGAAACGGCGACGAAACCCTTGAACTCTTTCGTAAGGTTGCGGGTCTCGACGATGAAATCGTCTCCCATTGGTCCCTCCCGGCGGCAAGTTTATTTTTGTTGCATTGCAGCGTAGGCTTCCGGCACGCCTATGAATGGTGGTGCCTATATTAAAGTATTAGTCCCATTCTTGGTGAAACTTCTAAAATTAGGCCATGACTCCTTAGGCATGTCAAATAGGAGTATGGGAACCCCAACGCCTTGGAACAAGTCGGGTCAACAACCGACGATGCACATTGGTACAAGCCCGGCTGTTAGCGTCAATCCTCCGGGCGGCGGGCATGGCTAGCCGGAAGTCCAAGACTGGTGTTTGCCTTGGGGCACCCCCATTTGGTTGAGAAAGGGGATGTTCATGAAAATCGCCTGGGACAGTACCGCGCTAGATAAGCCCGCCCGTGCCGAGTTACGCGGCTGGTTGCTGCTGGCGCTGGGCGCATTGGCGGTGGCGGGCGCATTGGCGCTGCTGCTGGCGTTGTCGCGCGCGCCGGGGGCGCAAGACTGGCTGCCCTGGGGGGCGGATTTCTTCCACAAGGGGCTGGTTACCCATGTGGTGTTCTCGTTCCAGATATGGCTGCTGGCCATGCTGGGGGCGTTGACGGTGCTGGCGGCGCCATTGGGAATGCGCGGCGTTGGCTTCGTCGGGCTGGGGCTGGCGGTGGTGGGAAGCGCCTTGTTGCTGGCGCCCACTTTGTCCGGCAGCGGCGAGGCATCGCTTAACAACTACGTCCCGGTGCTGGTCCATCCGCTTTATTACCTGGGACTGGGCTGCCTGGGTGCTGGCGTCGGTTTGGCGGCGGCGCGCACCTTGCTGCATCGGGCGGCGGGCGTGGCCGGCTTCGCCATCCAGACCATGGCGGTGGCGTTGCTGTCGGCGCTGTTGTGCTTCGTCCTGGCCGCCATGGCCATTCCCGCCGGGACTGACATTGACCATCTGAACGAACGCCTGTTCTGGGGCGGCGGCCATGTGCTGCAAGTGGTCAACACCATGCTGCTCATGTTGGGCTGGCAGGTACTGGCCCTGCGTGCCTTGGGCCAGGGCGCACTACCGCCCCTGACCGCCAAGGCCGCCTTCGCCGCTTTGGCCCTGTTCGCCCTGGCGGCGCCGCTGGTTTACCTGCGCCTCGACGTGTTGGGCCTCGCCCACCGCCAAGCCTTCACCCAGTTGCTGTGGTACGGCTTGCCCCTGCCGCCCTTGGTCATGGGGGCCGGGCTGGCGTGGCAATTGGTGCGTCATGGCATTGACTGGCGTTCACCGGCGGCGCTGGCGCTGGTGTTGTCGCTGGCGGTGTTCGCTTTGGGCGGTGCCGCCGGCTTTGCCTTGGGCGTGGCCGACACCCGCACGCCGTCCCACTATCACGCCGTTATCGGCGGGGTGAATCTGGCGCTCATGGGGTTGATCCACGCCGTGCTGCTGCCGCTGCTGCGGCGGGGTGCCACCAAGTGGGTGCGGGCGCAGTTCCATCTGTACGGCTTCGGCCAATTGCTGCACGCGTTGGGCTTTTATCTGGCCGGTTTGGCCGGGGTGGCGCGCAAAACCGCCGGGGCCGAACAAGGCCTGGACAGCGCCTTCAAGCTGGTCGCCATGGGTGCGGTGGGCCTGGGCGGCGCTATTGCGGTGTTGGGCGGGGTCCTTTTCGTCATCCAAGTGCTGGGCCGTTTGCTCCGGCGGGAGGCATGCCATGGCTGATACCGATCGCTGGGGCGCCATGGCCTTGCTCGCCGCCACCCTGGTTTTATTGGGCGCATGGCCGGTGTGGCGGATGGTCGAGACCGTTCCCACGGATGCCTATGCCCAGGCACCTGAACTGTTCATCCAGGGCGCCGAGACTTATGCCGCCGCCCATAAGATCGGCGAGCGCGACGGCATGCCGCTGGTCCAACCGCCGCCCGGCAGCGAAATCCCCGTGATCGCGCGGCGTTTCGAGTTCTGGCCGGCGCTGGAACTGCAAGCCGGGCAAAGTTACCGGATCCATGTAGCGAGCACGGATACCGTGCATACAGTGGTGGTTGACGGACGGGAGTACAGTCTGATCCCCGGTCAGGTCAGGGTCGTCGAGGTCACCCCAGCATCCAAAAAAACCATTGTAATTCAATGTGGTGAATATTGCGGCCTGGGTCATAACCGCATGCGGGGCACGGTCACCATAGCGGAGTCTATGCATTAAGTTTGTGGTGCCACAAATACGGGGTACGCCCGATATGCGAGCGCATCACGACGGGCATATATGTTGACACGCACAACCTGTGCATATCGACATAGGGGGACTTCTAATGGCTATGTTTTGGATTAAGGAAATCCGAAATTATCATCCGACCGGCACCATCAGCCTGCGCTGCGATGATGGCGGGCGCCTTCCCAAGCTCGATGGCAAAATTTATGGCCGCGATGAATGGCTGCAGCTGCCCGCGCCCAAGACGGGCGAGATGTACTCCAGCATAAGGCCGGAAAATCTGGCGGTTCCGTGGAGCTACGGCTTCTCGCAGAAAATGGTCCTCAAATCCGACGTCAAGGGCAGCCCGACCACCACCCTGGAAATCCGTGGTGAAGGCGGCTGGGATTATCTGGTCGTCCGCGACGACGAGACCCGCGAGATCGGCCAAGTGGAAGTGGGCACCCTGGGCGACGCCCCCGGCGTCAATCATTCCTGGTGGGTCCTGGCGCTGCACAGCGATGGCGATCTGAAGTTCCACTGCACGGAACGCCAGGGTTTGACGCGCGACGAAGCGCTGGCCTTCGGCACGTTCTTCATCAACTTCGCCTTGGACGCCATCGGTATGACCGCCAAGGCCGTGGGTGTGGTTGCCGGCGACGGCGAGTGATCCTCGCAACCCATCCGTCTCAACGGTTCAATTAGAAAGGTCTCACCATGGCTGTCGCCTGGATCAAGCAAATCAGCGTTTTCAACCCTAACGTCAAACTCAGCGTCCGTTGCCTTGACAACAATCGTCACCCCAAGGTGAACGGCACCGAATACGGCCGGGATTCTTGGTTCGTCGTCGACGGTTCGCAGGTCACCGCCGGCTCGAAGGGTGTCGTCGTCTCGCCCGACAACCTTGCCATCCCGTGGAGCTACGGCGGCGATCAGCGCCTGGAGTTCAAGCTTGAAGAAGCCGGCGCCGAGACCCGCTTCGCCTCTGCCGAAATTCGTGGCCGCAGCGGTTGGGACTACATTGTCTTCCGCGACAAGGAGTTCCGCGAATCCGGCGAAGTGGATGTGGGCACCTTGGGCGATGCCCCCGGCATCAATCACTCCAACTGGATCCTGTCCGTGCACAGCGACGGCAAGCTGGAATGGCACTGCTCCGAGCGCCAGGGGTTGAAGCGCGACGATGCCGTGGCCTTGGGCCGCTTCATTCTGGACTTTACCAGCAAGGCCGTCGGCACCGCCATCGATGTGGCGGAAACCGTCGTGAAGGTGGTGGCGTTGGCCTAAGACGCTAGTCAACAAGAAGCCCTCTCCCATGCGGGAGAGGGCTTTAAGTGACCATGGCGATATAAAATCCGTCTCGAATTCTTTACGTGGGTACGGTGGAACCGGCCTTCAAGCCCAAAAACAAGCTGGCATGAGCCCTGGCGGCGGCGGTGACCGAATAGGCTTGCGCGCGGCGCACCAATGCAGCGCGGGGCGGCGGGTGGGCCAGCACATGGGCCAGCGCTTCGGCCAGCCGGCGGTCGTCGCCCACCGGCACCAGCGGTCCCAAACCATCCAAGATGTCGGCGGTTCCGCCCGGGCAGCGCGTGGCGGTGGCGGGACAGCCGCAGGCCATGGCCTCGACCAAAGCGGCGGGCATGCTTTCCCACATTGAACTGAGCGCGAAGATGGTGGCGTGGGCCATCCATGGCAGCGGGTCGGTGACGAAGCCGGGCAACTCCAGCGGCACCCGCAAAACCTCGGCCAACGAGCGCAGCCGCGCCCGCTCACTGCCTTCCCCCAGAATGATGAGCCGAATGCCAACCCGAGCGCAGGCGCGGATCAGGGTGGGAAAGTCCTTGTCCGCCTCCAGCCGTCCGCAGCCCAGCACCACTGGCTGCCCGTCGGCCAGCCAGGGATGGGGCACCGGTGTCGCCATGCGGCTGGGGAAGTCCGCACTGACCACTGGGTTGGGCAGTGCCGTTACATGGGCGCTGGGGGCGAGGTGCCGTATATGGGCGGCGAAATCGTCGGACGGCACCACGACCGCATGGGCGTGGGCATATAGCCGAGCCCGGTTCTTGGCTGGCCGCGTGCTGGCCCGCAGCACCAGCGGGCAGGGTGAACCGGCCAAAGCGTGGGCGGCAGCGGCAGCCAGATGGACGCTTTCCGTGCCGGCCATCAGGACGTCAGGCCGTTTGTGCCGCAGCCAGGCGGCTAGTGCGGGAATGGCGGCCAAGTTTTGGCGCTGGCGGCTGGTGCGCATCCATGACAGGCGGGTCAGCCGGGAATGCAGGATCTCCACCTGCACCGAGGGCGGGATCTGGCGCTTCAAGGCGCCATCGGCCTCGATCAGGATAAGGGTGACGTTTTCCAAGGCGCCGGCCAGATCCAGCATGCGCCGCTGAGCGCCGCCGCCTTCGGGAGAATGCAGGAGCAGGGCGATGTCCATGACCGACACGGTACTCCCACCCGTGTCCTTGACGCATCTGGGCGTTGGTTGGTCAATCCTCCAGCCATGATTCCGGCACTTCGCCCCGTTGCACCTGTCGGGCGGCCTGAAGGATGCGGATGGCATGGACCGTCAGGCAGATTAGCATCCACCCAGCCGCCACCTGGAATCCGGCCAGGGGATGGCCGAACCCAAGGCCAACGGTCAGTACCGCCAGCACCACGTTGCGCCGGGCGGTGACTAAGCGGAACAGGCTGTCGAAACGGCGCCACAGATGAAGCTCTATCTGGAAGCGCCAATGGAACAGCATCTCCTCGGTGCGCAGGAAGACCCAGCCGAGGACCATCACCACCAGCGCCCCGCTATTGCCGTCGCCGCAGCCCACCCACCATGCCCACCACCATAGCGGCGGATGGACGAAGTCTATGGCATGGTCCAGCGCGCCGCCCAATTGCGAGGTGCTGAGCGTCACCCGCGCCAGGGCGCCGTCCACCGTATCCAACAACGCCATGGCCCAAGCGACAACCAGTCCCGCCCATAGCCAGCCGCCGTGGAACAACGCCGCCACGACCACCGTCAACAAAAGGGTGACAAGGGTCACCGCGTTGGCCGACAGGCCCAAGCTGACGCAGGCTCGGGTCACCCATTGGGCGGGCAGGGGCCACAGATATTTGGTGATGACATCGGTGATGCCGGGGATGGCGGCGACAAACAGCCGGTCTTCCACGGCGGTGCGCAACTCGGCGCTGACCGGCATGACCAGGGGCACGGCGCGCTTGCGCTGTTTCAGCACCCAACCTTGGACCAGTTCCGAGCCCTTACGGCGGGGCAAATCGGCGGGCGGTTCTTCTCCCGCCACCATGGCTTGGGCGATTTCGTCGGCGCGGCTGCGCGATACATTGACCGCCACCGTGCGCCCGTCGCCGCGCACCAAGGCGGTGTCGGGGGTGTGGGCCAGGGCGTCCACCAAGCCATCGTCATAGACGTGATCGCCCAGCAGCAGCAGGACCGCGCCCGGTTCAACCGGTGCCTGCCCGGTCCACGGGCCGGAATCCCATACTCCGGCGCGGGCCAGGGATCGGCGCAGGCGCTCGACTGGAACCATTCCCCAGATGCGCACCGGGGTCCAACCGATCCAGCGGGCGGCAAGGCGGCGGAGCTGGTACTCGGGCATGCGCCACTGTACATCCGGGCGGCAATTGCGCGCGACGGTTCAGGCGGAGTACCGCGCCGGGGTGGCCGCCTAGTCAACCGGTGCGTTGACGGAACTTGAGCCCGCGCTGACCGTTTCAACCAAACGCGGCAGGTGAAAGGCGGGTGGTGATGGTGACGGCCAAGCTTACCGCGCTGGTGTTGGCCGGGCCGCGCACCGGCGTCGATCCTTTGGCCAACGCATTCGACGTGCCCCACAAAGCGGCCATCCCGGTCGCTGGCCGGCCCATGGGCGAATGGGTGGTGGAGGCCCTGCGCATTAGCCCCAATGTCGGTCGCATTCTGGTGGCCGCCGACTGGCGCTCGCTGGGGGATTCGGTCCCGTTGATGGCGCGGGAAAAGGTGGTGCCGGTGGCCGCCTTTTCCACCATCGGCGCCACCATTGATGCGGTGCTGGACGCGGTGCCGCCGCCCTTGCTGATCACCACCGTCGACAACCCGCTGTTGACGCCCGAGATGATCGCCGAGTTTCTGGACAAGGTGCCCAACGACGCCGACGGTGCCGTGGCGGTGGTCCGGCGCGAGGTGGTGCGTCAGGCCTATCCCGAGGCCAAGCGGGCCTATATGCGCTTTCGCCGGGCACGGGTGACTGGCTGCAATCTTTTCCTGCTGGCAGGCCCAAAAGCGCGGGCGGCGGTACGCTATTGGACCAAGATGGACGCCGACCGCACCGACCCGGCGGCCATGATCGGCAATCTGGGCTTTGGTTCGCTGTTGCTATGGTCCCTGGGCCTGCTGACCCTGGACGGTGCCGCCCGGCGCCTGTCGCGGCGGGTCGGCGCCCATCTGGCAGTGGTGGAGATGTCGGCGCCCGAGGCCGCCATGGATATCGACAAGATCGAAGACCTGCAACTGGTGGAAACCGCATTCAGCCGGCGCGGCGTTCATTGGGCCAGGGGATAGGGCATCTGCGCCGCCGCCTGCCGGCGTTCCGTATGCATCCAGCCGCGTGTCAGCATCTCGGCGCGGCCCAGATCGCCGGGGTAGTCCACCTCGGTCCAGCCCATGCCGGCGATGGAGACGGCGCCGACCAGCCCCTGCACCGCCAGATCGTCGATGGCCGACAGGAACCAGCGTGAGACGCCTCGGGGCTGGCGCATGATGGTATCAACGGCGGCGGCGAATAGCGGACCGCCCATGCCGCGCAGCAGCACCATGCCGATGGACTCCGCGTCGGTGGCCTCGGGCACAAGGGTCTTGCCGATGCGCGCTACCTTGCCGTCGCGCAACTGCACCTTCATGTCGTCGGCGTCATAGCTGGCCTTGCTGTCGATGGTGACGGTGATGGGCGACGCGGCCTCGGCCCGGACGCGGGCCAGCAGGGCCGGCTCGAACAGGGTGTCGCCGTTGATGATGGCCACGTCGCCGTTCAGGTGGTCGCGCGCGGTCCAGCAGCTGGCAATGTTGTCGGCCACGCCGAAGAACGGATTGAACAGGGTGGTGACCCGCAGGCCCGCCGGCTTCATCCGCGCGATTTCCTGCTCGACCGCATGGGCGGCGAAGCCGGTCACCACCACGACCTCGTCAACCTGATTGACGGCCAGCGCATCCAATTGCCAGCCCAGCAACGGGCGCCCGGCGAAGGGCAGCAGGCATTTGGGAAGGTCGTGGGTCCAGGGCAAAAGACGGCGGCCCTGACCGGCAGCAAGGATGATGACTTTCATGGATGGGCGTCCTGCCATTGTTCCTCCCCCTGCATCTAGGGGCTGGCCGGGCATGGCGAAATAAGACCGGAGCGGGGAGGCCGAACGGTGAAGGTCCTAGTCCCTTGCCATCCGTTCGCCCCTGGCCGGCTGGATGTCCTGGGCCAAATCGGCAGGGCGGGACGCGCGCGCGGATATGGCCCCTCCGTTGGAGAACCAATTAAGCCGTGTGGTGTTGGAGGGCGGGTGGAATGAACCCAGAGGTCTAAATACAATGGCTAATACGAATGTTGCGGTGGGCAATGGCGTCGATGCGCTGGATGGCAGCAATGGCGACGACATCCTGATCGCCGAGCCGCTGCAATTCAGCGCCCCATTGCAAAGCCTGAATAATTCCGGGGTCAGCGGCGAGGTGCGGGTGGGCATCTCGGGCAACCAAATGCAGGTCCAGGTCACCGCCACCGGGCTGGAGGCCGACCAGACCCACCCAATGCACATCCACGGGCTGGGGGATTCTGTTGGGCCATTGGACTCGTCGGTGCCCCCGGCCAGCGCCGACACCGACGGTGATGGCTTCATCGAATTGCAGGAGGGCACGCCCTTCTACGGCCCGGTGCTGTTGCCGCTGGAGCCATTCTCCACCGCACCGGGCGGCGCTATCACATTCGAACAAGGCTATGATTTGACTGCCGATCTGCTGCCGTTGACATTGCGCGAATTCGTCCTGCACGGTGCCAGCGTCACGGGCACCGTGGGCGCGGGCACGGCGGGCGAGGTGGACGGCACCGCCAGCTACAAAGTCACCTTGCCAGTCGCCGTGGCGGAACTTCAGGCGCAACCGTTGGAGACCTTTGCGGCGCAAGGCACCGACGGCATCACCATGTCCGGCGGCAATGGCGCAGACGGCATGATCGGCGGGCATGGCAACGACATTATGAATGGCGGTAACGGCGACGACGTGTTGGCCGGTGGAGCGGGGGATGATGATCTGGTGGGCGGGCGCGGTGCCGACCGCTTCGTCATCGACCAGGGCAAGGACGTCGTTACCGATTTCAATGCAGAAGAGGGCGACCGGCTGGCTTTCGCCCGGGGTGCCGACCTCTTCCTGCACGACACCAACCAGGGCACCTGGATCATCGAAGGCAATGCCGCCATCACCGACCCGAACAGCGAGGGCGTTTTGCTGTTGGGTGTCCATGCCGCCAGCGGGGCCGAGGCGGAACAGTGGTTTGCTTCCCCGTAAAGGGGGACGAAGGAGGGTGGGGGCCGGCTGTTGGCGACAGGGAGCCCGGCATCCCACCCTCCCGGACTTCCCTCCGTTGGCGGCGGAAGGAAGAGACTGCCCTAATACCGCGCTTCCCCAGTGGAGGACGAGCGCGCATTGGGGGAGGGCGCCCGCTGATTACCGGCTGGGGCAGGCGGGGATTGGCACTGGACCGCCTGTTCCCACCGGCGGCGATGTGGGCAGGCGCAAGGCTTGGCGGTCGCCCTGGAGGGTGGCCGCATTGCGCTGTTGTTCGCACAGGGCGGCACGGACTTGGGCACGCCGTGTCACCACCTCGATGGCGACGCGCTGGGCGTGTTCGACTTGTGCGAAAGCAGACGAGAGTGGCGCCCCCACCGAAAGGACAAGCGCCAGCGACACGACAACTCGGGTTGTCATCGAAAGGCCTCCTTACTTGCTCGAAAGGAAGACGCTGGCGCGCTGAGTTGGTTCCTGGGTGGCGCATCAGCGCGCCGAGGTGCCTCGGATGCGTGTCAATCGTGGTTGAGCTTGGTCAATCAATGACTTGTCGCGTGGCCCTCAAGCATTTTCGTCACCCCGTGCTTGTCATCCCGAGGAGCGCCGCGACGAGGGATCTCGTCCTGGCACAACGGTTGGGGAGTTCGCACTGGCCGATGCAGTGCCAGGATGAGATCCCTCACATTCGTTCGGGATGACAAGCCCTTTAGACGCCGGGAGGGGGCGAAACGAAAAAGGCGGCCCCTTTCGGAACCGCCTTTTCGGAACAATGCGGAAGTGCCTACTCTGCCACCTCGGCTGGTTCAAAGGCGTGATGGCCTTTGCCCTCTTTCTCCTCCCGCGTCGGCTTGCGGCGGTCCGAGGCCAGCAGGGTGTAGATCACCGGCAGCACGAACAGGGTGAACACGGTGCCGATGCTCATTCCGGCGACGATGACCACGGCGATGGAGAAGCGGCTGGCGGCACCAGCGCCGCTGGCCATGAGCAACGGGATCAGGCCGGCGACCATGGCCGCCGTCGTCATCAGGATGGGCCGCAGGCGAAGGCCCGCTGCCACCTTGACCGCCTCCATGCGGCTCATGCCCTCTTGCTCTTGGCGTTCGCGTGCCACTTCGCAGATCAGGATGCCGTGCTTGGTGATCAGGCCGATCAGCGTCACCAAGCCCACCTGGGTGTAGATGTTCATGGTGGCGACGCCCAGGGCCAGTGGGATCAGCGCGCCGCAGATGGACAGCGGCACCGAAACCATGATGACCAGCGGGTCGCGGAAGCTCTCGAACTGGGCGGCCAGCACCAGGAAGATGATGACCAGTGCGAACACGAAGGTCAGCATCAGGGCGTTGCCCTCCTGCATGTACTGGCGCGACTGGCCCGAGAAGTCATAGCTGTAGCCCTGGGGCATCACCTGCTTGGCGGTTTCCTCCATGAAGCCCAAGGCTTGGCCCAGGGTAACGCCCGGCATGGGGAAGGCCGAGATGCTGATGGAGTTGAGCTGGTTGAACTGGTTCAGCGACACTGGCTGCACCGCATGGCTCAGGGTCACCAGCGACGACAGCGGGATGGGGGTGCCGTCGGAACCGCGCAGGTGGAAGCGGCCCAACTGGCGCGGGTCCAGGCGGTATTCGCGCGGTACCTGGGGGATGACCTGATAGGACCGGCCCTGCAGGTTGACAAGGTTGACGTAGTTGCCGCCGGTCATAGTGGCCAGGGAATCGCCGATCTGCTGCATGGTGATGCCGTAGGCGGCGGCCTTGTCGCGGTCGATATCCAGCTTGGTCTGCGGGCTTTCGAACTTCAAATCGCCGTCGATGAAGGCGAACATGCCGGACTTCTGGGCGCGGGACATGATCTCGGCCTGGATTTCCTGCAATTGGCGGTAATCGGTGATGGCGCTGATGACGAACTGCACCGGCAACCCGTCCACGCCCGGCAAGGCCGGCGGCGGGAACAGCGACGCCTTGACGCCCGAGACCGAGTTCAGTTCCTGCTGGAACTCGGCGGTCAGCGCCTTGGCTTGGCGCTGGCGCTCGGACCACGGCTTCAGCACGGCGCCGCCGAAGCCGTTGCTCATGGCACCGACGCCGTTGATCAGGAAGGTGTCCTGAATCTCGGGGAACTTGCCGCGCAGCTTCTGGTCGATCTCGTGGCTGAACACCTCCATGAATTCGGTATTGGCCGAAGCCGGGCCGTTGAAGGCGGTGAACACCACGCCCTGATCTTCCTCGGGCGCCAGTTCGGTGGGCACGGCCATGAACAGGAAGGGCAGGCTGACCAGCACGATGGCGGCGAACATCAAGGTGGTGGGCCGGTCCTTCAGCGAGGCGCTCAGCCAGCGCTCGTACCGGGTGCGGACCTTGTCGAAGGTGGCGTCGATGCGGGCGGACAGGCCCTTCTTGTCGGTGTCGTGCTTCAGGATCAGCGACGACATCATGGGCGACAGGGTCAGTGCCACGATGCCGGAAATGACCACTGCGCCGGCCAGGGTCAGGGCAAATTCCTTGAACAGCGCGCCGGTCAGGCCGCCCATGAAGGCGATGGGGGCGTAAACGGCGGCCAGGGTAATGGTCATGGAGATGACCGGCCCGGCGATTTCACGGGTGCCGACGATGGCGGCCTGGAACGGGCTTAATCCCTCCTCGATATGGCGATGGACGTTTTCCACCACCACGATGGCGTCGTCCACCACCAGACCGATGGCAAGCACCATGGCCAGCAGGGTCAGCAGGTTGATGGAGAAGCCCAGGGCCAGCAGGAACACGCCGACGCCGATCAGCGACAGCGGCACGGTGATGACCGGAATGGCGACGGACCGTAGCGAGCCCATGAACAGGTAAATCACCACCATGACGATGACTGCCGCTTCCAGAATGGTTTTGATGACCTCGTCGATGGCAGCGTCGATGAACACGGTGGAATCATAGGCGACGATGGCGGTCAGGCCGGGCGGCAATTGCGTCTTCAGCGCCGGCAACGCTTCTTCGCGCACCTGCTTGACCACGGTCAGCGGGTTGGCTTCCGGCGTGGTGTAGATGCCCACGAAGATGGCGCGGTTGCCGCTGGCAAACACGCTCATGTCGTCGTTCTCGGCGCCCAGATTGACCTCGGCGATGTCGCCCAGGCGGATCAGTTGGGTGCCTGCGTGCCTGATGACCAGCGAGCGGAACTCCTCCACCGATTTCAGGTCGGTGTCGGCCTGGGTGGTCACTACGTCGTACGAACCCTTGGTGGAGCCGGCGGCGGAGCTGTAATTGTTGGTGGTCAGGGCCACCTTTACGTCCTCGGCGCTCATGCCGTATTGGGCCAGCTTTTCCGGGTCGAGCCAGACGCGCATGGAAAATTTCTGGCCGCCGAACAGTTCGGGATTGGCGACGCCCGGCACCGCGGCCAATTTGGGCTGCACCACGCGAGTGACGTAATCGGTGATCTGCTGCTGGCTGAGGCGGTCGGACGAAAAGGCCAGATAGGCCGACGCGAAGGTCTGGCCGGTTTCCTTCTTGATAAGCGGATCGTTGATGCCGCGCGGCAGGACCGAGCGCACTTCGTTGACCTTGCTCATGACCTCGGTCATGGCGGCATCCGGGTCTTCGTTCAGGCGCACATGGGCCTTGATCTCGCTCATGCCCTGGAGCGAGCGGGAGGTCAGGTAATCCAACCCGGACGCCGTCGCCACGGCCTTTTGGATCGGCTGGGTGATGAAGCCCTGAATGAGATCGGCATCGGCGCCCGGGAAGGTGGTGGTGATGGTGATCACCGTGTTCTTCATCTCGGGATATTGCCGTACCGGCAGCATCATGAAGGCGCGCAGGCCGATGAACAGGATCAGCAGGCTGACCACGCTCGCCAGGACCGGACGCTTGATAAAGATGTCAAACATGCCGGTTCCCCTTACTGGGCCAAAGCCGATTTGGCCGCCAACGGATCATCCGCGCGGATATCCACCGGGGCGCCGTTCTCCAGCTTCACTTGGCCCGAGGTCACCACCATGTCACCGGGGTTGACGCCTTTGAGCACGGCGACCTTGCCCTCGCGCCGGTCACCCAACTGGACGAAGGCACGCAAAGCTTCCTTGGTGCCCTCGGCGCCGGTCTTGACCAGGAAAACGCTGTCGCCGTGAAGGTTGTAGGCCACCGCCGACACCGGCACGGTCACCACCTGGGCGATGGCGTTACGCACCACCTCGATCTTGGCGAACATGCCGGGGCGCAGGGCGCCATCGGGGTTGGGGAAGCGGCCCTGGACGCCGATCATGCCGGTCTTATCGTCCACGCGGGGCTCCACTGCGGCGATGGTGCCGGTGAACACTTGGCCCGGCCAGGCGTCAGTGGTCATGTTGATGGCGGCACCGGTCTGCAGCGCCGCCAAATCCTTCTGCGACACGGTGAAATTGACCAGCATGGTGCTGAGGTCCTGCAAATTCACCATGGCGAAGCCGGGCTGAACGTACTGGCCCAGATCAACCTTGCGCACGCCCAGCACACCGTCGAAGGGCGCGAACACCGCCTTCTTTTCGATGGTGGCGCGGATGCCGGCAACCTTGGCTTCCTTGACCTTCAACTCGGCCTCGGCCTTGTCCAGCGCGGATTGGCTGACGGTCTCGCTTTTCAGCAAGGTGCGCTGGCGGTTGGCGGACAGGCGGGCCAGATCGGCATCGGCCTGGGCCGAGCGTAGGTCGGTCTGCTCCACATCGGCGTCGAGCCGCAGCAGCAATTGCCCCTTGCGAATGCTTTGCCCCGATTGGAAGGCGATCTCCTTGACCAGTCCAGACACCGAGGAGGCGATATCCACGCCGTTGACCGCCTGCAAGGTGCCCACCGCCGGTACGGTCTGCTGCCATTGCTCGGCATTTGCCGGCTGGGCGGTGACGGAAATGACCGGCTTTTGCATGGTGGCGAAGTAGTTCTTGATCATGGCGTTCTTGAACTGAACGAAGCCAAACACGCCGCCAAAAACAATCGCGCTGACGGCCAGCATGATGAACATACGCTTCTTATTCATGGGTGGGCTCCGCCTTCAGCAAGTCCAAGATGTATTGCTTCATCTTCATTTCGTCTTCTTCGTCGCATAGCTTCAGGCCCATGATCCGCTCGAAGCTATAGCCGTCCATGGCCATGCCGATCAGACCGGCCAACATGGGACTGGGGCTGTCGGATCGGATGCGTTCGATCCACTCGTCGTATTTGGCCTGGATGGGGGCGACCAGTTCGGAATTCACCGCCACACTGGCCAGCAATGCGCCGCTGACCTTGTCGCTGGCCGGTCCATTGGGATCGAACGTGGTCTGCACCATGGCCCGCGCCCAGCGATACGGCCCCTCGGGCTCCTTGTCGTAATAGGCAAGTTGCAGCTTATCGCATTGGTTGATCAGTCGTTCAACCATTCCCCGGATAAGATCATCCTTGGTCTTGAAATGATAAAGCACGCCGCCCTTGGACAGCCCGGCGCCTTTGGCAGCCTCGTCCAAAGTCAGCTTGGCGACGCCCTGCTCGCGGACGACGGCCATAGCCGCGTCGATGATCTTGTCGCGGGTGGTGGGAGGAGACATGGGGCCTCAGGTGTTGACTGTACCGACCGGACGGTACTGTACCGGCCAGACGGTATATGGCACCTGAGGCGGGAAATTGCGAGTCGCGAAAACGGGGGGGAGGGTTGCGCGGATGGGTGGAGGAGGGAGGGAGTTCCGGACAGTGAGTGTGTGGCTCCCTCACCCGGCCGCTTCGCGTCCACCCTCTCCCGCCTGCGGAAGAGGGTTGCTTTTCCACATTTCCCGCAACAGGGGCTGACGTTCCAGCACCTTCTCCAAAGGCCCGTCATCCACCACCTTGCCGTCGGCCATCAGCACTACGCGGTCGAAGCGGGGCAGCAGGTGCAGGCGGTGGATGCTGGCGATGATGGCGGCGTGGGGATGCTGTTCCAAGATGGCTTTGGTGACGCGGGCCTCGGTCACCGGGTCCAGGGCCGAAGTGGGTTCGTCGAACAGCAGCAGCGACGAGTCCTTGGCGGCCAGCAGCCCGCGCGCCAGGGCAAGGCGTTGCTTCTGCCCACCCGACAAGTCCAGGCCGCGTTCGCCGATGGGCGTCTCGAAGCCCAGAGGCAGATTGTCCAGCACGGTATCAAAGCCGGCCAGGGCGCAGGCGTGTTGGACGGCGTCCATGGGCACGTCGCGCCCAAGTGTGAGGTTGAAGCCCAGCGTTGCCTGGAAGATCTCCGCTTCCTGCGCCACCAGGGTCGAGATGGGGGACAAATCGGCCAGTCCCAAGCACGCGACGCCGTCCACTTCAATGCGGGCCTTGCTGGGGTGGTACAGCCCGGCCAGCACCTTCAGCAGCGTACTTTTGCCCGAGCCGCTTTCGCCCACCAAGGCGATGCGCTCGCCTCGGCGGATGGATAGCGCGATGGCATCCAAAGTGGGGCGGTCGCGCCGGCCGTGGTCGAAGGTGACTTGGTCCACGGCGATGTGGCGCCAGTTCTCCAGCACGGCGGGAGCAGCCAATGCAGGGCGGGATGGCGCGTTCAGCACGTCATCGGCGCCGCCGATATCGGTGGCGAAGCGAACCAGATCGCTCCAATGCCCGGCCATGGAGCCGACAACATTGCCCACCTGCTGGGAATATTGATGCACCATCACCGCCGTGCCCAACAGGATCGCGCCGCCCTGACGCCATGCCAGCCACGCATACATCACCACCAGCCCGGTGCGGATGGCGTTGTTCAGCAAATCGATGACGCACCACTTGCTTTCGTTGACCACGATGTTGCGGCGCAAGGGTTCCGAGACTTGGGCGTAGCGGGCGGCGATGGTGCGGCGGATGGGGCCGGGGATGCGCAAGCTCAGCACGGTGGCCATGTTGGCTAGACCGTCCAGCAGGGCCGATTGCCAGCGCCGTTCGGCGGCGTTCTCGGCGCGGATCAGGCTGACCATAATCCGGTCGAAGCGGATCAGCAGGATGAAGATGAAGGCATAACCCAGCACCGCCGCCGTGCCGGTCGCCCAGGAAATCATGGCGATGGCGGCCAGCGGGCCGATCAGGCTGACGGCATTCTGCAAATAGACGAACTGATGCTGGGAAAAGCCGAACAGTGCCGCCACCGCTTTGGTCATGCGGGTGGCGACCTCGCCGGTGTGGCGGGCTTCGTGCCAGGCCAAAGGCAGGCTGGCCGCCTTGGCGTATAGGGCATCGGCGAAGCGTTCGCGCACGGTGACGGCCAGGAAGCGCTCCATGACGCGGCCCGGCCCGTGTATCAGCCAGCCCAGCACCACGGCACCGAAGGCCATCGCCGTGTGACGAGCCGCCCCGGCCACATCCTGGGCGCCCGATTGCTGAAGGTCGTTGACCGCCAATCCGAAGTAATAGGGGATGGCGAGCCGCACGGATTGGGCGATGAACAGCAGCACCAGAAAGCCCACCAGCACGTGGCGCTTGCCATCAGCATAGGCCCATAAGGCACGGTAGAGACGGGCAATGCCCGCCGTCACTTGGGTGGAAACATCATCCATGGCGGCCTTCCGAGCACGGGGAGGCCGGCACTATGGGCGGGCAGGGTTAATCCGGGCTGAAGCGGCTAAGGAAGGTCACAGGCGCTTGGTCTAGAATACGCACCCTGAAGCTGAATCAATTTGTCATCTCGAACGAATGTGAGCCAGGATGAGATCCCTCGTCGCGCAGCTCCTCGGGATGACAAACGGGGGAAGGGCATCCTATTTTCGGGGAACTCACACCGATACCAGCGCGTAGGGCCGCCCGTTCTCCTTCGGCACCGGTAAGGCGCAATTATAGACGGGCACCCCGGATTGGGTGCGGCCCGTGAAGGTGCCGTGATGGGCGTGGCCGTGGAACACCGCCTTGACCGGGAAGCGGTCAATGGTCTCGCCCAGGCGTGACGAGCCCAGGAACGGCCAAATTTCGGGCGGCTCGCCGGCCACCGTATCCACGGTGGGCGAGTAGTGCAGCACCACCACCAGCCGGTCGGTTTCCTGGGCCAGGGTATGCAGGGCATTTTCCAGATGGAAGGCTTCGGCCACCGCCTCGTTGACGAAGTGCTTGATGGCGTCCTCGCCGAATGGTGACAGCATGCGGGCGCCGAAGCCGCCGGCGAAGCCCTTGACCCCGGCGAAGCCCACGCCGTGGATTTGCGGGGCCTCATCGTCCAGGAAGGTCACTCCGGCTTGGCACAGGATATTGCGGACCTCGTCGCCATGGCCGGATTCCAGATCGTGGTTGCCCAGCACGGCGACCACGGGAATGCGGCAGGCGCGCAAATCCTCGGCCAGGATTTCAGCTTCATGCGGGCGGCCCAGATTGGTCAGGTCGCCGCACAGGGCCAGCACATCGGCCCGTTCGCCGATTTCCTGAAACAGGTCGCGATAGGGATGCACGGACCGGTCTGCCACGTGCAGATCGCCCAATCCTGCAATGGTAATTGGCCCGGCGACAGTAACCGGCGTCTGGCTCATGTGCGCCGCTGACCCTCGCCTACCACATCGGCGAAGCCCCAATCGGCCACGTCGATGGCGTAGTCCGAGCGCGAGAACAACCGGCCCCGGCACACCTTGACCTGGGGCACCGGCATGTTGGCGTGGTTCTCCAACCGGTCCATCAACTCGTCCAGCAGCCAGCGCGGCACGCATTCGCGCTCGGTCGGGTAGATGAAGCGGAAGTTGACCACATGCATCAGCAGCACTTCCCAATACTGCTCGAAATGGGTCAGCAGCCGGCGCCAATCCACGTAATTGTGCAGGCGCAGGATCAGATGGGCGATATCGGCGCCGTCGTATTTCAGCCGGTCCTGCACGAAGGCCTTAGCCCAGATCAGCTCGGTGGGTGGGATCATTTGCACGTCGATGCCGCACACATTGGCGGAATGGGCCTCGTTGAACCACGTCTCGGTGACCGGGTTGATGGCGATGGTGGAATTGAAGATGACGTCGAAGAACAGCGGGCCGCGAATGACCTTGGCGATCCAGCGGGCGTCTTCCACCTGGGTGTCGAAGCCGTTGCGGGCGAAGTGGTTGAGGATGCGGGCATAGTCGCCGGCCCGGCAGAACACATCCATGTCCTTGGTCTGGCGGCTGATGCCGGTATAGGCGGCGACGGCATAGGTGCCGCCCAGCAGGAACGGGATGCCCGAGCGTTTCAGCTCCTGCAGGCATTGGGCATAAAAAACCTCAGCCTCTGGCGGGGCGGCCCCCGATGCCTGTCGTAGCTGCGTGGTCATGCGTCTGTGTCGCCTTTCGTAGGGGCGGTTCGTGCTGACAGGATAAACAACCGCCCGCCCGCCCGGTTCCCGATCGGGAACCCGTTTGCGCCCGCTTGCGTTCATTTGGGTAGGCAATCAGCGGAGACTTCCATGTCGGCAAAGCGCGTTACCTCCATCGGCAATTCCCGCAACACCCATCCGAAAAACAAGAGTGCTAAGCGGCGGCACAAGGCTTATCGCGGCCAGGGCCGCATGAAATAGTTCCCGCCGGGGGCGCCCTTGGGTAGACTCCTGCTGTGTAGCGGGAGAGGCTTTATGGCGCGGATCGTGGTGGTGGGAAGCGTGGCCTCGGACGAGGTGGTGCGGCTGACCGAACGGTGCCGCGAGGGCGCCCATCTGAACGGTGTGCCCGGTGAGACCCGTCTAGGCGGTGGCGGGGCCAACAGCGCGGTGGCCCTAGCCGCAGCCGGCCATCACGTCACCCTGGTCACAGCGGTGGGGGAAGACGAGACTGGGCAATGGCAGGTGGATCAACTGGACGCCGCCGGAGTGGACGTGTCCGCCATCCGCCGGGTCGCTGGTCCCAGCACCCGATCCATCCTGCTGATCGATCCAGCCGGCGAGCGCACCATCGTCAATCTTGGCCGCGTGCAGGAACCCGAGCCGCCGCGTCGGCTGCTGGACCTGTCCGCCGATCTGATTTATGTGCGCACGCGCTCAACCACGCTGGCGCCGTTGCTGGCGGATATGGTGGGACGCCAGCCCATCATCGCCCACATCCCGCCCATGATGGCCGGTATCTTCCCAGCCCATGTGGTGGTGGCTTCGGCGTCGGATTTGGATGCGGATGCATTGGCCGACCCCATGGCGGCGGCCCGCGTGGTGGCGGGGCCAAGCTTGGAATGGATGGTGCTGACGCGGGGCGAGGCGGGGGCGGAAGCCTTCGGCCCCCGCCATTTGACCCAAGCCGCCGTTGCGGTGGCGGCGGTGGATACCACCGGAGCCGGCGACGCTTTCGCCGCCGGTCTGTGTCATGCATTGTCGGGTGGCGACAAGATGCCCGCCGCTTTGGCTCAGGCGGTGCGCTGGGGCGCAGCCAAGGTGGCTCAGGAAGGATCGGCGCTGACGGGGGAGAGTGTGAGAAGGGTGCTTTCGGCGTAAGAACATTCGCCCCCAGATACGGACGCGTCCGTTATTATTTTCGTCACCCCGGACAAGCGCAGCGCCGATCCGGGGTCCATGGTGCCGTCTCCCACCATGGATCCCCGCTTTCGCGGGGATGACGAAAAAATAACCTCGGTGAGGGGCTTGAAAGCGGGACTACTCCGCCGCCTTGGCAAACCCCGCCGCCTTACGCATGTCGCCCTCATCTTGATACGCCAGATGCCAGGCGAATGCCTTTTCCATGCAATGCGGAGTATGGCCGCCGCGCGCCGTCGCCTCTTTGACGTAATCGCGTGCCATGTCCTTATAGGCCGGGTGGCAGCAGTTTTCGATGATGAGCTTGGAGCGCTCACGCGGGGCGAGGCCGCGCAGATCGGCCAGACCCTGCTCGGTGACGATCAGGTCGACGTCGTGCTCGCAATGGTCCACATGGGTGACCATGGGGACGATGGACGAGATCTTGCCGCCCTTGGCCACGGACTTGGTCACGAACACCGACATATAGCAGTTGCGGGCAAAGTCACCCGAGCCGCCGATGCCGTTCATCATGTGGGTGCCGTTCACATGGGTGGAATTGACGTTGCCGTAGATGTCGGCTTCCAGGGCGGTGTTGATGCCGATCAGGCCCAGGCGGCGGATGACCTCGGGGTGGTTCGAGATTTCCTGCGGGCGCAGCACCAGCCGGTCCTTGTACTTCTTCACGTCGCCGAAGAACTTCTTGGCGCAGGGGCCGGACAGGGACAGCGCCGATCCCGAGGCGAATTTCAGCTTGCCGGCGTCGAACAGCTCGAAGGTCGAGTCCTGCAGGACTTCGGAATACATGGTCAAATCATGGAACGGGCTGTCGATGAAGCCGTGCATCACCGCATTGGCGATGGAACCGATGCCGGCCTGCAAGGGCTGCAGACTGGTGGACAGGCGGCCCAGCTTGACCTCGTGGCGGAAGAACTCCACCAGATGGCGGGCGATGGCGTTGGTGTCTTCGTCCGGCGGAGTGATGGTGGCGAAGCTGTCCACCTTCTCGGTGATGACGATAGCGGCGATCTTGGACGGGTCCACCGGAATATAGGGCAGGCCGATGCGGTCGCGCGGGGTCATCAATGGAATGGGCTCGCGGTGCGGGCGCCGGGTCGGGATGTAGACGTCGTGCAGGCCGACCAGATCCATGCTCTGATGGATGTTGATCTCGATGATGATCTTTTCCGCCAGCATGGCGAAGGTGGCCGAATTGCCGATGGAGCTGGTGGGGATGATGCCGCCGTCCTCGGTGATGGCGACCGCCTCGATCACCGCCACATT
>JACMLB010000049.1 GCA_014379805.1 Rhodospirillales bacterium | reverse complement strand
TGAAATCCATATGTTCCGCCTCCACCGACGCAGGCAACCAGAGCCGACGTTGAAGAAAGTTTCGGGGCCATAGCTCAGCTGGGAGAGCGCTACAATGGCATTGTAGAGGTCAACGGTTCGATCCCGTTTGGCTCCACCAAAATCAGAAGGCTCGGCCAGAAATGGCCGGGCCTTTTTGATTTGGCCGCATCCAACATTTCTTTGCCCATCCCGCTGTCCATTGACAGCGCGGCATCGTCCGCCCATTTCCCCTTTGGCCCCCACTTACCCCGCATGCGCTTGGGGGCATGGGCGCATCTTACACTCCGGTGTAATTCCTTCGGCTAGAAGGGCGGTCTAAAATGTGGGTCCCTGAATGCTCATGGACCCGCAATGCCCGTCGCCCCCGACGTTGCGCCCCCGCCCATTCAAACCTTGATCGATCTGGTGCAAAGTCTGTCGCTTGCCACCAGCCAGGCAGAGATTACCGCCACGGTGATCCGCGCCATCCGCCGGCTGACCGATGCCGACGGCGCCACCTTCGTGTTCAAGGAAGGCGAGTGCTGCTATTACGCCGATGAGGACGCCATCGCCCCCCTATGGAAGGGCCGACGCTTCCCCCTGGCCCAGTGCATCACCGGCTGGGCCATGGATAATGGCCGTACGGCAGTCATCGACGACATTCGCGGCGACGAGCGCGTTCCCCAGGCGGCGTACCGCCCCACCTTCGTGCGCAGTCTGGCGGTGGCGCCGGTGCGGACCAACACCCCCATCGCCGCCATCGGTGCCTATTGGGCCACGGCCAAGCGCCCGGCGGACGCCGATATCGCCATGCTGCAAGCCATTGCCCATGCCGCCGCCCTGGCGCTGCAAAATCTGGAGCTGGTGAATTCCCTGAAGGAAGCAGCCGAAACCAAGGCCCGCCTGCTGACCGCCGTGGGCCACGATTTACGCCAGCCGCTGCAATCGCTGACCCTGTTCACCAGCGTCCTGGAGGGCGAGGCCAAGACGCCCACGGCAAAGGCGGCGGTGGGACAGATCAACGCGGCGGTGGACCGCATGGCTAATATGCTGGGATCGATCCTGGCGCTGGCGGAACTGGGCACCGGCGCCATTACTGTCCAACGCAGCGACGTGCCCGTGGACACCCTTCTGGCGCCGCTGGAGGCCGAAATGGCCCCACAGGCTACGGCCAAGGGCATCAGCCTGCGCCGGGTGCCGTGCAGCGCGCGCATCTCCACCGATCCCGGCTTGATGAGTGCAGTGCTGCGCAACCTGATCGCCAATTCCATCCGCTACACCGACCGTGGCCGCGTGGTGATAGGCGCCCGGCGCCTAGGCGACACAGTGACCCTGATCGTGGGCGATACCGGCATCGGCATCGAAGCGGCCAAGCAGGCGGTTATTTTTGAGGAGTTTTACCAGATCGGCAATTCCGCCCGCGACTTCACATCCGGCACCGGGGTGGGCCTTGCCATCGTGCGGCGGCTGGTGGACATTTTGGGCCACCACATCCAGGTCCGCTCCATCGAAGGACGCGGCTCGCTGTTCACGGTGACGGTGCCGGCGGCGTAGACTGCATTCCCATGATCGTCCCCGATGTTCTTGAACAAGGCCTTGCCCTGGTGCTTTGCGGCACGGCACCCAGCCGGGCTTCCAAGGAAGCACGGGCTTATTATGCCCATCCGGGGAATATCTTCTGGAAAACGCTGTTCGAGGTGGGGCTGACCGGGCGGTTGTTGGCGCCGCACGACTATGTGGAGGTTCTAGGCTTCGGCTTCGGCCTGACCGATTTGAACAAAACCGAGTGGGGCGCGGACAGCCAATTGTCCCATGCCGCCTTCGACGTGCCTGCCTTCGCCGCCAAAATGCGTCTTTACCGTCCCTCGGTCATCGCCTTCGACAGCAAATATGCGGCGACGAAGTTTTTCGGTCGGCGGGACATCCGCTATGGCTTGCAAGACCAGACCTTGGGCGAGTCCAAGCTGTTCGTCGTCCCGTCCACGTCGGGCAGAGCCCGCATGTATTTTGACATCGGGCCGTGGCGCGAGCTTGCCCGTTTGGTAGAAGACTACCGCCCCTAGACCGATTTCCGACCATGTCGGGGTCTAATTTATTGTTTGCCCTCGCTGGGCGCAGGCTCCGCCTGCTTGGCCGCCGCCGCAATGGCGGCTCAGGTTGATCCGAAACGATCGGATCATGCTTTAGCGCCCCAGCAATCCGTCGATTTCCGCCTGAGCCATGGCGCGATCCGAGCCGTGGATGATGGCTGAGGCACAATCCATCAGCAATTGGGCGGCGCGGGCCAGCACACGGCAGGATTCGCGCAGATGATCCGGCTCGGCGCCGCCGGCGATCTCGGCCTCCAGGCGCAGCACACCCTCGGTGATTAGGGTGTTGAGTTGGGCGATGGTGGCTTCGAACGGGCGGCGATATTTGCTGGGGACGCGATCATAGGCCTCCACGGCCAATTGCTTGTCCGAGAAGGTCGAATCGGTGAAATGGTCCGTGTAGGATTTGGGTGCCCACAGCTTGCACTCGTCCACCATGTCCGGCATATCCGGCAACATGTCGAGCAGCATGACGATTTCGTTGAAATGGTTGAGGTAATCGGTCGCGAGCAGAGTCTGGGCGCTGATATTAGTGCCCGCAACCCGGTCACGGTACTCCTCGTACCCAGCCAGTTCCTCCAGCGGAATTTCCGCGTCCACGCCCTGCCCCTCTCCCCTAAGACCCCAGGGGCGCATCCTGGCGCGGAGCGGCCCCCAATTCAAGCAAAGACCGATGACGCACAGGCCCGTGTTACGACCTGTGGTAGGGGTGTCCCGACAGAATGGCTTGGGCGCGCCACAATTGCTCGGCAACCATGGCGCGCACCAGCATGTGCGGCCAAGTCATGGCGCCCAGGCCCAACAGCAGATCGGCACGCGACCGCACCGCATCGCCATGGCCGTCGGCGCCGCCGATCAGAAAGGCCACGTCGCCCACCCCGTCGTCGCGCCACCGTCCCATGCGCTCGGCAAAGACCTCCGAGCCCAGGGATTTGCCACGTTCGTCCAGCGCCACCACGGTAGCATTGGCGGGAATGGCGCCCAGCAACAGCTCAGCCTCGCGCTGCTTGCGTTCAAGCACCGGCAAGGGCCGCTTCTCCTCGACCTCTTTCAAGGTCAAGGGCGGCGTCAGCCGGCGGGCATATTGGGTGAACAGCTCCAGCTCGGGGCCGGGCTTAGCCCGGCCGACGGCTGCCAACCAGATGCGCATGGGGTGGCGTCAGGCCTCGGCGGCCACGGCCACCGGGCGGATGATGCCCCACATCTTCTCAAGATTATAGAAGCTGCGGACTTCGGGCCGGAACAGATGGACGACGATGTCGGCGCCGTCGAGCAGCACCCAATCGCATTGGGGCATGCCTTCGATGGCGATGCCGAGGCCCGCATCCTTGAGCTTGCGATTGAGGTGATCGGCCATGGCTGCCACTTGCCGGGACGATTGTCCGGTAGCGATCACCATGTGATCGGCGATGCTGGACTTGCCACGAAGATCGATGACGATGATGTCCTCGGCCTTGTCGGCATCGAGCGAGCCGACGACGAGATCAACCAATTCTTCCGCTCTGGTAGAAGCGGACTTAGATCGGGGTGCTATGGGTTTGCTCCTTCAACGTACTGCCCGAAAGCGTTCCGCCGGGCACGGATGGCGGTGGCCGAAGCCGGATGCAGCCGGGTGTGAAGATAGCTCCACACCGGTGGCTGCCGGTCTGCCAGCCCACGCGCCGCCCGCTCCGGCAAACGGAAACGGGACAGACGCCGGGCCGGTTTAGCGGCCAATGCCATTTGAGAATAGGGAGAGCGGGCCAAAATCGCAACCGGAACGGCTTGAAAAATCCTGCCCCACCGTGACCAACGCGCAATTTGCACCAAATTATCCGCCCCCATCAGCCAAACGAAGCGCGCTTTGGGGAAGCGCAGCTTCAGCCGGGCCAGGGTGTCGGCGGTATAACGGGTGCCCAAATCCTGTTCCATGGCGGTGGCGATGAGACGCGGATGCCCGCCGGTCATGGAGCGGGCCGACGCCAGCCGTTCAGCCAAGGGCGCCATGCCGGCGACAGGCTTCAGCGGATTTTGCGGGCTGACCAGCAGCCAGACCTGATCCAGGCCCAGCAGCTTCAGCGCGAGTTCGGCGATATGGCGATGGCCTTCATGGGCGGGGTTGAACGAACCGCCCAGCAGGCCGATGCGGACGCGGCGGTTGTCGCCGTAGGGGCTGGGGGAGATCATAGACCACCACCCCAAAGGACAACCAAGAAGGCGCAACACGGATAAACACGGATGCCGGCCAAGGCCGGCTCACGGATGAACACGGATGAAAATAATTGTTCCTTATCCGTGTTCATCCGTGGATATCCGTGTCCATCCGTGTTGCGCGCTTATGGGTCTATCAGCCCGGACGAGTCTGCCCCGACCCCAGCACCTTGTACTTGAACGTGCACAGCTGCTCGACACCCACCGGGCCGCGCGCGTGCATGCGCCCCGTAGAGATACCGATTTCCGCCCCCATGCCGAACTCGCCGCCATCGGCGAATTGGGTGGAGGCGTTCCAGCACACGATGGCCGAGTCGCAACCGTTCAGGAACGCTTCAGCGGCAGCAGGGTCCTCGGTGATGATGGCTTCCGTGTGTTGCGAGCCGAAGCGGTTGACATGCTCCACCGCCGCCTGCACGCCGTCCACCTGCTTCACCGAGATGATGGAGTCCAGATATTCGGTGCGCCAGTCTTCATCGATGGCAGGGATGACGCGGGGATCGACTGCCTGGGCGGCTGCGTCGCCACGGACCTCGCAGCCGGCGTCCAGCAAATCCTTGACCAGCACCGGCAGTGCGGCGAAGCGCTTGTCCACCAGCAAGGTCTCGGTGGAGCCACAAACGCCGGTGCGACGCATCTTGGCGTTCAGCACCACCTTACGCGCCATCTCCACATCGGCGGCCCCGTCCACATAGGTGTGGCAGATGCCTTCCAGATGCTGGAACAGCGGGATGCGGCTTTCCGCATTGACGCGGGCGACCAGCGACTTGCCGCCACGGGGCACGATGACGTCCACGTAATCGGTCATGGTCAGCAGGACGCCCACGGCGGCACGGTCGGTGGTGGGCACCATCTGGACCGCGTTTTGGGGCAGGCCGGCGGCCTCGATGCCCTGGCGCAGCGCCGCCATGATGGCCTGGGACGAATTATAGCTTTCCGAGCCACCGCGCAGGATAGCGGCGTTGCCCGATTTCAGGCACAGGGCGGCGGCGTCGGCAGTGACGTTGGGCCGGCTTTCATAAATGATCCCGATCACACCCAAGGGCACGGAAACGCGCTGAATGCGCAGGCCGTTGGGGCGGTCCCATTCGGCCAGCACGCGGCCGACCGGATCGGCCAACGCCGCAATATCCTCCAGCCCCTTGGCCATGGCCTCGATGCGGGCATCGTTCAGCATGAGCCGGTCCAGCAACGCCTTAGTCAGCCCCTTGGCCTCGCCCGCAGCCATATCCTTGGCATTGGCCGCAGCAATGACCGGCGCCGCCTGACGAATGGCCGCCGCAGCAGCCCTAAGCGCGGCATCCTTCACCGGCCCCGGCACCTGGGACAGCAAGCGTCCGGCGGCACGGGCGCGCTGGCCCAAATCGGTCATCAGGGTTTGGATGTCGGTCATGCTTTCCACTCTTGTATCGTCATGCCCGCGAAAGCGGGCATCCATGCGTCCGCAAACTCATCTGTCCCATCCATGGATCCCCGCTTTCGCGGGGATGACGGAATAAGACTACCCTTCCATCACCAGATCATCGCGGTGGATCAGCTCATCCCGCCCGCGGAACCCCAGCAGGGCTTCGATCTCGGCGGATTTGCGACCCATGATCTTGCGGGCATCCTCGGCGGAATAAGCGACCATGCCGCGGCCCAGGATGCGGCCGCCACCGGCCACCGCCACGCAATCGCCGCGTTCGAACTCGCCGTCCACCATGACCACGCCGGCGGGCAGCAGGCTGCCGCCTTTTGCCAGGGCGCGGGCGGCGCCGGGATCCACGGTCAAGGTGCCCACCGGCTTCATGGAGCCGTAAATCCACTGCTTGCGGGCGGTGCGTGGCTCGGCGCCGGGCAGGAACCATGTGCAGGGGGCACCGTTCTCCAACGCGGATAGCGGCATCAGCGGCTCGCCCTTGCAGATGGCCATGCGGCAACCGGCGGACAGGCAAATCTTGGCCGCCACCAGCTTGGTGACCATGCCGCCCGAGCCGTAGCCGGTGCCGGGGTCGCCGGCCATGGCTTCGATCTCTGGGGTGATCTCGCGCACTTCCGACAGGAAGGTGGCATTGGGGTCGCGGCGAGGGTCGGCGGTGTACAGGCCGTCGATGTCGGAGAACAGCACCAGCGCGTCGGCGGAAATCATCTGGGCCACGCGGGCGGCCAGACGGTCGTTGTCGCCGAAGCGGATTTCATTGGTGGCCACGGTATCGTTCTCGTTGATAACCGGCACCGCGCCCAGGCGCAGCAAGGTGTCCAGGGTCTCGCGGGCGTTCAGGTAGCGCCGACGGTCTTCGGAATCGAACAGGGTCAGCAGCACCTGAGCGACGGTGATGCCGTGCCGCGCCAGGGCTTCCTGATAGGCGTGGGCCAGACGGATCTGACCAGTAGCGGCGGCGGCCTGCTTTTCCTCCAGCTTCAACGGCTGGGTCAGGTTGAGATGGCGACGGCCAACGGCGACGGCGCCGGACGATACCAGCACCACCTCTTGCCCGCGCGCCCGGCAGCGGGCGACGTCGTCACACAGGGAATCCATCCAATCGCGACGGATTTCCCCGCTGACCTCGTCCACCAGCAGGCTGGAGCCGATCTTGACGATAAGGCGCTTGGCCTCAGTGATCGGACTCTTCGTCGTCATCCTCTTCCCCCTCGTCCCCTTCGTCGGGACGGTCGTTCCAAATCCACTCGCCGTTGGCGCCGTAGCGGCCATCATCCTCGCCGTCGTCGGCTTCGGCGTCCTTCATGCGGCGGTAGAAACCTTCATTGCCCTTCTTGGCGGTACCGGCAGCAGCCGAGGCCACCACCACGCCGGGGTCCTGGGAGCGCGCTTCCTTGATGTGGAAGAACAGCTGACCAAGAATGTCCTTCAGGCCGATGCCTGCAATGCCCGACAGCGGATAGACCTTATGGCCGCAGGCTTCTTCCAGCGCCGCTAGCTTTTCCTTGATCTCGTCGGCGGGCAGCGAGTCGCATTTGTTCAGCGCAACGATCTCCGGCTTGTCGGTCAGGCCACCGCCATAGGCCGCCAGTTCTCCGCACACTACGCGATAGGCTTCCGCCACGTCATCCTGGGTGCCGTCCACCAGATGCAGCAGCACACGGGTGCGCTCGATATGGCCGAGGAAGCGGTCGCCGATGCCGGCACCTTCATGGGCGCCTTCGATCAGGCCGGGAATGTCGGCCAGAATAAACTCCTCGCCGCCCATATAGACCACGCCCAGATTGGGGTGCAGGGTAGTGAAGGGATAATCGGCAATCTTGGGACGCGCACGGGTGACCGCCGCCAGGAAGGTGGACTTGCCGGCGTTGGGCAGGCCGACCAGACCCGCATCGGCAATCATCTTCAGCTTCAGCCACACCCACATTTCCTGGCCCGGCCAACCGGGATCGGAGCGCCGGGGCGCCTGATTGGTGCTGGTCTTGTAGTGCAGATTGCCGAAGCCGCCATCGCCGCCGCGCAGCAGCACCAGGCTTTGGCCCGCCTGGGTCATGTCGGCCAGCACGACTTCTTTTTCCTCGTCGATGATCTGGGTGCCCACCGGCACCTTCAGCACCACGTGGTCGCCGGTGCCGCCGGTGCGCTGCTTGCCCATGCCATGGTCGCCCTTGGCGGCCTTGAAATGCTGCTGGTAACGGTAGTCGATCAGCGTGTTCAGATTGTCCACGCATTCGATGATGACATCGCCGCCGCGCCCGCCATCGCCCCCGTCAGGCCCGCCATATTCCATGTGCTTCTCGCGACGGAACGAGCACCCGCCGGCACCGCCGTCGCCGCTCTTGATAAAAATCTTGGCCTGATCGAGGAACTTCATCGCGAGAAACCTAGAAGAAAAAAACAAAAAAGGGGAACGGTCCGTCCGTTCCCCTTTTCATAACTGCTTACCGTCAGGAAACGACCGATTACTCGGCGGCTTCCGGCAGCGGAGCGACAGCAATGAAGGTGCGCTCGCCACGATGACGGAACTCGACCTTGCCCGCCACGGTGG
>JACMLB010000410.1 GCA_014379805.1 Rhodospirillales bacterium | reverse complement strand
GCCCCAGGTGTCGCGGCGGATACAATCGTGCTGCCGGCTTCCGCCGGGGGCATGCCCACTCCAGCGATGCGCACGGTGATTTGGGTGCCCACCGGCAAGTTCGGCGGCAAGCCGCCGGTAAGCATGCCGGGCTGACCCGCCGGTGTGCCGAGTTCGGGGGCGAGCGCAACGCCGGGCGCCATGGCCGGGCGGATGATGGTGGCGGTCAGACCCAGTGGCGCGGCGGCACCGGGCAGGGCGACCTTGGCGCCAGCCAAAGCAGCGGTGCCATCGGGCTGGGCCATGCCGGGTTGAGCCAGCCCAGGCTGGGGCGCACCCAGCACGCCGGTGCCTGGGGTCAGCAGCCCGCCCATGGTGACACCGCCGGGCAGGGATAATCCCCCCAAAACCGGCCCCCCCAGGGTTGGCCCACCCAGAACCCCTCCGCCCAACGCGCGGCCATTGATGGCCAACAGGCGCAGCGTGGCCTCGCCATTCTTGTTGAGCACCTGGAACAGCAGGGTGGCGCCTTCGGGAATGGGCGGCAGCGGGCCGTTGGCCTTCAACTGCACCGGACCGTTGGCGGTCATGGCGGTGATCATGCCCTTGGCGGCGCGGGCCACGGCCTGCGCTTCCAGCATGGCGCCGTCGGGCAACTCAGCCAAGATTTCCGCATTGGCGACCACCGTCACACCCACCGGAGCGCCGCCGCCCGTCGAACTGGACGGGGCGGGAGGCGGGGCCGGTGGGATGGCGGTGGACATGGTGCCGGGCTACTTTTGCAGCAGCCGTTCCACCAGCGCTTCCACATCCGAGGCGGCCTCGGAATTGGGTGAGCGGATGAGGATCGGCGTCTGGTTGCGGATGGCCTCGCGTACCTTGAGGTCGCGGCGAATGACGCCGGCCAAGGGCGGGCTGATCTTCAGGAAGCCTTCGCAGGCCTTAAGCAGGGTGTTGTAGATGCGCTCGCCCTCGCGGGTGGAGTTGGCCATGTTGACCACGACACGCATGTCGGTGCCGGGGCGCTCCATATGGGTGATCTTGATGAACGCATAGGCGTCGGTCAGCGAGGTGGGCTCGTCGGTGGTCACCACCATGATGGTGCCGGCCTGCTGGGCGAAGTTGCGGGTGGTCTTTTCCACGCCCGCACCCAGATCCACCACCACGCGGTCGTAATTGGCCGACAGCACCACCAAGTCGTCGCCCAGCATCTGCAGGCGCGACAGCGGGATATTGGCCAGGGTGCCCGAGCCCGAGCGCCCGGCGATGATGTCGAAGCCGCCTTCGGGGAAACGGGTCAGGCATTGGTTCAGGGTCAGGCGACCGGCCACCACGCCGCCCAGATCGGTCTTGGGCATCAGGCCAAGCTGGATGTCCACATTGGCAAGGCCCAGATCGCCGTCGAACAGCAGGATCTTGCGGCCCGCGCGCGCCAAGGCGTTCGCCAGGGTGATGGAGAACCACGTCTTGCCGACGCCGCCTTTGCCGGACGCGACGGCGATCACGTTGCGGCCTTTCGCTCGCTGAATGGGGCGGGGCGCGAGCGTGGGAGCTTCGGGCGTCGTCATGATGCGTTTGCCTCGGTCCAGAAGGTTTCGTCTTGTTTTGGCTCAGGTGCTTGCGGAAGCAGCAGGCGGGCCAGCGAAATGGCGGAAATGGGCGAAATGCCGCTGGCCACGTGGGGGCTGGCCGACACGTCGCACAGGGCCAGTTGAGCGGCCTCGGCGGCGGCCAGCATGGCGCCCAGCCGTCGGGTGGTGTCCAGCCGGGTGGTGAACAGGCGGGTGGCGCCGATGGCACCGAAGGATTCGGCCATTTCGCCGGCCTCGGTGGGGTCACCGCCGGCAGCCATGACCAGGATGGGCTCCACATCGGCGGCCTCGATCAGCGCCTGAAGGTAGTCCATGTCCGATTGCTTGAACGGGTTCAGGCCGGGGCTGTCGATCAGCATCAAATCGAACATGCCGGTGGCGGCCTCAACGGCTTTGCGCAGGGATTCCGGTCCGCGCGCCTTGACCAGATCGATTTCCATGATGCGGGTGAAGGCGGTCAGCTGCTCCAGCGCGCCGGCGCGGATGTTGTCGCAGGTGATGACGCCCACATGGCGATGCTTCAGTACGGAGCGCGCCGCAAGTTTGGCCACGGCGATGGACTTGCCGGAACCGGGCGGCCCCACCAGCATGAACGGGCGCGGCGCCGAATGCTCGGGCAGATGGGCGAAGGTGAAGCCCGCTTCCAGGGCGGCGGCGCAGGCCAAGGTGGGATCGGTGATTTCGGCGGTGCGGGCGGCGTTGATCAGGCGCTCCAACAGGCGTTGCGGCAGGCCGTGGGTTTCCAGCGCGGCCTTGACTGCCTCGGCGGCGGAAGACGGGTGGCCCTCCTCCAGCATCTCGGCCACGGCAAGGTCGGCGTCTTCCGGCTCCAACGCGGCGGTAATGCGCACGCCCTTTTGGCCGGCGGCGCGCTGGGTCGAGACGATGATGGCCTCGTCGCCCAGTTCCAGCCGGACCATTTCCATGGCTTCGGCCATGGTCGGGGCGGTGAATGATTTTAGCCTCATTTAGATCTGCCCCAATGTCTTGATCCGGGCCTTGGGATGGATCTCGGCTTGACTGATGACCGTGGTCACCGGGCGGAAGCGTTCGATGATGGAGCGCACATAGGGGCGTACCATGGGGCTGGTCAGCAGCACCGGGGTCTCGCCCTGCATGGCGAAGCGCTCGAAGGTCTGGCGCACCTTGGTGATGAAGTCCTGCAATTGCGACGGCGGCATGGACAACTGCTTCTCCTCGCCCTGGCCGACCAGCGCCTCGGCGAAGGCCTGCTCCCATTCCGGCGACAGGGTCACCAGCGGAATGAAGCCCTGCGGTCCGGTATTTGAATCCGACACCTGTCGGGCCAGACGGGCGCGCACATGCTCGGTGATCATGGTGACGTTGCGGGTGTGGCCGCAGGCCTCGGCGATGCCTTCCAGGATGGTGGGCAGATCGCGGATGGAGATGCGCTCGTTCAGCAAATTCTGCAGCACGCGCTGCAAACCGCCCACGGTGATCTGGGCTGGAATCAGCTCGGCCACCAGCTTCTGCTGTTCCTTGTCCAGCTCGTCCAGCAGCTTCTGGGTCTCGGCATGGGACAACAGCTCGGCCATGTTGTCCTTGATGACCTCGGTCAG
>JACMLB010000409.1 GCA_014379805.1 Rhodospirillales bacterium | reverse complement strand
GCGCCGAAGGCGATAAGCGCCCGGCTCGTACCGATGGCGAACAGCGTCCCGCCCGTGCCGACGGCGACAAGCGTCCGGTTCGGACCGATGGCGATAAGCGCCCGGCCCGCGCCGAAGGCGACAGGCGTCCGGCTCGCGCCGACGGCGACAAGCGCCCGGCTCGTACCGATGGCGATAAGCGCCCGGCCCGCGCCGAAGGGGACAAAACCACCGAAAAGCCGAAGGCGAAGAATGCGGATCGTCGGCGGAAGAGATAAGGGCCGGAATTTGACCGCGCCGCCCGGTCGGGTGGCGCGGCCCACTGCCGACCGCGCGCGGGAAGCGCTGTTCAACATCCTGGCCCATTCCGCCCATGTGGAACTGGATGAGGCCGTGGTGGTGGACGCCTTCGCCGGTTCGGGCGCGTTGGGGCTGGAGGCGCTGTCACGCGGCGGCGCCCATGCCACCTTCCTGGAAATGCATCCCGAATCCCTGGCCGCCATCAAGGCCAATGTGACCCTGCTGAAGCAGGATGGGTGCACCACGATCCTGCGCGCCGATGCCACCAAACCGCCATTGGCCAAGCAGCCCTGCACCCTGGCGCTGGTGGACGCGCCCTATAATCTTGAGCTGTCGGCGCCCTGTCTGGCGGGTCTCGCCCGGCAAGGCTGGCTGGCGCCCGGCGCACTGGCGGTGGTGGAAGTGGCGGCCAAGGAAGCCTTTACCCCGCCCGCCGGTTTCACCATCGTGGACGAACGCACCTATGGCGCCGCCCGGCTGGTTTTCGTAACATTTGCGCAGCCTGAGCCATAATCCCGATCGTCACCCCCGCGAAAGCGGGGGTCCATGCCGGGGCAAACAGGCTTTGAGGCGCTAATGTGGGATGCGGACACATGGATTCCCGCTTTCGCGGGAATGACGAACCATAGTGTCAAAGGGAGTTATGAGATGAAGATCGGAATTGTCGGCTGCAATGGCCGCATGGGGCGCATGCTGGTCAATGCCGTGCTGGACGCCGAAGGCGCCACCCTGGCCGGCGGCACCGGACGCCCCGGCGGCGATACCGTTGGCCGCGATGTGGGCGAGTTGATCGGGCGCGGCGCCATGAACGTGCTGGTGGGCGACGACCCGCGCAAGCTGCTCGATTGCGCCGATGCCGTTATCGACTTCACCTCACCCGCCGCCACCGTAGCCAATGCCGCCTTCGCCGCCGAGACCGGCAAAATTCTGGTAGTCGGCACCACCGGCCTGTCCAAGGATGACGAGGCCGCCCTGAAGAGAGCCGCCGACCGCACCGCCATCGTCTACGCCCCCAATTACAGCGTGGGCGTGAATTTACTGATGGCGCTAACTGAGCGCGCCGCCGCCATCCTGGGCGATGATTACGATTTGGAAATCGTCGAGATGCACCACCGCCACAAGGTGGACGCCCCCTCGGGCACCGCTTTGGGCCTGGGCCGCGCCGCCGCCGCCGGTCGGGGCGTCGCGCTGGACCAAGTGTGGTGCAAATCCCGCGACGGCCACCCTGGCGCCCGACCCAAGGGCGAAATCGGCTTCGCCACCCTGCGCGGCGGCGACGTGGTCGGCGACCACACGGTCATGTTCGCCACCGATGGCGAACGGGTCGAACTGACCCATAAGGCCTCCAGCCGCGCCGTCTTCGCCAAGGGCGCGGTCCGCGCCGCCCTATGGGCCCACGGCAAGCCGCCGGGTCTGTACACCATGCGCGACGTGCTGGGTCTGTGATAAAACCCTCCTCCCTCGCGGGGGAGGGTGACCGCAAAGCGGGCGGGAGAGGGGGCGCGCGTCGGCGCGACTTATAACCTTGTGTCCGCGCTGGCGCGCGTAAAACCCCTCTCCCCGTCGCTGCGCTCCGCCCCCTCTCCCGCAAGGGGCGAGGGAGCATTATTTCGCCTGCGTAATCTTCCACACCGTTTTCCCGGCATCGTCGGCCACGTACAGCGCATCCGCCCCGGCGGCGATACCCACCGGGCGGCCCCAGACCTTGCCTTGACCGGCGGTAAAGCCGGTGGCGAACACCTCGTAATGCCCCTCTGGTTTGCCGTCCTTGAACGGCACACGGGCAACGAAATAGCCGATGGGGGTGGAGCGGTTCCACGAGCCATGCAGGCCCACATAGGCGTCACCATCCAAGAACGCCAAGCCCAACGGCGCCGAGTGGGAGCGGAACAGCACGTCCGGCACCCTGGTCGCCTTCACCTTGTCGGGCGCATCAAAGCCCGGCTGCGGGTGCTGGCCCACATAGGCATAGGGCCAGCCATAAAAGGCACCGTCCTCCACCCGCGTCAGGTAATCGGGCACCAACTCGTCGCCCAAGCCGTCGCGTTCATTGACCACCGCCCATAATTGGTCGGACAGGAACGCCATGCCCACGGGATTACGCAAGCCGCTGGCGAAGGTCCGCTGGTTGCTGCCATCGTTGCGGAATTCCTGCACGGTGGCGCGCGGCGGGGCTTCCTCGTCCAAATTGCCGCGGCTGCCGATGCCCACATAGAAATGCTTGCCGTCCGGGGCGAACGCCAGGGAGCGGGTGGAGTGACCGCGATCATCTCCCAGCGCGCCTGTTTCGGTCACCGGATCGCGGCTGTCCACCGTGGACACACCCGGCTGCCACGGCAACCGCCACACCCGCCGCGTGTCGGCCACCCACACAGCGTCGCCATGAAACGCCAATCCAAACGGTTCCGAGAACCCATCGGCGAAGATGCTGCGTTGATCGGCACAGCCGTCGCCCGTGCTGTCCACCAACCGGGTCAGCTTGTCGGCGCGCTGTTCCGCCACCAGCAGCGAGCCGTCGGGCAGCACCAGCAGATTGCGGGGATGGTCCAGCCCTTCGGCGAACAGGGTGGCGCGCCAGCCCGTTGGGACCACCAACCCAGCCCCCTTGGGCCGCGCCACCACCTCCGCCGGATTGGCTTTGGACGGAGTGGCGTGGGGGATGGGGAGTTTGTTGGGATCGACGGAGAAACGGTCGCCGGGCTTGGGCTCGGCGGCGAAGGCAGGCAAGGCGATCAGCAGGGCGGCGAGGGTGAGACGGATCATCGGACACCTCAAACCGAATGTGTAACCCCCTCACCCGCCTTCGCTGCGCTCAGGCACCCTCTCCCGCTAGCGGGAGAGGGAGGGACCCGCGCAGCGGGAGGGTGAGGGAGTTACACAGACGGTACTTACGCCTTGGTATCGACCTGTTCACCCGGCGGCACCTTGGGGCCACCCTTGGAGACGCCGACCAGCGCGGGGCGCAGCAAGCGATCATGGATGGTGTAACCGGGCTGCATGACCAGCACCACGGTGCCTTCCGGCTGGGTGGCGTCTTCCATCTCCATCATGGCCTGATGCAGATTGGGGTCGAAACGGGTGCCGTGGGCGTTAATCAAGCGGATGCCATAACGCTCGAAGGTGTTGAGCAGCTCGCGTTCGGTCAGCTCCACACCCACGGTCAGGGTGTTGGCGATCTCGTTGCCTTCGCGCGCAGCCGGCGGCACCGAGTCCAGCGCACGACGCAGATTGTCGGCCACGCTCAAGACGTCCTTGGCGATGTTGGAAACGGCGTACTTGCCGCGGTCCTCGGCTTGCTGCTCAAGGCGGCGGCGCACGTTTTCGGTTTCGGCCTTGGCGTACAGCACTTCGTTCTTGAGCTTGGCGACCTCGGCCTCCAACTCGGCGACGCGGTCTACACCCTGTTCGGCGGAACCTTGGCCGGCTGCGGGCTCCTCGGTCTGAGGCTCGGGCGTCTGCTCGTTCTGCGGATCCTGGGTCATGTGGTCTCTTTCTCTTGCTTGAGTTATCCGATCAACCGTCCGACCACCTTGGCGGTGTAGTCGACCATGGGAATGATGCGGGCGAAGTTGAGCCGCTGCGGCCCAATCACGCCGATAGCGCCGATGATCTGTTCCCGTGAGTCGCGATAGGGAGCGACGATCATGGAACAGCCGGTGACGCCGAACAGCTCGTTTTCCGAGCCGATGAAAATCTGCACGCCCTCGGCCACGTTGGTGAGGTCGAGCAGGCGCAGGAATTGTTCCGACGTCTCCAACGCCTCGAACAACGAGCGGATGCGCTCAAGGTCCTCGACGGCGGTAACGTCTTCCAGCAAATGGGACTGGCCGCGCACGATCAGCGGGCTGCGGCTGGAATCGCCCGACCACGTGGCAAGGCCGGCTTCCACCACCCGCTTGGTCAGTTCGTCCAATTGGTGGCGCTGCTGCTCCAGCTCGCTCAGGGCTTCCTCGCGCACCTCGTCCAGGGTTTTGCCGGCCAGACAATGGTTGAGGTAATTGGACGCCTCGATCAAGGACGACGGCTGCACCCCTTCGGGCAGATCGAGAATGCGGTTTTCCACCAACCCGTCCTCGGTCACCAGCACCACCAGGGCGCGGCCCCGGCCCAGCCAGACGAATTCCATATGCTTGAGGCTGCGCTGCATCTTGGGCGCCACCACCATGCCGGCGCAGCGCGACAGGCCCGACAGGGTGCCGATGGCTTCGCCCAGCACCTGCTCGATGCTTTTGCCCGCCGCCCGGCACTGGGCGTCGATGCGTGAGCGCTCGTCGTCGGGCAGGCCGCCGACCTCCAGCAGGCCATTGACGAACATGCGCATGCCCAACTGGGTCGGCAGCCGTCCGGCGGAAATATGCGGGGAATACAGCAGGCCAAGCTCCTCCAGATCCGCCATGACGTTGCGGATGGTGGCGGGCGACAGGTGAACCGGCATGCGGCGCGACAGCGTGCGCGAGCCCACGGGATCGCCCGTATGCACGTATTCTTCGACGATATGCCGAAAAATCTCGCGCGAGCGCTCGTTCAACTCGGTAATCACTGGGCTTTTGCCGCGAATCATAACGTTGGGGAACCCTTTCCTGCCGAGCGGAATCTAGTGAGCGGGGGCCGGGTCGTCAACTTAAGGGAAAGCAGGTGCGTTAGAGTAGACTACGCAGACTCGAATCGTTAGGGTTCGCCCGACCCCAATAGACATGAGAATTTGCCCGTCATGAGACCGTCCGGCCGCGCCTTCGACCAGCTTCGCACCATCAGCCTGGAAACCGGCTTTTCCCGTTATGCCGAGGGCTCGTGCCTGGCGAAATTCGGCGAAACCCATGTGCTGTGCACCGCGTCCGTCGAGGAAAAGGTGCCGTCCTTCCTGCGCAATTCGGGCAAGGGCTGGGTCACCGCCGAATACGGCATGCTGCCGCGCTCGACCCACACCCGCACCGACCGCGAAGCCGCGCGCGGCAAGCAATCGGGCCGCACCCAGGAAATCCAGCGCCTGATCGGCCGGTCCTTGCGCGCCGTCACCGATCTGGCCGCCATGGGCGAGATGCAGATCAAGGTGGATTGCGACGTGATCCAGGCCGATGGCGGCACCCGCACCGCCTCCATCACCGGCGCCTATGTGGCCCTGCATCTGGCGTTCCAGAAGCTGGTCCTGGCCGGCAAGCTGAAGACCATTCCGCTGATCGACCATCTGGCCGCCGTGTCGTGCGGCCTGTATGAGGGCAATGCGGTGCTGGATTTGGAGTATATCGAAGACTCCGCCGCGCAGGCCGACGCCAATTTCGTGCTGACCGGCACCGGCGGCATCGTCGAGGTCCAGGGCACCGCCGAAGAACGCCCGTTCAGCCGCGACCAATTCCAGACCCTGCTGGAATTGGCGGAAAAGGGCGTGGGCGAATTGGTGGCGGCGCAGAAGAAGGCATTGGGTCTGGAATGAACCGGAAATTTTCCTCGGGCAAACTGGTCATCGCCAGTCACAATGCCGGCAAGGTCCGCGAAATCGGCGAGCTGCTGGCGCCTTACGGCGTGGATGTGGTCTCTGCCGGTGACCTGGGTCTGGCCGAGCCCGAGGAAACCG
>JACMLB010000408.1 GCA_014379805.1 Rhodospirillales bacterium | reverse complement strand
CGGCCAGCCCATGCCGGTGTAGCGCTTGGCCTTGGGGTCGCCCCAGCCGGCGTTGAAGGGCTTGCCCTCTTCGTGGCGCATGGTGTTGCGGCCATAGTAGTTGATGCCCAGCAAATCCACGGGGAACTTGGCCAGTTCCAGATCGCCGGGCTGGACGAAGCTGGACATCTGCTCGGCCACGATGGGGGGCAGTTGGCCCTTGAACAGGCCGTCCAGGGTGACGCGGTTCCAGGCGGCGTCCCATAGGGCGGCGGCGCGGCGGTCGGCGTCGGAATCCGTGTCGGGGATGCAGGGGCTGATATTGGTGACGGTGCCCAGGATGGCGTTGGGCAGTTCAGACCGGATGGCGCGCAGGCCGGCGCCTTGGGCCAGATTCTGGTGATGCAGGGCCTTCAGGGTGCCCATCTCGCCCAGGCGATGGCCGGGGGCGTGCTCGCCGACGCCGTAGCCGAAGATGGCGACGACGTTGGGCTCGTTCAGCATCATCCAGTTTTTGACGCGGTCTCCCAAGCGGCGGGCGGCCACGCGGGCGTATTCGGCGAAGGGTTCGGTGACGGCGCGGCCTTGCCAGCCGCCCAAATCTTCCAGGGGCTGGGGCAGGTCCCAGTGGTACAGGCAGGCCATGGGCTCGATGCCGGCGCGCAGCAGCTCGTCCACCAAGCGGTCATAGAAATCCAGGCCCTTGGAATTCACCGCGCCGGTGCCGGTGGGGATGATGCGCGGCCAGGCCAGCGAGAAGCGATAGGCGTTGAAGCCCGCCGCCTTCATCAGCGCCACGTCTTCGGGGTAGCGGTGGTAATGGTCGCAGGCCTTGGCGGCGCTGCTGCCGTCCTGGATGCGCCCGGCCTTGGTAAAGGTATCCCAAATGTCGGGGCCGCGTCCGTCAACGTCTAGGGCACCTTCGATCTGATATGACGAAGTTGAAGCCCCCCACAGGAAGCCCTTGGGGAAAGAGCGGGTGGCGGCGGCGGCGGTGGGATTGGGCACGGTGACCATGGCGGCGGCTCCAGCAATGAATTGGCGGCGGGAAATCACTATGGTTTCTCTTTCTCTTATCCTGATCCTTGCCCAGGATCTTTCAAGCGGAAAGCGTCATGCCGTGGCGCGTTGATGGAAGCCGTGGCCGGGAATCTCCGTCCATGGCTCGGCGGTCACATTATGCACCAGGGCCGAGGGCGGTCCCTGGCGGCAGTCGGTGATCATGGCATCCACGGTGACGGTAGGGCCGGAGAACACCGCCTCGACGCGCCCGTCGTGCAGGTTGCGCACCCAGCCGTTGAGGCCGCGCTCGGTGGCGGCTTCCACCGTCCAACCGCGATACCACACGCCTTGGACTTTGCCTTCGATCAGCACGTGGACGGTTTTCGGGTGGTTCATGGTGGGACGCTCCTGAATGTGACGGGGGAGATATAAGCGCGAAAGCGCGTTGGGCGCTAGTGCACCGACTCATTCAGAAGGTGCAGGCAGGCGGCTGAGTTTGTCGACGATGGCGTCGGCGGTTTTGGTCCAGACGAAGGGCTTGGCTTGGCCGTTGTGATTTCGGATGTAGCGGCGGATTGCGTCCTCCAGATCGG
>JACMLB010000048.1 GCA_014379805.1 Rhodospirillales bacterium | reverse complement strand
GGCAGACCCGAATCGGGAGTATGCCCGTCCATGCGGGCGACTGCCTCGAAAGCCGCGCGGGCTTCACGAGCCAAGGCCATGACCACGACTCCTCCCAAACGTGACCGCTTTTACCACCACAGGGGCGGGCGGGGTCAAGGGTGGAGCGGAGGAATCGTGCATGCTTGGGATACGGAAAGCCAAAAAACGTTCACCCCGGACCAGCGTAGCGCCAGTCCGGGGGGCATTGGTCGTGCAGGAAGCGATGAATTGCGGGGGCGGATTACGCCCGACCGGGCAGCATGCGCTTGAGCACGTCGTCCTTCAGCAGCACGTGGTGGCGGATGGCGGCGGCCACGTGGACCACCAGCACCACGGCCAAGGCCAAACCCATGGCTTCGTGGCCTTCGCTGAACAGGTGCTTGAGCTCGTCATTCTTTTCAACAAGGGTCGGCAGCACGAAGCCGAACACATCGACGACGCGGCCCTTGGCCTGGGTCATCAGGATGCCATCGATGGGCATGACGATCATCAGAGTGTACAGGGCCAGATGACCCAGCTTGGCGCCCAGGCGTTCAAGGGCAGGCATTGTGGCGGGCAGCTCGGGTGCCGGATTGGTCAGGCGCCACGTCAGTCGGATCATTGTCAGAAGCAGCACGATGACGCCAATGGCCTTGTGCAGGCCGATCACCTGAGAGCGGAAATCGCCCTTGGGCATATCCTCCATCACCATACCCACGCTCCACAGGCCGATGATGAGCAAGGCCATCAGCCAGTGCAGGCCTTTGGCGACGGGATTGTAAGAGGTCGGTGCGGGCATGGGGTCACTCCGTTCAGGTTCGGCCGCAGAATGAGAACCGCTGCATGAACCCAAGCTGAACGGCTGTTTCTACGCCGATTTCAGGGAGAGCTGGAAATGCGCCACCAGCACCCGGTGCAGCTGCTGGGTCAGCCCGGCCACGTCGCCGTCCAAAATTTCCGCCACATTCATGGTGCGGCGCAGATTGATCCAGATGCCCAATTCCCTGTCCAGCCGGGTTTCGATGATGCCGATGGCATAGCCGATATCGGCGGCGTCGCAGGCATAGTCACGGCTGAGATGGCGGTCCTGGGCATAAGCGGTGTTGGGGTGCGCCCAATCCAGCACCTCCTTCACCAGTTGCCGCGATAGCACCAGCAATGTCTGCGCATTCCAATCCAGCGTGAGGATGTCGTGGTCCATAAGCAGTCCTTGCCGTCAATGAGGGGGGGAACCTCACATGGGGGCGGGCGGCAGTCTTCGCATTGGCACGAAGGTCCTAAGTCCTGTTGAAAAAAGGGGTTCCCAAACCCGCCTGGGCGTGACCGGCGACCGCAGAACGGCCGATTCCTGCCCCGTTAATGAAACCGGCGGTTTCCCCGTCCGCATTACCCCGGATGTTCACGCCGCCCCGGCCATTTTCCCATCGGTGCAGTTTATTTGCCGCGCCTGCCTGCCAACTTCCCGACTAGACAATGGCGACAGGAGCAAAGTATGGCCAATACCACTACAAGTTCTTCGGACGCGACGACCACCTCGGCCGCGTCTGCCGACACGCTAACCCTACCTGCGACGATTTCGTTGGACGTGCCCTCCAGCGGAGTGGTGGGCGAGAGCCCGACGCTTCAGGTGGCCATTGACACCGATACCGTTCTCACTGGCGGCGATGGCAACGACATCCTGGTCGGCGGCAGTGGCAACGACAATCTGGACGCCGGCGAGGGCGACGACATCTTGATTGGCGGCGGCGGTAGCAACACCCACCAAGGCGGCGACGGCGAGGATATCTTCGGCCATGCGGCCGGCGCCTCCGACACCGTCATCGACTTCTCCGTCGAGGATGACAAACTGAGCGTGTCCGAGGGACTGACGGTAACCAGCACCGCACAGGGTACGGTGCAAGTGGATCAAGGAACTGGGGCCACCGATCAGGCGGCCCAGATCATCACGTTCTCAGACGGCAGCACGCTTGCGCTGGTCGGCGTCACTGAGGAGTTTTCCACCGACTGGCTGACCGGTGGCGCGAGCGCGTGACAAACGCGAAACGCGGGTGAGCGGAGCCTCACCCGCCTACCCGGTCGGGGGTTTTCTAGGAATGGCTAGCGGGACTCACGCCCTTTGAGGAAGAACGCCACCGCTTGGGCGCGGTTGCCGACGCCCAGCTTGTCGTACAGGTTCTTCAGGTGGAACTTGACGGTGTTGAGCGAGATGTCGAGCTGGCTTGCCATCTGCTGGTTGGTCAGGCCCCCGGCCAGCGAGGCCAGCAACTCACGCTCGCGCGGGGTCAGGCCGGCCAGCGGATCGGATGCCAGGCTGGAGACGTCGATGAAAGGGAACACCATGCGCCCAGCGGCCACGGCCTGGATGGTGTCCAGCAATTGCTCGGGCGGTTCGCGCTTGGAGCAGAAGCCGGCGGCGCCCAGGGTCATAGCCTGACGCGGCACGTCCGGGTTGGGGCTGCCGGTATAGACGATCAGGCGGGGGGCATCGGCGCGATTGCGCAGGGCCTGCAGCACGGCGCGGCCATCCACGCCGGGCATTTCCCAGCCGATGATGCCCACGTCGAAGCGCACGCGGTCGGCGGCCTCCAGGAATTTCTCGCCATCGGCGGTGACAGCCGCGAGGCAAAAGCGCTCATCACCAGCGAACAGCTTGACCAGACTGCTTTGCAGCAGCGGGTTTTTTTCGGCGATGACGATATCAATAGGCTTGTTCTGGACGCCCATGGCTTCCTTCCTTACTCCCCAGGCCCCCAACGAACCCTACCCGAGAGAGCGCCATCATACGCGGCTTGTGCGGAAGCGCAAATGTAAAGTGTGGGTTTTGACCTACCCTTGGTGTGAGGGGCTGAAGTTTAGAACCACCTGAAAGTATAGGCAGGGCAATTAGACCCGGCCATGGCCCTTTGGGCGGGTAGGGGGGGCATAAAAAAGCGCCCGCCCCTTGATCAAGGGACGGGCGCTAATCGATAGTGCCTGACGGCCGCTTAGTTGAACAGCAGGCTATCCAGGCTGGCCGGCGGACCAGCAGCACGGTTGGGCCGGAAGGCGTGCTTGGCAACCTTGACCAAGCCTTCAGCCGAGGGTGCCGGTTGCAATTCCGTCTGAGCTGCCGGTGCGGCGGGGCTCATGGCGATGGTCGCCTTAACCACGGCTTCGGCGGCAATGGCGTCCACGCGGGGCGCTGCGGCCTCGGAGCGCGAGGTCTCAAGCTGCTGCTTCGGCTGCTGCATGGCTTGGCGGGCCAAGGCGCGATCATTGGGGAACATTTCGGCGGCGCGGTTCAACGCCACCTGGTGTACGGCGGGACGGCCCAGGCGGGGATCGCGCGGCTGGTAGACATAGCCGTCGGTGCGGTAGATGCGGTTGCCGAAATCGCTGGAGGGGTGGAACCAGACGCGGACCTGGGTCCAATCGTTCTTGGGCGAGACATCCAGCACCGGCACTGCTGTGGTCACTGCGCCACGGCCTGCGGTGCGGGCAGGCGCCCAATTGGCGTGGTCGACCAGGGCCAGACGGCTGCTGATGACGCGGGTGACCACGGAAACGTGGCCGTAGCGCATGCTGCCTTGACGGGTGAAGACCAGGACGGCGCCGTCCTTGGGGGTGCGGCCGCGGTCGTAAACGCCGCTGGCGGCGTTCCACCATTGCCAGGCATCACCCTTGAGGTTGATGCCCGAAAGCTCGCGGGCGTAGGGAACGCACTGAATGGCGAAGGCAGGGGTGCCGGTGGCCATCAGGGCCAGTGCAGCAACGATCAGAAGCAAGTACTTCCTCACGCTTATCCCTCCATCTCCGTTATCAAGTGATTCGATTGTTGCCATTTGTGAACCCGATGGCAACCACTTTCCGCAAATTGTAGATAAATTTTATGGAGCATTTTGCAATGCGCACAAGCTCTTAGGGGGTACCCCTTCCGATTTCGCGCGAGGTCGGGCATGATCCCCAGCTTCGGATCGGGGTTATGCAATCCGTCTGATGAGCCCTAGGAGGAATGGTGGTGCGTCGCAACATATTGGCCCTGGCGGGGCTGTCTCTTGTTCTTTGTGCGACTACTTCCGCCAATGCCGCGGATCGCCATACGCTGGTCATCGGCTCAGGCGAGGTGACCGGGTTTTATTTCCCCGCAGCCGGTGCGCTGTGCCGGGTGCTCAACAAGGAACATCCCCGCGGCACCACCTGCGCGGTGGCGCCGTCCTCGGGTTCGGCGGCCAATGTGGCGGCGCTAAAATCGGGCGAGGTGGACTTCGCCATTCTGCAATCGCGCGCCGCCTTGCTGGCGACCTCCGGCGGCGAGGGCTTCAAGGACATCGGCGCGACGCCCGAACTGCGCGCGGTCATGAGCCTGCATGGCGAAGCGGTGGCGGTGCTGGCGCGTCAGGGCTCGGGCATTGAAAATCTGGCCGATCTGAAGGGCAAACGGGTCAATCTGGGCCGGCCCGGTTCGTTCCAGCGCGCCATGGCCGAAATGGTGCTGGAAGCTGCTGGCCTGTCCGAGGGCGACCTTGCCCCGGCGGTGGAATTGGATTTGGCCGAGGAAGCCACCGCCCTGTGTGAAGGCAATATCGACGCCGCCTTCTTCACCGGCATTCACCCCATGCCGGAAGCGGCGGTGGCGGTGGACGAATGCAATTCCATGCCCATTCCCGTTAAAGCCAAGTCCATGGATGCCTATATAAAGCGCAACGGTTGGCTGTCGCGTGCAGTGATCCGGCACGGCACCTATGACGGTCCCAAGGAAGACATTCCGTCGTTGCAGCTCAAGGCGGTGCTTGCCACCACCACCCGGCTGCCGGCGGAAGACGTTTATGATCTGGTCAAATCGGTGCATGCCAATTTCCCCGCCTTCACCCGGCTGCATCCGGTGCTCAAGGGCCTGGGTAAGGCCGAGACGGTGAAAGACGGCATCGCCATCAAATTGCATGACGGCGCCGAAAAGTTTTATGGCGAAGCGGGATTGAGCAAATGAAACTTGATCCGTCCCTTTTGTCGCGGGGCGCGCTGACCGCCATGGCGGCGGCGGGGGACAAACTTGTCGCCATGGAAGCCGACATGCGGGCGCGCCGCACCAGCCCGCGCGCCTTACTGTTGGGAACGGGCGAACCCACCGAGTTTCGCCACTTTCCCGCGGGCGACGCCTATGATTTCGGCAGTCATTCCCAGTTCTATTTCCACGTCCACCGGCCCAACGAGCACGGCCATATCCACACCTTCCTGCGCCCGCTGGGCATGCCGCCGGGGGTGGAACCGGTGGTATCGTCCGGCAGTACCGATTCCCCCAGTCATCTGGTGGCGGTGGGCCTGAACGGCCACGGCTTCGCCTCGGAACTGTTCACCACCAACCGCTGGGTCACCGGCGAATCCTGGTACGCCGCCGACGACGTGGCGGTGATGCTGCCGCGCTTCCACATGGCGGGGGACGGGCCGGCGGGCTTGGTCGGTCGGTGGCTGACGGCGCTGTTGGCGCTGTACCGGCCCCTGGTGGTGTCCCTGGTGGAACAGCGCGATGAAACGGTGGCGGCATGGAGCCTTGCCCATCCGGGCGCCGATCCGCTGGCCGATGACGATCTGGAACTGACGTCGCGTGCGGCCATCGATCTGGGCATGTGGCGTAAGATGTTGGCGGCGGCGCGGTCGCCCGACGAGGGTTAGAACGAAAAAACGCCGCCAGCCCAGGGGGCGGCGGCGTCTTCGAAAAACCCGAAGGATTACTTCAGGGTCTTCAGGTAGCCGATCACGGCGGCCACGTCTTCGGGCTTCTTCAGGCCGGCGAAGGCCATCTTGTTGCCGGGGATGGTGCCCTTGGGGTCGGCCAGGTACTTGGCCAGGTTGGCGTCGTCCCAGGTCAGGCCCGAGGCCTTGTGGTTATCCGAATACTTGTAACCCTCGGCATGACCGGCCTTGGCGCCGTACACACCAGCCAGCGACGGGCCAACGCCGTGCTTGCCGGCTTCGACCTTGTGGCAGGCCTTGCACTGGTTGAACGCAGCCGGGGGGGCGTCGGCGGCAACAGCGGCGACGGGGGCGAGCAGGATGGCGGCGACAGCCAGACCGACCTTCTTATTGAACATTGTGATCTCCCAAGAGTCTATGTTGTGGACCGGAACGCGAATGATCCTCGACGCCGGACTGGAGGGTTTTCGCCATCCAATGCCGGCAGAGTAAATGATCTCCGTGGCGAAATTGCGGCCGGTTACCCCTTTAGGGGGGCGATCCTATCACATTGCCGTAGCCCGGTGGCGGGCGTGATGCGGCAGGGACAGGGGCTTGGGGCGGCACCGGCGGTTGTTTCTCCCCTGCGGAATTGGCGTCTTCGAGCGCGTTCGGTGCGCATTATCATTCACAATCGTGTGAAACTCAACCGGCTCCGCTTCCTTGCGGGGTAGGACCTGCATACTTTGTTAGGGTACAAATCGGGCCATGACCGCGCTGCCCATCGACTCCGTCATTCCCGAGATCCGCCAGCACCTGTCCGGTGCGCCCGGCCTGGTGTTGCAAGCCCCACCCGGCGCCGGCAAGACCACCAGGGTGCCGTTGGCGTTGCTGGGCCAAAGCTGGCTGAACGGCGGCCGCATCATCATGCTGGAACCGCGCCGTCTGGCCGCCCGCGCCGCCGCCGCACGGATGGCGGAATCCATAGGCGAGGCGGTGGGCGCCACCGTGGGCTACCGCATCCGGTTCGAGGCGAAGGTGACCGCCGCCACCCGCATCGAGGTGGTGACCGAGGGCATTCTGACCCGCATGTTGCAGGACGATCCCTCGCTGCCCGGCGTGGCGTTGGTCATCTTCGACGAATTCCACGAACGCTCGCTTAACGCCGATCTGGGCTTGGCGCTGTGCCTTGAGGCGCAGGGGGCGCTACGCGACGACCTTAAGCTGCTGGTCATGTCGGCCACGCTGGACGGCGAGCCGGTGGCGAAGCTGATGGGCAATGTGCCACTGGTCAGCAGCCAGGGCCGCGCCTTCCCGGTGGAAACCCGCTTCCTGTCGCGCCCCGAACCCCGCCGCTTCGCCGATGGGGTGGCGCAAGCCGTAGCCCAAGCGCTGGATGAATCCGATGGCGACGTGCTGGTCTTTCTGCCCGGCGCCGGTGAAATCCGCCGGGTCGAGACCTTGCTGTCCGACCACCCGGCGGCGCGGGGCGTCACCATTGCACCGCTATACGGCGATTTGTCGCAAGAGGCCCAGGACCGCGCCATCCACCCAGGCCGTGACGGTGAACGCCGGGTGGTGCTGTCCACCGCCATCTCCGAGACCTCGCTGACCATCGAGGGCGTGCGGGTGGTGGTCGATGGCGGCCAGATGCGTCAGCCCCGCTTCGATCCCAGTTCCGGCATGACTCGGCTGGTGACATTGCCGGTCAGCCGGGCCTCCGCCGATCAGCGCCGGGGCCGTGCGGGCCGTACCGCGCCGGGTATCTGCTATCGCCTGTGGTCCGAGGCCGAGGACCGCGCGTTGCAAGCGTTCACCGCCCCGGAAATCACCGAAGCCGATCTGGCAAGTCTGGCGTTGGATTTGGCGCAATGGGGGGTGATGGATGCCAACGCCTTGGCATGGCTGGACGCCCCGCCGCCCGCCGCCTTGGCCCAGGCGCGCGAGCTGTTGGCCGAGTTGGGCGCGGTGGACGGGCAGGGGCGCATGACGTCCCATGGCCGCGCCATGAACCGCCTCGCCATGCATCCCCGTCTGGCCCACATGGTGATCACGGCGCGCGGGTTGGGCCTGGGTGGTCTGGCCTGCGATGTGGCGGCGCTGCTGGGCGAACGCGACGTGGTCCGGGCCGAGCGCGGTTACCGTGATTCCGATATCCGTCTGCGTCTGGATGCCCTGCGCGCAGACTTCGCGTCTCAGCGCGGTTTAACCGTCGATCGGGGCGCCATGGCGCGGGTCCGCAATACCGCCAAGGATTTGCGCCGCCGCATGGGCCTGAAGGCGGGCGAGCAATCGGGGGTATCACGTGATGCCGGGCTGGTGCTGGCCTTCGCCTATCCTGACCGCATAGCGCGGCGCCGCCCCGGCTTTGATACGCGCTACGCTTTGTCCGGCGGCAGCGGCGCCTTCTTCGCCGACCCGGAACCGTTATCCGCCGAGGAATGGCTGGTGGCGGCGGAATTGGACGGCGACCGTCGCGAAGCCCGCATCTTCCTGGCCGCGCCGCTGACCAAAGCCGAGATCGAAGAACACTTCGCCGAGTCCATCCGCACTGAGGCCTCCGTCGCCTGGGACCGTCGCGAGGAAGTGGTGCAGGCTCGGCGCCAACGGCGGCTGTTCGGGCTGGTGCTGGACGACCACAAGCTGGACAAGGCGACGCCCGAGCAATTGGCCGGGGCCATGGTCGAGGGCATCCGCATCATGGGCTTGGCCTGCCTGCCCTGGACCGACGAGTTGATGAAGTTCCGCGCCCGTGTCGGCTTTTTGTGCCGCGCGGAACCCGAGGCCGGTTGGCCCGATCTGTCCGACGAGGCGCTGCTGGCTGGGTTGGAAGACTGGCTGTCGCCGTATCTTGGCGGCATCACCCGTCGCGCCCATTTGACCCGGCTGGATTTGTCCAAGGCCCTGCGCGGTATGCTGGACTGGGACCGCTCGCGCCGGCTGGATGAGGTGGCCCCCACCCATGTGACTGTGCCCTCGGGCAGTCATGCCCCCATCGACTATTCCGGCGAAACCCCAGTGCTGGCCGTGCGTCTGCAGGAAATGTTCGGCTGTGCCGATACGCCGCGCATTGCCGGTGGACGGGTACCGCTGCTGCTGCACCTGTTGTCCCCGGCGCGGCGTCCGGTTCAGGTGACCCAGGACTTGGCGAGCTTTTGGGCCAATGCCTACAAGGCGGTGAAGGCGGATTTGAAGGGGCAATATCCCAAGCATTGGTGGCCGGATGATCCCATGCAGGCCGAACCGACGGCGCGGGTGAAGCCGAGGAAGTAGAGTGAGTGAGGCTGAATAGCTGTGGAATGAAGGTGTTTTGCTCTTGTTGCACAGGCGTGCTCGGCCACATAATCTTTGGGTTGAATGTGTGGCTAGGTGACGTGCAATGGCGAAATTGATATTGCTGCCTGAGGAAATTAGGCTAATTAAAGGTCTTGTTAAGCATACAAAATTTAATGATCAGCAGATAACTGCAATATTTAGTCATCTGGATCGTAATATAAATCCTAGAGAAATTGGATCAATTCGAAAAGGTGCTCCGAAATATATTAATGCGCCAACGGCCGCAGCAGATGAGGTTAATGCACTGCTTGTGCGATATCGGCGCTTGCAAGGTCTGGCCCGGCGTATTGGTGTGAATCCATCCGCCGATAATGATCTGAGAGTAGAGAAGGCTGTAGAGTTAATGAAGTCTGCAGTAACTATTTACAATAATTCTACAATTAGTTTCCGCACGGAAATTTTCATTGTTAATGCGATTATTGCCTGGACCTATGCGGTCCACGCCTACTTCTATAAACACGCCATCAAGCCGGTTTACATGGAAAACGGTGTCCCGAAATTGACCCTGGAAGGTGAGGAGAAGCTTTGGGACCTGTCGGAATGTCTCAAGTCAGCTAAGCATCCTCTTGGCAGTGGTGAAGTTAACAACTTAAAATATTTGCTGTTGCTACGTCATGAAATTGAGCATCGCCTTGCTCGGGATATTGACGTGAGTGTGCAGCCGAAAGTTCAGGCATGTGCAATAAATTTTTCTGCATTTTGTGAAAAGCATTTTGGCGAAGAATATAGCTTGAAGCACGACTTGGATTTCACCATACAGTTTACAAAGTTAACGATGGACTCAAAGAATTTGCTTAATGCGGGGGCTTCTGTTCCCGGTGCTGTTAAAACGGTCAATAAGCTCATTGAGGCAGAAATGAGTGACGCAGATTATAATGATCCTGCCTATGCTTTCCGCGTTTACGTGGTACCTAAGACTGTCAATAACCCAAAGAAAGCTGATCAGGGAGTGACATATGCTGCTGCCGGGTCCGAGATCGAAATGGCGATTAAATTAGTTGAAAGGCCAAAGCATCGGGCAGGTGAAGTTATAAAAATGGTCCAGGCACTGGGGCATCCTAGTGCACTGACGCAGACACAGGATTCACAGCGGGCCTGAGATGTGCGATTCTCTGGCCTATGGCCCAGACCGTCAGCATCATCGTCAGCCCCGAGGACCGTGCGCGTTTGACGGCGGTCATTGGGGACCGCAACAGTC